>QHWR01000098.1 GCA_003223835.1 Acidobacteriota bacterium | reverse complement strand
CGGCCCATTCCGCCGCGTCGGCGGGGTCGCTGACGGCGAGCCCCGCGGACTGCGCCTTCACCCGCGACGCGCTCGCCGGCTTGAGCCCCACGCGGACCGAAACGCCGCTGTCGCGCAGGTTCAGCGCGTGCGCGTGGCCCTGAGATCCGAACCCGACGATCGCGACCTTCTTGCCGCGAATCAACGAAAGGTCGGCGTCGCTGTCGTAATACATCTTCGCCATCGGATGACTCCAGACGTTCAAAACTGCGTAACCGTCAATGTCAAATGGCAATGCTCAATGCCAAAAGCGCGGTTCGCCGTTGCCCTCGTGTGGCATTTGGCATCGAGCATTTGGCATTCGTCTCATACGGAGTATGAGACGTTCCCATCCAACGCGACCTCGCCGTCGTCATCGCCGATGTCCGTGCGCGCGCGCTGGCCGGCGTCGGCGCCGCGCGACATCGCGACGCGGCCCGTGCGCGCCATCTCGAGGACGCCGTACTGTTTCAGCATTTCGACGAGCCCGTCGATCTTGTCCTCCGTGCCGGTGATCTCGATGATCAGCGAGTCCGGCGAGACGTCGACGACGCGGGCGCGGAAGACGTCAACCAGCTGCATGATGGCGCCGCGCGACTCCGCGGTGGCCGCCACCTTGATCATCGCGAGGTCCCGGAAGACCGACGGGCGCGGCGTGACGTTGTCCACGCGGATCACGTTGACGAGCTTGTAGAGGTTCGCCTCGATGCGCGCGATGGCCGCCTCGTCCACGTCGAGGACGATGGTCATCCGCGAGACGCCCGGCGTCTCCGTGTGGCCGACCGTCAGCGACTCGATGTTGAACCCGCGCCGTCGCACCAGCGACGCGACGCGGGTCAGCACCCCCGGCTGATCCTCCACGTGCACGACAAATGTGGTTTCCATGTGCTCCCTCTCAGACGTCCGCGCCGGTTTCGGCGAGCGGATCCGCCGACGCGCGGCCGAATTGATCGCGCTTTGGCGAGACCTCGACGCCGCCCGACGACTGGTCAGCGGGCGAAGTCGGGTCCGCCGACGCGCGGCCGATTTCGTCGCCCGTGTCCGCGAGCGGCGTCGGATCCGGACGGCGGATCATCTGGTCGAGGTCCGCGCCCGCCGGCACCATCGGATACACCGTGTCTTCCTGCTCGACGACGAAGTCCAGCAGCACCGCCTGCCGCTCGGCGCGCGCGGCCTTCACGGCCGGCACGACGTCGGCGCGCTTCGTCACCGACTGCGCCTTGATCCCGTATGCCTGCGCGATTTTCACGAAGTCGGGGCTGAGCAGCGGGGTCGCCGAATAGCGCCGTTCGTAGAAGAACTCCTGCCACTGCCGGACCATGCCGAGATACCCGTTGTTGATGATCGCGATGTTGATGTCCAGGTTCTCCTGAACGATGGTCGCCAGCTCCGCCATCGTCATCTGGAAGCCGCCGTCGCCGACGACCACCCAGACGTCGGCGCGCGGCCGCGCGACCTTGGCGCCGATCGCCGCCGGCAGCGCGAAGCCCATCGTCCCGAGGCCGCCCGACGTGATGAGCGAGCGCGGCACGTCGTGGTGGTAGTACTGCGCTTCCCACATCTGGTGCTGCCCGACGTCGGTCACGACCAGCGCCTTGCCGTTCGTCGCGTGCCACAGATCGTGGATGACGTGGGCGGCGTAGAGATGCCCTTCGTCCGGCAGGTTCTTGATGTCGCGGACCGCCGAGTGACCCTTCAGCGCGTCGATCGAGTCCAGCCAGGCGCGGCGGTCTCCGGGCGCGATGGACGGCAGCAGCCGGTCGAGGACGCCGCGCACGTCGCCGACGATCCCGACGTCCACGGTGACGTTCTTGTTGATCTCGGCCGGATCGATCTCGATGTGGATCTTCTTCGCGTTCTGGGCGTAGGTCTTCAGGTTGCCCGTGACGCGGTCGTCGAACCGCATGCCGAGCGCGATCAGCAGGTCCGCCTGCTGGATCGCGGTGTTCACCCAGGCTTCGCCGTGCATGCCCATCATGCCGAGGTTGAGCGGATGCGACGCCGGGAACGCGCCGATGCCGAGCAGCGTCATCGCGACCGGAATCTGCGCGCGGTCCGCCAGCTCGCGGACCTGCGCCATGGCGTTTCCGATCAGGATTCCGTGGCCGGCGAGGATCAGCGGCCGCTCCGCGGCGTTGATCAATTCGAGCGCGCGGCGGTGTTCGGTGAGCTGCGGGGGCGTCGGCGGACGCCCGTGCGGCTTGGGTGCCGCGGCGTCCCAGTCGAACGTGCACGAGGCCTGTTGCGCGTCCTTCGTGATGTCGATCAGCACGGGACCGGGCCGGCCCGTGCGCGCGAGGTAGAACGCTTCGCGCACGGCCGGCGCCACATCCTCGGCGCGGCGGACGAGGTAATTGTGCTTCGTCACCGGCAGCGTGACGCCGGTGATGTCGGTTTCCTGGAACGCGTCGGAGCCGATCAGGCGGCTGCCCACCTGGCCCGTGATGCAGACGATCGGCGACGAGTCCATCATCGCCGTCGCCATGCCGGTGACCATGTTGGTCGCGCCGGGCCCGGACGTCGCCACGGCGACGCCGACCTTGCCGGTCGCGCGCGCGTAGCCGTCCGCCATGTGCGTCGCGCCCTGCTCGTGCCGCGCGAGGATGTGACGGATCGGATAGTCGAGGAGCGCGTCGTACGCGGGCAGAATCGCGCCGCCGGGGTACCCGAAGATGTCGGTGACCCCCTCCCGCACGAGGCATTCCCAGAGGATTTGAGCGCCAGTACGTTTCATAGTAGCTATCAGCTCTCAGCTCTCAGCCGGTCACCGCACCCAGCGCGGCGGACGAGACGAGGCGCGCGTACTTCGCCATCACGCCCGTCTGGAATCGCGGCGGCGGCGGCTGCCACGCCGCGAGACGCGCGCGCAGTTCCGCGTCCGTGATCTCGACGGCGAGCCTGCGCGACGTGACGTCCACGGTGATGACGTCACCGTCGCGGACGGCGGCGATCGGGCCTCCCGCGGCCGCTTCCGGCGCGACGTGGCCGACCATGAGCCCGCGCGTCGCGCCCGAGAACCGTCCGTCGGTCACGAGCGCGACCGACTCGCCGAGGCCCGCGCCCACCAGCGCCGCCGTCACGGCGAGCATCTCGCGCATGCCCGGGCCGCCCCGCGGCCCTTCGTAACGAATCACGACGACGTCGCCGGCGTGGATGCGTCCGTCGCCCACGGCGTCAAAGGCGGCTTCCTCGCCGTCGAACACGCGCGCGGGCCCGCGGTGCGTGGGACGTGTGTGTCCCCCCATCTTCACCACGGCGCCGTCGTGGGCGAGGTTGCCGCGCAGAATCACGAGACCGCCCGTCGTCTGGATCGGATCGCTGAGCGGGCGCACGACTTCCTGTCCCGGCGGCTCGCTCGCCAGCGCCGCCTCTTCGCCGATCGTCCGGCCGCTCACCGTAGGCGACGACGTGTGCAGCACGCCCGCGTCGGCGAGCCGCTTCGCGAGCACCCGCATGCCGCCCGCCTTGTGCAGATCGGTCGCGACGAACCGCCCGGACGGCTTGAGATCCGCCAGCAGGGGGACGCGCGCGCTCACGGTGTTGAAAACGTCGAGGTCGAGCTCGATCCCCGCCTCGCGCGCAATCGCCAGGAGGTGCAGCACCGCGTTGGTCGACCCGCCCGTCGTGGCGACGACCGCGATGGCGTCCACCAGTTTGCCGGCGTTGAACGCGGCGTCTTCTTTTTCCGCTACGGTCGCGGGAATACCGTTACTGCCCATCGGCGAGATACCGAGAAACTCCAAGACCGTAGACATCGTATTGGCGGTGAACTGGCCGCCGCACGCCCCCGCGCCCGGGCACGCGCCGTCCTTGAGCCGCCGGAGCCCCTGGTCGTCCATCGCGCCCGCCGCGTGCGCGCCGATCGCTTCGTACACGTCCTGGATCGTCACGTCGCGCCCGTCCACGTGGCCCGGCGCGATCGACCCGCCGTAGAGGACGACGCCCGGGACGTCGAGGCGCGCGAGCGCCATCACGGCGCCCGGGATGGTCTTGTCGCAGCCGACGAGCGCCACGATCGCGTCGAACCCGTTGCCGCGCGCGACCAGCTCGATCGAGTCCGCGATCACCTCGCGGCTCACGAGCGAGGCGCGCATGCCGGGCGTGCCCATCGTGATGCCGTCCGAGATCGAAACGGTGTTGAACTCCATCGGCGTGCCGCCCGCCTCGCGGACGCCGCGCTTCACGTGGACGGCGAGGTCGCGCAGGTGGTAATTGCACGGCCCGATCTCGATCCACGTGTTCGCGATCCCGACCAGCGGGCGCCTCAGGTCGTCGTCGGTGAAGCCGACCGCCTTCAACATCGAGCGCGCGCCGGCGCGGTTCGGGCCGGGCGTGACGATGAACGCGCTTCCGTTGTTCGTGCTCATCGGACCGTCTCCGCCGGCGTCGTCCGGGTCGGCGCCGGGCTCGATGGTTCGCGCCACGCGCGATACGTTCCGAGCGTACGCACCCAGCGCGCGAATTCACCGAGGTGCACCAGCGCGCGCGCGCACAGCAGGTCATCGCGCGGCACGGCGATGTCGGCGTAGAACATGTATTCCCACGGCCGTCCGCGGATCGGCCGCGACTCGAGCTTCGTCAGGTTGATGTTCCGGAGCGCGAAGACGCTCAGCGCCTTGAAGAGAGAACCCGGCTCTTTTCCCTCCAGCGCAAAGACAACCGACGTCTTGTCGGCCCCTTCGACGGCCGACGATCGCGCGATCGCGAAGAAGCGCGTGATGTTGGCGTCGAAGTCCTGAATCCCTTCGCGGAGAACGTCGAGCTGGAAGACCTCCGCGGCGCGCCGCGACGCGATCGCGGCCGCATTCCGCAGTTCCCCCTCACGAATCAGCTTGGCGCCGCCCGCGGTGTCGTACACCGCTTCGAGGTTGACGCCGGTCAGGCTGCTCAGAAACCGCTCGCATTGCGCGAGCGCCTGGGGATGCGAGTGGACGACGCGGATGTCCTCGAGGGCGACGCCGGGATACGCGAGGAGGCAGTGCTCGACCTTCAGCTCCACCTCGCCGACGATCGGCAGCTCGTGCTCGACGAGGAGGTCGTAGTTGCGGTGGATGCTGCCGCCGATCGAGTTCTCCATCGGGAGAATGCCGTGCGACGCGCGTCCCGTTTCGACGGCCTGGAAGACGTCCTCGAAGGTGCGGCACGGAAGCGGCTCGGCGGCCGGCGCGAACGTCAGCGCCGCGGCCTCGCTGTAGGCGCCCGGCTCTCCCTGGTAGGCGATGCGCATCGGTCGTGATTCCCCCAAAACGACAAAAGCCACCATCCGGCTCCGGATGGTGGCTCAGCGGCCTTGCGGCTGGTGGTGCGCCCTCATCCGGCCCGGCGTGCCGTCCGATTGACTCGGACGAAGCCCGTAATGACGACCGCCAATAGGCGGATCGACGGGGCAACACGCAGGGTGGCCGGGAGCATCGGTCTCCGGGAAGTCTGGCGCATCCGGCAGACATTCGTCAATCGAATAATTGTTTGATTTGCATAAGCGAGACTTATGAGAGATCGGATGGCGGATGACGGACGGCCGTCATCCCGTCATCCCATCATCCGTCATCCGCTTCCGGATTAAGATGAGCCCCCATGTCTCTCCTCATTACCAACGGCCGGATCATCACCGCGTCCGACGATTACGTCGCCGACGTGTACTGCCACGACGGGGTCATCACCGCGATCGGCGCCGGCCTCCCCGCGCACCGCTTTCAGGCCGAGCGCACGATCGACGCCGCGGGCCGCTACGTGATGCCGGGCGGCATCGACGTCCACACGCATCTCGACATGCCGTTCGGCGGCACGACTTCGTCGGACGACTTCGAGACCGGAACCGTCGCGGCGGCGTTCGGCGGCACGACGAGTCTCGTCGACTTCGCGATCCAGTACCGCGGCCAGTCGATGCGCCACGCCTTCGACGAATGGATGAAGAAGGCCGCCGGCAAGGCGGTCATCGACTATTCCTTTCACATGATCGTCACCGAGCTGCCCGACGCGGCGCTCGGCGACATGGACCGCCTCGTCCGCGACGAAGGGATCACGAGCTTCAAGCTGTTCATGGCCTACCCCGGCGTGTTCATGGTCGACGACGCGACGATCTTCCGCGCGTTGAGGCGGACGGGCGAGAACGGCGGGCTCGTTTGCATGCACGCGGAGAACGGCGGCGTCATCGACGTGCTCGTCCAGGAGGCGCTGCGGAGAGGACAGAAGGCGCCGAAGTACCACGCGCTGACGCGGCCATCGCGCGCCGAGGCGGAAGCGACCGGCCGCGCGATCGCGTTGTCCGAAATGGCCGGCGTCCCGATCTACATCGTCCATCTGTCGGCGGCCGACGCGCTCGAGAAGGTCAGACAGGCGCGCGACATGGGGCTCCCCGCGTACGCGGAGACGTGCCCGCAGTACTTGTTCCTGTCGTACGACAATTACGAGGAGCCGGGGTTCGACGGCGCCAAATACGTCATGTCGCCGCCGCTGCGCGAGAAGTGGCACCAGGACGTGTTGTGGAAGGGGCTCGCGAAGAACGATCTGCAGGTCATCTCGACGGACCACTGCCCGTTCTGCATGGGCGAGCAGAAGGTCCTGGGCAAGGACGATTTCAGCAGGATTCCGAACGGCGCGCCCGGCATCGAGACGCGCCTGACGCTCGTCCACGACGGCGGCGTCCGCCAGAAGCGGATCAGCCTGAACCGCTTCGTCGAGGTGTGCTCGACGACGCCCGCGAAGATGTTCGGGTTGTTCCCGCGCAAGGGCACCGTCGCCGTCGGGAGCGATGCGGACCTCGTCGTCTTCGATCCGAAGAAGAAGCAGACGCTCGGGGTCACGACGCTCCACATGCGCGTCGATTACAACCCGTACGAAGGCACCGTCGTCGAAGGCTCGCCCGCGTTCGTCGTGTCGGGCGGGAAGGTGATCGTCGAGAACGACACGTTCGTCGGCAAGAAGGGAGCGGGCCGGTTCGTCAAACGCGGCCCGAGCCAGGCGCCGGCGGGCCTATGAGCGCGGCGCAGGTCGAACGTCCCGATGGCCGCGTCGAGTTGACGGACCGCTCGCGTATTCAGGCGAGCCCGCTCTACAACGAGGACCTCGCGCCGGTGCCGATCGCGCGGCGGACGTGGACGACCTACAACTACGCGGCGCTGTGGATCAGCATGGCGCACTGCATCCCCACCTACATGCTCGCCTCGGGGCTGATCGCGGAGGGCATGAACTGGTGGCAGGCGCTCGTCACGGTGCTGCTCGGCAACACCATCGTGCTGATCCCGATCCTGCTCAACTCGCACCCGGGCACGAAATACGGCATCCCCTTCCCCGTCTTCGCGCGCGCGGCGTACGGGACGATCGGATCCAACGTGCCCGCGCTGATGCGCGCGCTCGTCGCGTGCGGCTGGTTCGGCATCCAGGCCTGGATCGGCGGCGAGGCGCTCAACACGTTTTTCACCAGCGTCATTCCCGGCTGGCCGTCGCTGCTCGGCGCGGGGTTCGGCGGACACACGACGACGGAGTGGATCTCGTTCCTGCTCTTCTGGGGCATGAACATCTACATCATCTATCGCGGGATGGATTTGCTGCGGCGGGTCGAGAACTGGGCGGCGCCGTTCGTGCTCGTGATGACGGCGGCGCTGCTCGCGTGGGCCGTCTGGCGCGCGCACGGGTTGGGGCCGCTGCTCGCCGAACCGGGCCGCTTCACGACCTTCCCCTCGTTCTTCAAGGTGTTCGTGCCGTCGCTGACGGCGATGATCGGCTTCTGGGCGACGCTGTCGCTCAACATGCCCGACTTCACGCGCTTCGGCCGCAGCCAGCGCGAACAGATCGTCGGACAGGTCGTCGCGCTCCCGACGACGATGTTCGTGTTCGCGGCGATGGGCGTGCTGATCACCAGCGCGACCGCGATCATCTACGGCGAGATGATCTGGGATCCCGTCAAGCTGATCGGACGGTTCGGCGATCCGATCGTGATCGCCGTCTCGATGTTCACCGCCGTCGTCGCCACGCTCGCGGTCAACATCGCCGCGAACGTCGTGTCCCCCGCGAACGACTTCGCGAACGCGTTCCCGCGCGTGATCAGCTTCAAGGTCGGCGGCCTGATCACGGGGATCCTGGGCATCGTGATCCAGCCGTGGCGGCTGCTCGCGGATCCGTCGGGCTACATCTTCTCGTGGCTGCTCGGGTATTCAGGCGGCCTCGGGTCGATCGCGGGCGTGCTGATCGCGGACTACTGGATCGTCCGGCGTCATTCGCTCGCGCTCGAGGACCTGTACCTGACGCGCGGCCGATATCGGTACGCGCACGGCTGGCACTGGAGCGCCCTCGTCGCGACCGCCGCGGGCTGCGCCGCCGCCTGGGGCGGACTCGTCATCCCCGCCATGCGGCCGTTGTACGACTACGCGTGGTTCGTGGGCTTCGGCGTCGCGGCGGGCGTTTACGTGACACTCGCGCGGCGGCCTACTCGGACGCCGGCGCCGCGAGCTTCAGCGTCGCCCACGCCTTGATCGGCTTCGGCGGCTGAAACGCGCGGGCGCCACCGCCGTTGCCGCCGCCGCGCGGCCGTCCCATGCCGCCGCGGCCCCCCATCCCGCCACCGAATCCGCCGCCGCCGCCGAATCCACCGCGACGGCCTTCCGACGCCTCGCGTTCCATCTTCGGCGTCTCGAATCCGATGCCGATCGTCTTGCCCGCCGCCGCGTCGATTGCATACGGCTGATCGCCGGTCTTCGCCAGGGGCACCTTCAGCTCGTACACGAGGGTGCCGCGATCGACCTGCAGCGCGACCTCGATCCCCTGCGCGCGATCGCGCATCAGCATGCGCGCGTCGTTTTTGCCGGGTCCGAGGACCTCGAGTTCCTCGGGCGGCTCGAACGTCTCCGGTTCGGCGCGATCGCCGCCGCTCGCGGAGCCGCCGCGCGGACGCCGTCCGCCGCCGTACCCGCCGTATCCGCCGCGGTCGCCGCCGGTGTTGTTCGCTCCGGATCCCGGCTGGATGAAGGGATACCGGATTCCGATCGTCTTCTTGGTGCCCCCCGATCCATCGAACCAGATGGTGAGTCCTTGCCGCAGGATCTGCATCCGAGTTCCTGGATCGGACGCCGCCAGGCGCAAATACAAGAATGAACCGTCATTGACCGCGTCCACCGAGACGGGTCGATCGCCGAGCGGCGTCAACGCCGACGTCCAGTCGCCCTGCTTGCCGTCCACCACGATGTCCGCGGTGCGCCAGCGGCTGTCGAGCTGCAATCTGGCAGACGCCCGAAGCGTCGTCGCCGACGTGATGAGAATGAAAACGAGAGGAATGAGGGGAGAGAGCCGGGCTGCCTTCACGACGGACACTCCTTACGGAATTGTGGCCGGCGCTGGCACGCCTCTCTCCTCTTATATAGCAATCCGCGATCTTTTTTCGATCTATATCGCGAAAAGACTGTCGCAACACTCCCCACCCGGTATAGGATTCTGCGCTCGTCCTCAAACAGCCTGCGCTCCCCATGGCGATCCTCGTGTGCACCGTCGTCGTGTCGCTCTGCCTCGCATCCGTGTCGGGTGCGGGGGATCGGACCGTTGTGTGTCCGGGCGCGCCGCAAGACGAGAAAGAGGCGCGCACGCCGGCCCAGCGAAAAATCAACTCTCAGCTTCTGTATGAGATCTACCGGCGCCGCGGCGAGGCGCAGCGCAAAGGCGTGCCGCCCGGCGACACGCTCGTGCGCATCGACCATGCCGGACGCGCGCTCGTTGACGTACGCGCGCACGTGACGGCGGCGCTCGAGCGGCAGATCCGCCGTCTCGGCGGGCGCATCGTCACGACGACCCCGTCGCTCGATTCGATCGTCGCCTGGATGCCGCTCCTGAAGCTCGAACGGCTGGCCGAGAGCCCCGCCGTTCGTGCGATCGAGCCGGCGGCGACCGCCATGACCGTCCGTTAGCCCCCAGAGAGGTCACTGATGAAGCACGTTTCCACAGTCCGTCGGCAGCCTTCACGCAGACATCGCGGCTGGGCGTACGCCGGCATCGTGCTGGGGATGCTCGCCGTTTTTGCCGGCGCGCGGCTTCGCGCGAGCGCGGCGCAGCAGTCCACCGGTCAGGCGGCCGACATCTCGCCGGAGGCGCTGGCGCAGATCGAAGCGCTCATCCAGGAGAAGGAATCGCGCAGCTCCACCGAGCAGAAGATCGACTCGCAGTTGATCTACGAGTTGAAAATGCGTGCGGGCCGGCCGATCGCGACGGGCGTGCCGACGGTCGAAACGGACGTGCCGTACGCGCCCGACGGCCACGCCATCCTCGACGTGAAGGCGAACGTGACGGACGACCTGCTCGCGCGCGTGCGCGCGCTCGGCGCGGAAGTGCTCTTCTCCTCACGCGAAACGTCGTCGCTGCGGGTTCATCTCGACGTCGATCGCGTCGAGGCGCTGGCGGCGATGCCCGAGGTCGCGTTCGTCCAGCCGCGGCAGGACGCCGTGACGTCGCGGATGACGTCGCCGTTCGGGCGCGCGATGACGCGGGACGAGTGGGTGCAGACGCGAGCCGCGCGGCGCGCGTTCAACCGCGCGAACCTCGAGGCCCTGCTGCGCGGAACCGCCTCGCGGCAGGACGCGGCGCAGCCGAACGCCGTGTTCATCCCGGCGGGTCAGGGCAGCCGGAACTCGGAAGGCAACCTGACGCATCGGGCGTACGACGCGCGAGGCACGTTCCACGTGGACGGCACCGGCATCAAGGTCGGCGTCCTGTCGGACGGCGTGACCAACCTCGCGGCGAGCCAGGCGCTGGGCGATCTCGGGCCCGTCACGGTGTTGGCCGGCCAGACCGGCAGCGGCGACGAAGGCACCGCGATGCTCGAGATCATCCACGACCTTGCCCCCGGCGCGCAGTTGTATTTCGCGACGGCGCTCACGAGCATCTCCAGCTTCGCCCAGAACATCCGCGATCTGCGCACGGCCGGGTGCGACATCATCGTCGACGACGTGTTCTACTACGTCGAGACACCGTTCCAGGACGGCGCGCCCGGCCCGACACAGACGAACGGCGGCGCGGTGATCCAGGCGGTCAAGGACGTGACCGCGGCCGGCGCGCTGTACTTCTCGTCGGCCGGCAACTCCGGCAACCTCAACGACGGCACGGCTGGCGTCTGGGAGGGAGATTTCGTTGACGGCGGACCCACGGCCGCACCACTCGTGGCCGGCAACCGCCTTCACAACTTCGGCGGCCAGAATTTCAACAATCTGACGCTGTTCAACACCGCCGCGCCGGTCAGCCTCTACTGGTCGGATCCGCTCGGCGCGTCCGGCAACGACTACGATCTGTTCCGGCTGAACGCGACGGGCACCGCGGTCATCGGCAGCTCAGCGAATATCCAGAACGGCACGCAGGATCCGATCGAGCAGGTGAACCAGAATACCGCGAGCCCGCGCATCGTGATCGTGAAGAAAGCGGCGGCCGCCCCGCGCTTCCTGCACCTGAACGCGAACCGCGGCCGGTTCCAGCTCGTCACCGCGGGGCAGACGCACGGCCATTCGACGGTGAACTCGATCGGCGCGTACGGCGTCGCCGCGACTCCGGCCGTCGGACCGTTTCCGAACGCGTTCAGCACGGCCAACGTCGTCGAGACGTTCAGCTCGGACGGTCCGCGCCGCATCTTCTATAACGGGAACGGCAACGCGATTACGCCCGGGAATGTCTCGTCTACAGGCGGGACCGTTCTGACCAAGCCCGACATCACGGCGGCCGACGGCGTGTCGGTCACCGGCGTCGGCGGATTCCCGAGCCCGTTCTTCGGCACGTCGGCTGCTGCGCCGCACGCCGGCGCGATCGCCGCGCTGCTCAAGTCCGCGACCCCCGGCATCACGCAGGCACAGGTGCGCGCGGCGCTCGCCGCGAGCGCGCAGGACATCGAAACGGCCGGCGTCGATCGCGACTCGGGCGTCGGGATCATCATGGCGCAGGGCGCGCTGGTCGCGAGCGGCGCGGTCGGGACGGCGTTCCTGTCCCCCGGCGACATCACGGCGACCGAAAACCCCGGCAACGGCAACGGCGTCGTGAACGCCGGCGAAGGCGCGCGGCTTGCCGTCCAGCTCAAGAATCTCGGCGTCTCCAGCGCGAATGCGATCTCGGCGACGCTGACCTCGTCCACACCGGGCATCTTCATCACGCGGCCGGCAGCGTCGCCGTACGGAAATCTCGCGTCCGGCGGGGACGGGGTCAACAGCGTGCCGTTCCTGTTCACCGTTGCTTCCGACGCACCGTGTCCCTACTTCGCGAAATTCTCGATGAACGTGACGTACTCGGGTGGTCCGAGCCCCGCGACGATGGACTTCCAGGTGCAGACGGGACCGGGACCGTACGTGATCCTGACGACGATGGACGCCACGGCACCGCCGTCGTCGGACGGCGTCGCCGCATCGACCGGCGTCCTCGGCGTCCGCCACTTCCGCGACGGGATCGCGAGCGTCTGCGGGGCGCCCAAGGCGACGTTCCCCGGGACGACCAACCCCGGCAACCACCAGTACGACAATTACGCGTTCAGCACCTGCGGCGAGAGCGCGGCGTCATGCGCGGCGGTCTTGCTGGAGGCCGTGAACAGTAACCTGTTCAGCGCCGCCTACAGACCGTCGTTCAATCCGGCGGATCTGTCGGCGAACTACAAGGCGGACGCTGGCGCGAGCTCGACCGTACGGACGTACGGGCTCGACGTGCCCGGCGGCGCGCAGAACTTCGCCGTCATGGTCGAGGACGTCCCCACGACCATCTCGAACACGCTGTACCGGCTGACCGTGTCGGGCACGTGCATCGGGAGCGCCGCGTGCGCGACGCCGAACCACGTGCCGGTCGCGAAGGCGAAGGACGTCACGGTGTCGGCGAACAGCACGTGCAGCGCCAACGCGTCGATCGACGACGGATCGTCGGACGCGGATGGCGATCTGTTGACGATCACGCAGTCGCCCGCCGGCCCGTACCCGCTCGGCACCACGACCGTGCTCCTCACGGTGACCGATACGAAGGGAGCGGCGAGCCAGGCGACCGGAACGGTCACGGTGGTGGACGACACAGCACCCGCGATCACGTGCTTCGCGCCCATCGTCGTGAACGTGGTGCCAGGCACCTGCCAGGCGCCCGCGACGTTCGCCGCGACCGCGACGGATAATTGCTCGGGGCCCCTGTCCGCGACGACCAGCATTCCCTCCGGCTCGCTGTTCGACGCGGGCGTCACGAACGTGACGGCAACCGCGACCGACGGGGCTGGCAACAGCTCGAGCTGCACGTCCACGGTCACCGTCGTCGACAACGAGCCGCCGTCGGTCACGGGTTTTTCGCTCTCGAAGACGAGCCTGTGGCCGCCGACCCACTCGATGGTCGACGTGACGGTGAACTACGGCGGCGGCGACAACTGCGCGGGATCGGCGTGCGTGCTCACCGTGTCGAGCAATGAAGCCCAGAACGGCCTGGGCGACGGGAACACGTCACCCGACTGGCAGGTCGTTGACTCGCATCACGTGCGCCTGCGCGCGGAGCGCGCGGGGAACGGCAGCGGTCGCGTCTACACGCTGACGCTGACGTGTACCGACGCGGCGGGCAACAAGACGGTGCAGACGGGCGTCGTCAAGGTGCCGCACAATCAATGACGTGATCGTGCTGGGGGCTAGGTGCACTCAGCCCCCAGCACCCTTTTGAAATACCTGGTGTCCCCACAGCCACTCGTCGCGCCACACCTCCTCGAAGCCACGCTCGCGTAATCGGCGGAACGTCGTCTCGAAATTCAGCACGATGTGCTGCGGGCGCAGGGGATCGGGGTCCGCGTGAAAACGACCGAACAGATATCCCCCGGGCACGATCGCGTCGGCAAGCGCGTCGACGACGGCCTCCGGTTCCGTCAGGTGCTCGAAGACGTCCATGGCGGTGACGATGTCGAACGAGGCGGCCGGAAGCCGCTCGTGTGTGAGGCCGATGTACCGCGCAGACAGGCCGCGGCGCGCGAGGCGGGATTGCGAGAACGCCAGCAGCGGCGCGCTGATGTCCGCGAGCGCGATCGCGTACTCGTGCCGCGCGAAGAGGATCGCTCCCGAGCCGACGCCGGATCCGAAATCCAGATAGCGGCGGCAGCGATGACGGTTGGCGAAGTCCAGCGCCGTCACATACGCGAGCGGCGACACGTCGTCCACGAGCGTGTGCCACCACATCAGCTCGTACACGTACACGTCGCTCGCGTGGTAGAAGCGTTCGACGGAATCGTGGTCGCCCGCATCGACGGTCGCGTCCCACTGCTCTTTCAGCGTTTCAGACGCGTGCTGGCATCGGCGGCGGATCTCGTCGAGGTCGGACTGTCCCGCGTAGGCGGCGACCTCCCGGAGCAGGCTCGTCTCGAGGTCCGGTTCCCGCGGAAGGATCAAGGCGTCTCGCCAGAGCGCCTTGTACTCGCCGAGCAGCCGCTCGTGCGCCGAACCGAACTCGTCAACGCTCAGCCGTTTCCCGTCAACTTCGGCCCACAGCCGCTTCAGCTGCAGAGTCAGCCCTGCGTTCGTACGGCAATGCCCAAACTCGAATACGACGTGTGCGCCCGCTGCGGCGTTCTGTTCGACGATCAAGGCGAAAACGGCTGGTGGATTCGCGACGATGTCTGGTGGCACGAGTGCGACGCGCGCCGGCCCGCCCGGATCGTCGTGCGGAAGCTCGACCTCAAGCTCGGCAAAGTCGCGTGAGTCAACGCAATCCGAGCGCATGACGGGCCACGATCTGCGCGCGCCGGCGGCGCAAATCGAGGACGCGATACTTCTCTGCCCCACGCAGGGTCCCGGCCGGGCTGACGAGCCGCAGACCCCTCCGCTGTACAGACACCACGACGATTCCCCGCATACGTGATCGGCTCACCTGCATCTATCCCCTTCCGTAGCCAGTCTGCGGCCGGGCTGTGACAGACAAGGTCACGCGGGGTAGAATGCGAATTCCGGTCACCCGTTCAATCCCCTGAGGTCTGCATGATTCGCTCTGTCCGGGTGTGTGCCCGCGCGTTGGCCGTGCTGGCAGTGGTGTTCCTCGCTCTGACCGCGGCCCCGCGCGCCGACACCGCGCCGCAGACGTTGACGTTCGGTCAGGACTGGACGAACACGGCTCTCATTTCCAGCGACAACAACTGGAGCGGCGTCCCCGGCATCATCGGATATCGCGGCGACGGAATGGTTGGAAGCACCGGGGTCGATCCGCAGACGGTGCTCGCGGACGGTTCCGCGACGCCGATCAGCGTTCTCGCGAACCAGACCAACCCGAACACGCTCACGACCGGCGGCGTCGCGGAATTCCATCTCGCGAATCCCGTCGTCGCGCTCCAGGGCTCCGGCACCGCGCGCGCGCCGCACATCGTCATCAGCGTATCGACGGCGGGGCTCTCGACGATTCAAGTGTCGTACACGCTGCGCGACGTCGACGGGTCTGGCGACAACGCGGTGCAGCCGGTGGCGCTCCAGTACCGCGCCGGAAGCAGCGGTCCGTACACGAACGTGCCGGCCGGCTTCGTGGCCGACGCCACGAGCGGCCCGAGCCTCGCGACGCTCGTGACCCCGGTCAATGTGACGCTGCCGGCCGCCGCCGAGA
>QHWR01000097.1 GCA_003223835.1 Acidobacteriota bacterium | reverse complement strand
CGGCACGATGCTGTTCGCGTGGGCGGCGGCCGGCGCGCTCACGCTCGCCGGCGCCCTGATCTGCGCCGAGCTGGCGACCGCGTTTCCCGAGACCGGCGGCGTCTACGTGTTCCTGCGCGAGCTGTACTCGCCCGCCGCGGGGTTTCTGTGGGGCTGGGCGATGTTCTGGAGCATGCACTCCGGCATCATCGCAGCGATCGCGATGGTCTTCGCTCGGTACTTCATCCCGCTGGTCTCGCTCGACGAGCACGCGACCCGGCCCGTCGCGCTCGCGGCCGTGGTGGCGCTCTCGGCAATCAACTACGCCGGCGTCCGGCTGGGCAGCGGGCTGCAGGCGTGGATCACGTGGATCAAGATCGGCGCGGTGGTCGTGCTGCTGGCGATGCTCTTCGGCTGGGTCGCGACGCACGGGAACGTGCGCTCGCCGGTCGATCTTCCGCCTGAAGGCGGAACCCACGGAGTCGGGTGGTATTCGTGGCTTCCGCCTTCAGGCGGAAGAGACGCTGCCAGTTTCCTGCTCGCGATCGCGGCCGGCCTGTTCGCGTTCGGCGGCTGGCACATGGTGACCTACTCGATGGGAGAGACGGTGGACGCGCGGCGTACGATCCCGCGCGCGCTGATCGCGGGCACGCTGGCGGTGACGGCCATCTACATGGCGCTCAACGCGGCGTACGTGCTCGTGCTGCCGATGGACCGCGTGCTGGCGTCGCCGCGAATCGCCGCGGACGCGGCAGCCGCCGCCGGCGGCTCCGCCGCCGCGACCGCGATCGCCGCGCTCGTCGTCGTCTCGTCGTTCGGCGCGATGAACGGGATCGTGCTGGCGGGGCCGCGGGTCTACCTGGCGATGGCGCAGGATGGATTGCTGTTCAAGCGGTTCGGCGCCGTGCATCCTCGCTTTCGGACGCCGCACGTCGCGATCGCGGCGCAGGGAATCTGGACCTGCGTGCTCGTTTTGACCGGTACATACCGCGGCCTCTTCACGCGTGTCGTCTACACGGAGTGGATCTTCTTCGGCCTGCTCGCCGTTGGCCTCATCCTCGCCCGCGGGCGCGGCGGCTACGCGCCGACATTCCGCGTACGCCCGGTCCCGCTGCTGCCCGTCGTCTTCGCGATCGCGTGCGCGTTGATCGTGCTCAATCAGCTCGCGGCTCAGCCGCTCGACAGCCTGATCGGGCTGCTGATCGTGGCCGCGGGCATTCCGGTATATGTTGTCTGGCGTGCACGCCGTCGCCCGTAATGCGGAGCTGTAGCCCGCCGTCGCGCCGCGGATTCCGATGCCGATCATCGATTTCCACAACCACTACTATCCGCCCGCATATCTCGACGCGTTGAAGCGCGGGTCCAGCCGCGTCAAGGTCACGGTGGACGCCGACGGGAACCCGTGGCTGCACTATCCGGGGGACTACAACATCGCCGTTCGCGGCCATCGCGACATCGCGTATCGCGACGGCGTCCTTCGCGAGCACGGCGTCGACACGCAGATCGTCACGCTGACGACGCCGGGAACGCACGTGGAGGAGCCGAAGGAGGCGATGAAGCTCGCGACGCTCGTCAACGACGAGATCAAGAAAGCGATGGACGGGTACGGCCGGCGTTTCGTGGGGCTCGCGACGCTTCCGCTCAACGATCCGGCGGCGTCGGTGAAAGAGCTGCGGCGCGCGTGCGAAGATCTCGGCATGCGCGGCGCGATGCTCTTCAGCAACGTGAACGGCGTCGCATTGAGCGACAAGCGGTTCTGGCCGCTCAACGAGGTGGCGAACGACCTTCGTGCGGTGCTGTACATCCATCCGACCAATCCGGTGAGCGTCGAGATGATGAAAGAGTACTGGCTGATGCCGCTCGTCGGATTTCTGTTCGACACGACGCTCGCGGCCGCGTCGCTCGTGTTCAGCGGCGTCGTCGAGCGCTTTCCCAGGATCCGCTGGGTCCTGACGCACATGGGGGGCGCGATTCCGTACCTCGCGGAACGCCTCGATCGCGGCTATCGCGCGTTCAGCGAATGCCGCACGAACATCCCGCGTCCGCCGAGCGACTATCTGCGGACGTTCTATTACGACACCGTCAACTTCGATCCCGATGCCGTCCGGCTCGCCATCAGGTTCGCGGGCGTCGATCGGATTCTCGCCGGCAGCGATTATCCGCACCAGATCGGCAGCATTCCGCTGATGCTCGAGACGATTGAGAGGCTGAAGCTCGAGGAATCCGAGCGCGCGGCGATCCTTGGAGGCAATGCGGCAAAGCTGCTCTCGCTGGACCACGAGCAGCCCTAACCGCCTTCGCTGAAGCTACGGCGGTCCGCCGAAGCCTTGGCGTAGGCGGAACGGCTGCGCTACGGCACAATGGTCGTAGCACAGGAGTCGTAGCGCAGGCCTTCAGGCCTGCTCGTGAGGACCCCATGATCCGCAAACTCAAATCCGGAAAGTACCGTCTCTACTCGAGGAAGAAAGATGCAAAAACGGGGCGCCGCAAAAACCTCGGCACGTTCGGCACGCGCGCGGCGGCGGAAAAGCACGAGCGCGCCGTCCAGTTCTTCAAACGCCATTAGAAAGGCGATCGGCGCCTCGCTCGCATGGGGGCAGGCGCACGCCGATTTCGACAAGGCGGTGGAAGGCCTTCCGCGCGACGCGCGCGGGCGCAGGCCCGACGGGATGCCGCACTCGCCGTGGGAAATCCTGGAGCACTTGCGGATCGCGCAGGAGGACATCCTCGACTTCTGCCGCAATCCGCATTACGAAGAGCGCAAGTGGCCGGACGAGTACTGGCCGGCTGCGCCCGAGCCGCCCGACGCGGCGGCGTGGGACGCGAGCGTCGCGGCCTTCCGTCGCGACCGCGTCGGCATGGGCCGGCTCGCAACCGACCCGAAGATCGACGTGACCGCGAAGATTCCCCACGGCACAGGCCAGACGTATCTGCGCGAGGTGCTGCTCGTGCTCGACCACAACGCCTATCACGTCGGCGAGCTGGTCGCCGTCCGCCGCGCCCTCGGCGCATGGGCGCACTAGAGCCACTAAAATAGAGGCATGGAAACGACCGCCGCCAGGAAGAAGATCGGCGACACGATTCTCGACGCCATCGGCCAGACACCGATGGTGCGGATCAACCGGATCGCGAAGGACGTCCGGGCCGCGGTCGTTGCAAAGCTCGAGACCTTCAATCCCGGCAACTCGATCAAGGACCGCATGGCGGTGAAGATGATCGAGGACGCCGAGCGCGCCGGGAAGCTGAAGCCGGGCGGCACGATCATCGAAGGCACGTCGGGCAACACGGGGATGGGGCTCGCGATCGCGGCGGTCGTCAAAGGCTACAAGTGCGTCTTCACGACCACCGACAAGCAGTCGAAGGAGAAAATCGACGCGCTCAAGGCCTTCGGCGCCGAGGTGATCGTCTGCCCGACGAACGTCGACCCTGAGGATCCGAGGTCGTACTACTCGGTGTCGTCACGGCTCGAGCGCGAAGTGCCGAACGCGTGGAAGGCCAACCAGTACGACAATCTGTCGAACGCGCAGGCGCACTACGAGCAAACGGGGCCGGAAATCTGGGAGCAGACCGAGGGGAAGGTCAATCACCTCGTCGTCGGCGTCGGCACCGGCGGGACGGTGACCGGGGTGGGGCGCTATCTGAAAGAGCGCAATCCGAAGATCAAGGTGTGGGGCATCGACACGTACGGATCGGTGTTCAAGAAGTACAAAGAGACGGGCGTGTTCGACAAGAACGAGATCTACCCGTACATCACCGAGGGGATCGGCGAAGACTTCCTCCCGAAGAACGTCGACTTCGACATCATCGATCATTTCGAGAAAGTCACCGACAAGGACGCGGCGCTGATGACGCGCCGGATCGCCCGCGAGGAGGGCATCTTCGCCGGCAACTCCCCCGGCTCGGCGATGGCCGGCGTGCTCCAGCTCAAGGACCACTTCCGCGCCGGCGAACTCGTCGTCGTCATCTTCCACGATCATGGGTCGCGCTATCTCGGCAAGATGTTCAACGACGAGTGGATGCGCGAGAAGGGGTTCATCGAGAAGACCGGCATGACGGCGCGCGACCTCGTCGCGTCGGGCCTCTCGGGCGAGCTGCTCTCGATCGAAAGCCATCAGCCGGTCGAGGCGGCCGTCACGCTGATGAGCGAACACGATTTCTCGCAGATCTCGATTACCCGCGATCACCGGCTCGTCGGCTCGCTGAACGAAACCCACCTCTATTCCGAGCTGCTTCGCAACCCCGACGTCCGCAAGGAGCCGGTCGAGTCGATCATGCAGCCCGCGTTTCCGTTCGCGGACATCTCGACGCCGGTGGAGCTCCTCGCGACGATGATCACGCCCGAGAATCCCGCCGTCCTGGTCAGGGATTTCAAGACCGACAAGACGTTCATCATCACGCGCTCCGACGTCATCCGCGTGCTCGCATAATGATTCGGGGGGCTCGTTCGCGTCACTGAGCATGAGCCCCGCGGACCTCTCACGACGAACGGCCGAGCTTGGGCCCGGCTGGCGGGCACGGAAGATGCTCTCTTCACCCGCTGCACGGGATTTGGAGGGAGAAAGCTCATGCTGAAGAAGGTCGGTGTTGTGATCTGCGCCCTCGGCGTCAGCACGCTGACAATGACGGCGCCGGCGTCGGCGGCTCCGCAGGCGAAGGAAAAGACGGCGCACGCGATGAAGAAGACGGGCGAAGTCATCACCGACGCAGCGATCACCACCGAGGTGAAGACGCAGCTGCTCGCCGCCAAGGGGGTGCCCGGGTCCAAGATCAACGTGGACACGGCCAACGGTGTGGTGACGTTGAAGGGCACCGTGCCGACGTCCGCGTCGCGCGCGAAGGCCGTTAACATCGCGCGCCACTCGAAGGGCGTGAAGAAGGTCGTCAACCACCTGACAATCGGGGCCGGCTCGTAGTCACACGTCGCGGTGCACCGTGTCGGGCGAGAACGCCGGCAGGCAGACGGCGATGTATTCGGCGCCGTCCGCCTCCGGCGTGCTGTAACGGATCCACTCGCCCGCCGCGGTGACGACCGCCTGCCCGGCGCGGACGTCGATCGCGCCGCCCGTGTGCTCCACGCGCAGCATGCCGCGCAGCACGACGGTGATCTCTTCGAAATCCGGCCGCTGCCCCGGCTCTTCCCACCCTTCAGGCGAGATCATCCGCGCCACGCTGACGGACCGGTGCCCCGAGTTCACGCGTCCCGCGTACTCCTGGATTTGCTTGGGCTTGTTGCCGGCCGGCACGATCACGGACGGTTTGTCGATGAGCGTCGGCATCTCGTCATCTCCTTCCGCCTGAAGGCGGAAGCCACAGAATCCAAACGGGGAGCGCGCTCTTCTTTCTTGATGAATTGTGGCTTCCGCCTTCAGGCGGAAGTTTACCGCTGCCCACTCCCGCCGCCGCGCGACGGAAGCGGTGGCATTTTCGACGCCGCGAACCGAGGCAGCATCTCGTCGCGCACCGCGAGCTGATACAGCGTTCCGGCAATCGCGATCGCCGACGCCCTCACGTCCTCTTCGATGATGCGCTCGTACGTGTCGAGGTTCGTGTGGTGCGTGTGGCTGCCGTACTCGATCGTGTCCTGGCCGAATCCGATCCCGGGCAACCCCGCGTTGTTGAATGACGTGCTGTCGGTCCCGCCGGTCTGGCGGCTCGTCGTCGTGATCGCGCCGGCGACGCCGAGGTCCTTGAAGGACGCGAGCGCCTGGCGCAGGATGTCGGCGGCGGCCGGCGGGCCAAACACGCTGGCCCCGCGGGCGCGGCCCGTGCCCGAGTCGATGTTGAGGTACGCGTCGAGCTTCGCGAATTCCGGTTTCGGATCCTCCGCCGATCCGAAGTGCTCCTTGATGTAAGCGAGCGAGCCGAGGAGTCCTTCCTCTTCGCCGCTCCACAGCGCGACGCGAATCGTGCGCCGCGGCCGCACGCCGATCGCCTTCAGGATCCGCGCCGCCTCCATCATCACCGCGCAGCCGATCGCGTTGTCGGTGGCGCCTGTCGCCGAGTGCCACGAGTCGAGGTGTCCGCCGAGCATGACGACCTCGTCCTTCTTGTCCGTGCCAGGGATCTCCGCGATCGCGTTGTACGCCGTGTGCCCCTCCGGATACGTCCGGTTGACGATGTTGAATTCGAGGCTCACCGGCGTGCCATCGGCGAGGATCCGCGCGATGCGGCCGTAGTCCTCGTTGCGCATGACGACGGTGGGCACGGCCTTCGTGACGTCGTACGTGCGGTTGTTGAACGCGATGATCTGGCCGTGCGCGCGGCCGGCGTCGTTGATGCGCGCGGCCGCCTCGTTCTCGACGAGGAACGCGTCCACGCGCTCGTCAACCTGGCGCGCCGTGAGGCGGCCGTCGGGCGGCTGCTGACCGCGTCCGCCGCCGCCGCGCTGACCGAAGCCGCGCCCACGCCCCTCGCACGCGGGATCTTTGTCGGCGTCGGGCGCGTAGCGGCATCTCGCGTCGATGTCGGAGAGCCGCGGCTGCGGCGCGTTGAGGTTGACCGGAACGAAGATCGGCTTGCCGACGAGGACCGCGGCGTTCCGCACCTTGTCTTTGACGCCGTTCAGGTACGCGTCCAGTTCTTCCGGCGTCGGACCGAGCCGCTGCGGCCCGCGGCCCCCGGCGCCCTGTCCCGCGGGCGCGGGCGCTTCGGGACCCTGCGGCGTCACGAGATTGAACGCCGTCGCCGTGACGGTGCCGTTCGTCCCCGGCGTCCACGCGAGCGCCTCGACGACGAGCGCGTCCTTCACGGGCGCGACGATGTGCACCTCGAGGTGATCGTTCGTCCAGCCCGGGTGGCCGAACTCCCACGGCTCCAGCCGTCCGTTCGTGAAGCCCCACGATTCCATCTCCTTCACCGCCCATTCGGCCGCGGCCTTGTGGGCCGGCGAGCCGGTGAGCCTCGGCCCGTGGACGTCGGTCAGGAAGTGGAGCGTGCGCATGATCCGGGAATGCGCCGTCTCTTCCTGGCGGATCTTCGCGTTGATGTCGGGGTCGATCTTTTCCTGGGCGGCGAACGGCAGCGTCGACGCCGCAAGCGCGATGACGGCGGCGGGTGCGAATGTGCGTGTGCGCATGGGGCGGAATTATACGGGATGACGGATGGCGCCCGCCTCCGCTCGCGCGCTGCCGCTGGCGAGCTTCGGCGAGGCCCCGCCGAAGCCGCTTCGCGGCAAAGGCGGGGGATGCGGGATGCGCGATGCGGGATCCGGGATGCGGAATCCGCGAGGGATTAGACGATTATGCGGAGCACTCCCCCTCCTGCACGACCGGCGCGAATTCCTGCTCCTCCGCGAGATCGACGAAGTCGAGCGGCTGCGCGTCCGCCTCGGTGATGCGCTCGAGGTCCGCGAGCGCCTGTTTGATGCGCGTGTGATCGGCGCGGCGGAAGAACTGCGCCATCGTTTCGCCGCCTTCCCGTTCGCGCGCGTAGATGCCGACCAGCCGATCGACCGCTTCGGGGCAGCGCCGCGCGGGGATCTTGGCGACGAGGCGTCCGAATGCGGCGCCGTTTTCGTCCGCGCCGCCGCCGATCATGACGAAGTAATGCGGCACCGCGCGGGCGCCGATGCGGCGGATGCTGCCCTGGAACCCGATCGCGGTCACATGGTGCTGGCCGCAGCCGTTGGGGCAGCCGCTGATCTTGATGTCCGCGGCGCCCGCGGCGTCGACCATGTCCGGACGCGCGCGAAGATGCTCCTCGAGCAGCCGGCCGAGCCCGCGCGACTGGGTGACCGCGATCCGGCACGACTCTGCGCCGGGGCAGCTCCCGACGTCCGCGATCGTGCCCACGCCGGAGAGGCCGAGGCCGGCGGCGACGAGCGCGCGATAGAAGGACCGGACGCGCGACGCCGGGACCCAGCGGAACACGAGGTCCTGCTCGCTCGTCACCCGGACGCTGCCGTCGCTGTACGCGGCCGCGAGATCCGACACGAGGCGCATCTGCGCCGCGGTCACGTCGCCGAGCGGAACGGTCGCGCTCACGGTCGCGTAGCCGGACTGCTTCTGGCGCTTGACGTTCGTGCGGACCCAGCGGTCTTCGGAATCCCCGATCATCGGCAGGAGCGACGGCCGGATCCCGGGGCCGCGCAGCTGCGCGCTCCGGGCGCGCGCCGCGATGTCCGTGACCGGCGGCGCGGGCGGGATCGGCCACGCCGGCGCCGCCTCAATCGGCGGGTCGTCCGGCTCGAACGGCAGCGCGCTGCCGCCGTCCTGCCGGACTCCGGCCAGGGCGCGGTGGTACTCCTCCAGCCAGCGGTCCCAGCCGAGGCTCCGAATCAGGAACTTGAGCCGGTTGCGCTGCTTGTGCTCGTAGTCGCCGAAGGCCGCGAAGACGCGGAGCACCGCGTCGGCGACGTCGAAGAGATCGGCTGCCGGAAGGAATTCGTGCAGCAGCGTGCCGGAGCGGCAGAGAATCGAGGTGCCGCCTCCGACCGTCACGCGAAAGCCGCGCGTTCCCTCGGGCGAGATCGCGGCGCGGAACCCGAGATCGTTGATCCCGGTCCGGATGTGATCTTCGGGGCAGCCCTCGAATCCGATCTTGAATTTGCGCGGGAGCTTCGAGCTGAGCGGATGCCGCAGGAGGTGGCGGGTCAACGCCTCCGCGTACGGCGTGACGTCGAACACTTCGTCGCCGCTGACGCCGGCGTAAGGGCACGCCGTGATGTTGCGGACCGCGCTGCCGCACGCTTCCCGGGTCGTCAGCCCCGCGTCCGCGAGGTGGCGCATCGCCGGCTCGACGTCGTGCAGCCGCACGAAATGGAACTGCACGTTCTGGCGCGTCGTGATGTGCCCGAAGCCGCGCGAGTAGCGATCGGCCACGTCGGCGAGCGCCTCGAGCTGCTCGGCGGTGAGGATTCCCTGCGGGATCTTGACGCGCAGCATCTGCGCGTCTTCCTGCTGGCGCTGTCCGTAGGTGCCGCGCACGAGCCGGAACGTGCGCCAGGCATCCGCGCCGATCTCCCCGCGCTCGAACCGATCGAGCACGGCCGCGAACTCGTCGATTTCCGCCTCGTCGGCGAAGCTCAGACGAGCGCGTCCGAAGGTTCGGGGATCATCCGTGACTGACATGGTGTCCTCGTGCCTCGACAGCCGTAGCGCAGCCCTTCCGGGCTGCCCGTGGCCACCGGATCGCGCCGTAATCCGCGATCACGAGCAGGCCTGAAGGCCTGCGCTACGAACGTCTGTTGCCATTCCATCGATTCAGTACTTCGCTTGCGACGGATCCACGCGATCGATCCACGCGAGGATGCCGCCCTTCAGATTGCGCACGCGCGTGAAGCCGCGATCGACGAGCTGGCGCACGGCTTTGGCGCTGCGCGCGCCGGACTTGCAGTGGACCACGATCTCGGGCGCGCCCTCGCCCGACGGCAGCTCGGCGAGCCTGTTCGGCAGATCTCCGAGAGGAATCAACGTCGATCCCGCGATGCGGCAGATCTGGTATTCCTGCGGCTCGCGGACGTCGAGGATGAACACGGCGTCGCGGCGATCGAGCCGCGCCTTCAGGTCCTCGACGGTGGTCTCCAGTTCCGGCGGCAGCTCGGTCTTCGCCTTCGGCTGCGCCGCGGCGGGCGTCACGCCGCAGAACTGGTCGTAGTCGATCAGCTCGCGGATCGTCGGATGGTCGCCGCAGACCGGGCAGTCGGGATCGCGCCGCAGTTTCAGCTCGCGGAACCGCATCCGGAACGCGTCGTAGAGCAGCAGCCGGCCGACGAGCGGTTGTCCGGCGCCGAGAATCAGCTTGATCGTTTCGGTCGCCTGAATCGTGCCGATGACGCCCGGCAGCACGCCGAGCACGCCCCCTTCCGCGCAGCTTGGGACGAGCCCGGGCGGCGGCGGCTCGGGATACAGGCAGCGATAGCACGGACCGCCTGGGAACGCGAACACCGACGCCTGCCCCTCGAAGCGGAAGATGCTCCCGTACGCGTTCGGCTTCCCGAGCAGGACGCATGCGTCGTTGACGAGATACCGCGTCGGGAAGTTGTCGGTGCCGTCGACGATGACGTCGTAGTCGCGGAACAGCGCGAGCGCGTTCTTCGACGTCAGCGGCGTCTCGTAGGTGTCGATCCGCACTTCAGGATTGATCGCCGCGAGGCGGTCCTTCGCCGACGCCAGTTTCGAGCGGCCCACGTCCGGCGTGCCGTGCAGGATCTGACGCTGGAGGTTGCTGAAATCCACCGTGTCGAAGTCGACGATGCCAAGGCGGCCCACGCCGGCCGCGGCGAGGTACAACGCGACCGGGGAGCCGAGCCCGCCCGCGCCGATGCAGAGGACGCGCGCCGCTTTCAGCTTGCGCTGTCCGTCCACGCCGACCTCCGGCATGATCAGGTGCCGGCTGTACCGCTTGACCTCGTCGTTGGTCAGCGTCGGTTCCAGGTCGCGGGGCTCAGGCCCCGCGCTGCGCGTGCCGCGATCCTCGAACGTCACAACCCCTCCCGCCACAGACGGCACGATGCTGACCGTATCCCCCGGCTTGAGCGCGGTCGCCTCGCGCTGCAGGTACCGGATGTCTTCGTCGTTCACGTAGACATTGACGAAGCTGCGCAGCCGCCCGTCTTCGGTGAACAGATGCGGACGAAGGTCCGCGAACTGCGACGTGAGATCGCGCAGCGCCTCGCCGATGGTCTGGCCATGCGCCTCGACCGCGTCCTTCTTTCCAGTATAAGGACGCAGCGGGGTGGGAATCAGAATCTTCGTCGGCATGTCAGGTTCCCAGGTTTTCCTCGTCGAAGGCGGATCGGTCGGCGCGCAGCCGCCACGATCGCAGGTCGGCGGCTTGGCCGCCGCGCACCGCGACGATGACGTAGCTCAGGTTGGGCCACGCGTGATCCAGGTCGTACTGCGACGGCTCCGCCGGATGATCCGGGTGCGAGTGGTAGAACCCGATCAGCTCGCCGCCAACCCGCCGCGCGTGGGCTTCCGACTGCTGGTACTCGCGCGGGCTCACGAGAAACCGCTGACGCGGCCCTTCCTCGGTGACGTTCTCGAGCTGCAGCGCCTCGACCACGTTCGTGTCGTCGCGCTCCCCATTGCTGCCGATCAGCGCGCCGCAGCACTCGTACGGATACGTCGTCGAGGCGTGGCGCCGGATGCTCGCCGTCACGATCTCGTTCAGCCGGATC
>QHWR01000096.1 GCA_003223835.1 Acidobacteriota bacterium | reverse complement strand
CTCATCCGCCATCCGCCATCCGTCATCCATCATTCTTCCCTCAACGCCACGACGGGGTCGACGCGTGTCGCGCGTCGCGCGGGCACGACGCACGCGACGACGGCCACCAGTGCCAGCAATGCCGGTGCCGCGACAAGGCTGACCGGATCGAGCGGCGTCACTCCGTAGAGCATGGACTGCAGCCCGCGTGTCGCCACACATGCGCCGAGGACTCCGCAGGCCGCTCCCAGCGCCACGGGCGCCATGCCTTCCGACACGACGAGGCGCAGCACGTTGGCGGGGCGCGCGCCGAGCGCGATGCGGATGCCGATCTCCCGCGTCCGCTCGGTCACGAGCAGCGCGACGACGCCGTAGATCCCGATCGACGCGAGCGCGAGCCCGACGGCCGCGAAGCTGGCGATGAGCAACAGATTGAAGCGTGGCCGCGAGAGCGCGCCCGCGACCACCTCTCCCATCGGACGTGCGCGCAAGAGGAGCAGCGCCGGATCGAACACCCGCAACCGGGCGCGGACGGACGCGGTCAGCGCATCGGGCGGCAGGGCCGATCGGATCACCAGCGTCGGCCGGAACACGTCAGGATGCTCGCCGTGCGGCAGGAAGATCGCCGGGACGGCCGGCTCCGAGACGGCGCGCGACCGCACGTCGGCGACGATGCCGACGATCGCGCGCGATGACGAAAAGGTTTGATCGTCGTAGACAAAAACCGCGCGGCCGATGGGATCCTCGGCGCCGAAGTATCGCGACGCGAAAGCGCTGTTGACGATCGCGACGCCCGCCGGCCGCGGCACCTGCGGATCGGTCAGCTCGGGCTCGGTGAACCGATCGGCATCCGTGAAACGGCGACCGCGCATCAACGCGATCCCCATCGCCTCGAAGTACCCGGGTGTGACGACGGCGATCTCCGCCTTCCACTGATCGCGCGCGGACGCGGGTGGCTTGGGTCCCGAGGCGCCCGCGGCATTCGTGAGCCACAGGCTTCCGCTCGCCGCTTCCCCGGCCAGCGGGATGCGGCCGATCACGCCGGCCGCGTCGACGCCCGGCACCGATCGGATCGCGGCGACCATCGCGTCCACTTGCTGCTGGAGCTGGAACCACGGGCGCCTGAGACGGCCGGGCGGCACGAAGCGGCCCGTCGGCCATCGCGTTTCAACGGTCAACACGCGTTCGGTTTGAAATCCGAGATCCGCGCCGCGCAGCTTCACGAAGGTCCGGACGAGCAGCAGCGCGCCGGTGAGGAGCAGCACGACGGCGGCCACTTCGGCCGCGATCAGGACGCGTCGCGTGCGCGCGGCGCGGTCGGTCGCCGCACGCGCCCGGGGCCGTAGCCCGACGTCGTGCTGCGCTCGGGCGACCTGCAGCGCCGGCGCCAGGGCGATCAGCACGGTGGTGATCAGCCCGACGGCCGCGGCGAAGAGCAGCAGCGCGCCGTTCATCCGCGCGCCCGCGAGCCGCGACACGTCGGACGGGGCGAGGCGGACGAGCGCGCGCACCATCCAGGATCCGAGCACGACGCCGGCAGCCGTGCCGCATGCGGCGAGCGTGAGCGCCTCCGTCAGGCACTGGCGCAGCAGGCGTGCCGTGCCGGCGCCGAGCGCGGCGCGCACCATGAACTCGCGACGCCGCGCCGTCGCGCGGGCGAGCAGCAGGTTCGCGACGTTCGCGCAGCCAATCAGCAGGACGCCGCCGACGGCGCCGAGCAAGGCGAGCAGCGCCGGCCGGAGACTCCTGGTCGTTTCGTCGGCGAGCGGCTCGACCTGCGCGGTCCAGCCGGCGTTGCTGCGCGGCTGCTCGAGCTCGATCTGCGCGGAGAGCGCCGCGAGCTCGGTGCGCGCGTCGCGGAGGGTCGCGCCAGGCGAGAGCCGCGCGATGCCATCGTAGTAGCGCCTCTGACGCTGTGTCGCGCTGACGGAGCTGCCAAACCGCAGGTCGCCCCAGGCGTCAACGCCGTCGGGGAATGCGAATCCCCGCGGCATTACGCCGATGATCTGCAGGGGAAAACGGCTCTCGACAAGGACCCTGCGCCCGAGCACGGAGGGATCGCCGCCGAACCGCCGCTGCCACAGGCCGTACGAGATCACGACCTCGTCGGCGTCGCCGGACGAACGCGGCCGGTCGGCCTCGGGCCGGAACGTGCGCCCGAGAATCGGGGACACGCGCAACACGGTGAACAATCCCGGCGACACCCCGGAGAACGCGACCATGTCGTACTGATCGCCGAACGCCCAAAGCGTTTGATTGAACGTGAACAGCGCGGCGTCCTCGAGCGTGCGGCTGCGCGCGCGCCAGTCGACGAACGTCCCGGGCGAGACCTCGCTGCGATCGATGCCCTGCGACACGTTGCGCTCGTACAGGCGGACGAGCCGCTCCGGATCCGGATACGGCAGCCAATCCCCAGCGCGAGCGCCAGCACGGCGCTGATCGCGAAGCCGGGCGATCGCCGCAGCAGACGAACGGCGTAGCGAAGATCGTGAAGCATGGGCGGTCCTCGGTCCTCCGTCATCCGTCATCCGTCATCCGTCATCCGCCACCGACTACAATATGCCACCGGTGGACCTGCGACAGCTCGACATCATTCGCGTCGTAGCGGAGACCGGTTCGTTCACGTCCGCCGCGCGGCAGCTGCACGTGTCGCAGTCCGCCATCAGCCGTCAGGTGTTGCTGCTCGAGGAGGAGCTGCACGAGCCGGTGTTCCTGCGCCTCGGACGCAGAGTGCGCCTGACCAACGCCGGCGAGGCGCTGCTGCAATTGAGCCGCCGCGTGCTCGGCGACATCCGCGAAACGACGGCGGGGATCGTCGAACACCAGCAGACGCTGACCGGCACGATCCATCTCGGCGGGGGCATGACGGTCTGCCTCCACGTCTTCCCGTCGCTGCTGAAAGAGTTCCGGAAGCGCCACCCGCGCGTCGAGATCAAATTGACGACGGGGGGAACGCCGCAGCTCGTGGAGAAGCTGCGGAGCGGCGCCATCGACGTGGCGCTCCTCACGCTCCCCGTGGACGGCCTGGATCTGGTGCAGTCGCCGGTGATGCGCGAAGAGCTGCTGCTGGCGACGCACCCATCACATCCGCTGGGCCGGCGGCGCCGCGTCTCGCCGCGCGATCTCGACCGGCAGCCGTGCGTGCTGTTCGAGCGGGGCTCCAGCACGCGCCGCGTGATCGACGAGCTGTTCGCCCGCGAGCAGATTCAGCCGCGCATCGTGATGGAGACCGAGAACGTCGAGATTCTGAAGGCGCTGACGATCAGCGGGATGGGAATGACAATCGTCCCGTATCAGGCGATCATGCGGGAGGTACGGTCGCGGCAGCTCGCGTGCGCCCGACTCGACGGGGTGACCCTGGTGCGCGAGACCGGCTGGGTCTACGTGAAGGCCCCCCGCGTCCCGCGCCTCGTGCAGCAGATGTTCGATGCGCTCGAGCGCACCCTGCCGAAGTTGAAGCTCGCGCCGCGCTAGCGCGCGGCTTCAGCCGCGCGGACGATCAGACGATCAGTAGTCGTCGTTCCCCCACCAGTTGTCCGCCGTCGCGGCCGATGGAATGTGACGGCCGGTCAGCGGCGGCGGCTCGGGCGCGGCGAGGCGCTCGCGGATCCGCGCGTGCAGCCACGCGATCGCATCCGGCTCAGCCTCGCGGAGCGCGCGCCAGTCGGCTTCGGGGAGCACGAGCGTCAGGGTTCGCGTCGACACGGGTTGCCCGTTGATCATGGCTGCATGATAAAGAGGCCGGCCAGGCGCGTCTCGCAGAGTTTTCTCATGGCGGCAATGCGCCGCGCGCATCGGATACCCATGCGCGCCGCGGATACGACGCATCTACGCGACGCATATGGAATTGCTGAAGGCTGAGTGCTGAATTGAAGATCATCGAGATCTCAATCAGCATTCAGCATTCAGCAATTCAACCTTCAGCATTCAGCATTCAACATTCAGCATTAGTTGGCGGTCTCGCCCGGCTTCAACACCAGCACGTCAATCCCCAGCGGCTCCACCAGCTTCTTCAGCCGCTCCGGCGTCCCGGTCAGCACCGGGAACGTGCCGTAGTGCATCGGGACGACTTGCCGGACGCCGAGCAGCTCGCACGCGCGCGCCGCCGCGTCAGGACCCATCGTGAAGTGATCGCCGATCGGCAGGATCGCGATGTCGGGTGCGTAGAGGTCGCGGATCAACCGCATATCGCCGAAGAGCGCCGTGTCGCCGGCGAAGTACACCGCGCGCTGATCCTCCATCCGGATGACGAACCCGGTCGCGAGCCCCGCGTACATCGTCTTCCCGTCGTCGTCGACGCTGCTGGTGTGGACCGCGGGCGTCATCGAGATCTGCAGCCCGGCGACGTCCGTCGTGCCGCCGATGCCCATGCCGCGCGTGTCCTTGACGCCCTTGCTCCCGAACCAGCCGGCTAATTCGTACACCGCAACGACGGGAGCGCCGGTCGCGCGCGCGATGGTGACGACGTCGGTCGTGTGGTCGGAGTGGCCGTGGGTGACGAGGATGATGTCCGCCTTGTCGATCTTCGCGCCCGCCGGCGCTTTCGGATTTCCGCTCAGCCACGGATCGAGCACGATCCGTTTGCCGCCGGGAGACGTGAGGACGAACGTGGCGTGCCCGTACCAGGTGATCGCGAGTGAAGACATACGCGCTTAGTATAATGACGAGTGGGTCGATGAATTCCGCTCCCGTGACGTTCATCCGTGGACGCAGGAAACGGCCGGACGAGCTGCCGCGGCAGCCCAAGCCCGAGTGGCTCAAGGTGCGCGCGCCGGGCTCGCCGAACTACGTTCGATTGAAGGGACTGATGCGCGACCTCGGACTGCACACGGTGTGCGAGGAAGCGAACTGTCCCAACATCGGCGAGTGCTGGCACCACGGGACCGCGACGTTCATGATCCTCGGAGACACGTGCACGCGCTCCTGCGGCTACTGCAACGTCGTCCACGGCCGTCCGCACGCACCCGACGAACAGGAGCCGGTCAAGGTCGCCAGCGCGATTCACGCGATGGCGCTCGATTACGTCGTCATCACGTCGGTCGATCGCGATGACCTGCCGGACTTCGGCGCCGGGCACTTCGCGCGGACGATCCGGGAGACGCGCGCGCGGCTGCCCGAGTGCCGCGTCGAGGTACTCATTCCCGATTTCCAGGGAGACGAGACGGCGCTTCGCACCGTGCTCGACGCCGGTCCGGACATCCTCAATCACAACATCGAGACGGTGCCGCGGCTCTACCGCGCGGCGCGGCCCGGCGGCCGCTACGATCGCGCGCTGCAGGTCCTCTCGCGCGCACGCGGATTCGCGCCGCGGATTCCCACGAAGTCCGGCTTGATGGTGGGGCTCGGCGAGGAGTGGCGCGAGGTCGTGGACACGCTGCGCGATCTGCGCGCGGCCGGCGTCGGGATCGTGACGATCGGTCAGTACCTGCGCCCGTCCCTCGCGAATCTGCCGATGGCGCGTTATTACGCGCCCGCGGAGTTCGCTGAACTGAAGCGCATCGGCCTCGAGCTGGGATTCGGCCACGTCGAATCGGGTCCACTCGTCAGAAGCTCCTATCACGCCCACGAACAAGCGGATGCCGTCCGGGCCACGAGTGCCTGAGATGGCGTGCTCGCCGGCGCGAGCGCTGTCGCTGGTCCATCGGGAAATCATCGCGTGCGACCGGTGCGCGCGGCTGCGCACGTACTGCGCCGGCGTCGCGCGCACGAAGAAAGCCGCGCACCGCGACGACGAGTACTGGGGACGTCCGGTCCCTGGTTTCGGCGATCCGGGCGCGCGCGTCCTCGTGCTGGGCCTGGCGCCGGCCGCGCACGGCGCGAACCGCACCGGCCGCGTGTTCACCGGCGACGGCTCCGGCGACTTCCTGATGACCGCCATGCACGCCGCCGGGTTCGCCAACATCAAGACGTCGCGTCGGGCCGACGACGGACTCGCGCTGACCGACGCGTACATCGCGGCGGCCGTGCGCTGCGCGCCGCCCGACAACAAGCCGGCGCCGGAGGAAATCGCCGCGTGCCACGGCCACCTGGTCAACGAGACGGCTGCGCTCGGGAACCTGCGCGTGATCGTGTGCCTCGGCCGGATCGCGTTCGACGCCGCCTGGCGGCTGCTCGCCAGCCGCGGCGCGGGGCGACGTCCGCGGCCCGCCTTCACGCACGGCGCCGTGTATCGCGCGCCTGACGGGATGACGATCATCGCGTCGTACCACCCGAGCCGCCAGAACACGAATACCGGCAAGCTGACGCCACGGATGCTGGCCGCGGTGTTCAGGGTGGCTCGCGCCACCGTTTCTGCCACGGATGCACACGGATCGGATCAGCCACAGCCACGGATGAACACAGATGAACACAGATAGATCTCACGCGAAGGCGCAAGGACGCGTGAGCCTAGGTCGCTCCTGGATGCTGTGTTTTATCTGTGTGAATCTGTGTCCATCTGTGGCTGATCCCACTCCGCGCGCATCTGTGGCTACAATCCGTGGCTGAATTCACCAGACTTGCATCAGCGGCGTGAGGGAGGCGTGGATGCGGAAACACGGTGTGCATATCACGGCGACTGTCGCCGTGGCGGCGCTGGCGGCGGCGTGCGGCGGCAGGAGCGCAAGCGTTGCCGGCGGCGGGGACCGTGGCAACCCTCAGCGCGTGAAGCTCGAGGGCTGCGTGCAGGCAGCGCCCGGCAACCGTCAGTACGTGCTGCAGAACGTCGTGACGCCCGGCGTCCCGGAACAGCCGACCGCGAACGAGTCGATGCCGCAGGGACGCCTCGTCCCCGACGGCTCGTGGGTCCGGCTCACGCCGGGCGGCGAGGACCTCGAGGCGTATCTGGGCAAGCGCGTCGAGGTTGAAGGCACGGTGACCGACACCGGCGCCTCGACGATGGGCACGAGCGGCGGCGCAGACGATCGGACGAAGCTTCGCCGCTCGGCTCCGGACGCATCGTCGACGACGGATCGCAGCTTGCCCCCGTCGACCGTTCTTCCCCGCGGCGCGACCGCGAACGGATTTGCCCCGCTGATTGCGGTCGAACAGATCAAGAAGCTCGACGACGCGTGCAAAGTGGAGCAGGAACGAGCGAGGGAGGGGAACACCGGTCTGGGGAAACGCCGGCGCGCACCGAAAGAAGACAACCCGGGATCGGGATCACACAGATAACAACAGCTCCCCTTCGAGCTGAACGCTGTGAGCTACTTTTTTTTCGGCCGATAGACGTGCGTCGCGTGGCCGAAGAAGACTTCGGCGGATTCCATCACGGTTTCCGACAACGTCGGATGCGGGTGGATGCTCATGCTGACGTCGCGCGCGGTCGCGCCCATCTCGACGGCGAGCACGCCCTCCGAGATCAGTTCTCCCGCGCCCGGGCCGACGATGCCCATGCCGAGCACGCGGCCGCTGTCGGGATCGAGCACGAGCTTCGTCATGCCATCGGTGCGATCGAGCGTAATCGCGCGTCCCGAGGCGCCCCACGGAAAGCGCGCGACCGTGATCTTCGTCCCCTGTTTCTGCGCGTCGGTCTCGGTCAGGCCGCACCACGCCAGCTCCGGGTCCGTGAAGACGACAGCGGGGATCGCGAGCGGCTCGAACGCCACGCGCTCGCCGAGCGCGGCATCGACGGCCACGCGGCCCTCGTGCGACGCCTTGTGCGCGAGCATCGGCTCCCCGACAACGTCGCCGATCGCAAAGATCGACGGCTCGGCGGTGCGGCGCGCCTCGTCGACGGTGATGAAGCCGCGGTTGTCGACCTGGACGCGCGTGCGATCGAGCCCGGGAATCGCCGAGTTCGGCTTGCGCCCGATCGACACGAGCACGCGGTCGAACGTCTTCTCCTTTTGCTCGGTCTGACCCTCGAACTTCACGGCGATGCCGCCGTGCAGCGCCTTGAGCCCCGTCACTTTCGTGTTCAGCAGCACCGCGTCGGTCATCGACTCGATGCGCTTCGCGAGGATGTTGACGAGATCGCGGTCGGCGCCCGGCAGCAGCCCGTCCGTCATCTCGACGACCGTCACGCGGCTGCCGAGCGCGGCGTACACGGTCCCCAGCTCGAGGCCGATGTAGCCGCCGCCGATGACGAGGAGTGTCCGTGGGACGTCCGGCAGTTCGAGCGCGGTCGTGGAATTCATCACGCGCGGATCGTCAAGATTGAGCGCGGGGAGCGTCGCCGGGCGCGAGCCCGTGGCGACGATGGCGTGCTCGAAGGTGACGGTCTCGTCCCCGCCGCCGGTCTTGTCGACCTGAACCGTGTGCGCATCGACGAACGACGCGAGCCCGCGCACGCAACCTGCCCGACACCGCCGGTCAACTGCGTGACGACCTTGTTCTTGAAGTCGCGCACCTTGCCGAGATCGATCTTCGCGCCGCCGAACGAGACGCCGAACGCTTCGGCGTGTTTCGCCTCGGCGATGACCTCCGCGACGTGCAGCAGCGCCTTCGACGGAATGCAGCCGCGATAGAGACACACGCCGCCGGGATTGTCCTCGGGATCGATGATGGTGACCTTCAGCCCCCGGTCCGCGGCGTAGAACGCGGCCGCATACCCGCCGGGGCCGGCGCCGATGACGGCCAGTTGAGTTGAGATAGGCATCGGTTTATGTACCGCGCGCGACCAGCGCCGCCATCGTTTGCGGAGCCGGAGTGAAGTGCAGCGAAGCCGCGGAGGCGGAGCAAATGATGGCGGCGCCGAGCGCGCGTGCGATCCGACCGGAGGGCCGAGGTTTCACAACCGGCGTCGGCGCCGTCGATCAGCCGGTGATCGTACGACAGCGACAGCGGCAGCATCATGCGCGGCTGGAAGACCTTGCCGTCGAACACCGGCTCGTGGCTGCCGCGCGAGATCCCGAGGATCGCCACCTCGGGCCAGTTGACGACCGGCGTGAACGCCGTCCCGCCGATCCCGCCGAGGTTGCTGATCGAGAACACGCCGCCCGACATGTCGTCGAGCGAGAGCTTGCCGGCGCGCGCCTTCTCGGACGCCTTCGACAGCTCCACCGCCAGCTCGATGATCCCTTTGCGATCGACGTCGCGGATGACGGGCACGAGCAGGCCGCGGTCCGTGTCCACGGCGATGCCGATGTGGATGTACTTCTTGTAGACGATCTGCGACCGCGCCATGTCCACCGACGCCGCGAACTGCGGGAAGCGGCGCAGCGCGGCCGCGATCGCCTTCAGCGCGATGGCCGTCACCGTGAGCTTGCCGCCGGCGCGCTCCGCCTGCGGACCGTACTGCTCGCGCAGCCGTTCGAGCGCGGTGATGTCCGCCTTGTCGTGCTGGGTCACGTGCGGAATCGTCGTCCACGCGTGGGACAGGTGCTCCGCTGTCTTGCGCCGGATGTTGCTCATCGGCTTGCGTTCGACGTCGCCCCATTTGGCGAAGTCGGGCAGCGGCTGCGCCGCGGGCGCGGCCGGCGCGGGGCCGCCGCCGGGCGCGGCCGGTGCGGCCGGCTGAGCGCCCGTGGCCATGCTCTGCTTGACGAATCCCTGCACGTCCTCGACGGTAATCCGGCCTCCGGGACCGGAACCGGCTACTTGACGGACGTCGACGCCCAGCTCGCGCGCGACCCGCCGCACCGACGGCGCCGCGGCCGGCGGCGTGCCTTCCGACGCGGGCGCGGGCTCCGGAGTCGCCGCCGCGCGCGCGCCGCGGCTGATCTCCACGACTTCGCCGCGCTTCGGCTTCGATGACGGCGGCGCTTCGACGTGATCCTCGGGCAGCCGATACGCGGCCTGAGCGGCGCGCGTGTCGCCGGCGCCGGACGGCGCGGACGGTTCCGACGGTTCGGACGGTTCGGACGGTTCGTTCGACGGCGGCGCTTCCGTCTCCGCTGCCGCGGCCGGCTCGGCCGCGGTCGTTTCGGGTTCGTCCGCGTCCACTTCCCACTCGCTCGCTCGATGCGCGTCGCCGTTCGCTCCCTCGCCCCTGGCCTCGCCGGGCGCGGCGTCCGGCTGGCCCGGCGCCTTCTGACTGAGTCCACCTTCTTCCGGCGCGGCGACCGGCTGCGGCTTGGGGCCGTCGCCGCGCGCCTCGGTCGTCTGCTTCGCCGCGCCGCTGTCCTCGACGACGAGCACGGTCTGGCCGACTTTGACCGTGTCGCCCGTCTTGACCTTGACGTCCTTGATCGTGCCGCTCACCGACGAGGGGACCTCGATCGTCGCCTTGTCGGTTTCCAGTTCGAGGACCGGCTGGTCGTTGGTGATCGCGTCGCCGGGCTTGACGAGCACGCGGACGACGTCGCCGGCGGTGACGTTCTCGCCGAGCTCGGGGAGTTTGAATTCAGTAGGCATGGGGCTACGAGGTGGCCGGATTCTTCTTTTCCGGATCGATCTGCAGATCGTGAATGGCTTGTTTGACGACCGACGCGTCGATCTGTCCCTCGCGCCACAGCTCGGCGAGCGTCGCGACGGTGACGAAGCGCGCGTCAACCTCGAAGAAGTTGCGGAGCGCGGCGCGGTCTTCGCTGCGGCCGAACCCGTCGGTGCCGAGCGAGCGGATCTTGCGCGGCATCCACTGGTCGATCGAGTCGGGCAGCACCTTCAGATAGTCCGAGGCGGCGACGAAGACGCCGGGGGCGTCCTTCAGGCACTGCGTCACGTACGGGACGCGCGGCGGTTCACCGGGATGCAGCATGTTCCAACGGTCGCACGCATGGCCGTCGCGGTACAGCTCCTCGTAGCTCGTCACGCTCCACACGTCGGCGGAGACGCCGTACTTCGCGAGCAGCGTCTGCGCCTTGACGACTTCGTTCAGGATCGCGCCGCTGCCGAAGAGCTGCGCGCGCAGCGTCGCGTCGGGGTCCGCCGCGGCGCGGAACCGGTACATGCCTTTCAGGATGCCGTCGCGCGAGCCCTGCGGCATCTCCGGCATCTCGTACTGCTCGTTCATCACGGTCAGGTAATAGAAGATGCTCTCCTGCTCGCGATACATGCGGCGGATGCCGTCCTGGATGATGACGGCGATCTCGTACGCGTACGCCGGGTCGTACGACAGGCAGTTCGGATAGCACAGCGAGTAGACCTGGCTGTTGCCGTCCTGGTGCTGGAGCCCTTCGCCCGCGAGGGTGGTGCGGCCGGCGGTGCCGCCGAGCAGGAAGCCGCGCGTGCGCGAATCGGCGGCGGCCCAGGCCAGATCCCCGACGCGTTGGAATCCGAACATCGAATAGTAGATGAAGAACGGGATCGTGTTGACGCCGTGCGTCGCGTACGCGGTGCCGGCGGCGATGAACGACGACATCGACCCCGCTTCGGTGATCCCTTCCTCGAGGATCTGCCCGTCCGTCGCTTCCTTGTAATAAAGGAGCGTGTCCATGTCCACCGGCTCGTACTTCTGGCCGACGTGGTTGTAGATGCCGACCGCGCGGAACAGCGCTTCCATGCCGAAGGTCCGCGCCTCGTCGGGAACGATCGGGACGATGAGATCGCCGATTTCCTTGTCGCGCAGCAGCTTCGACAGCATCCGCACGAACACCATCGTCGTCGACGCCTTGTAGAACTCCTCGAAGATGCCCTCGAGCGGAACCTGGAGCGGCTCGACGCGGACCGACCGCATCGGGGTGAATCCGCCCAGCGCCTTGCGGCGCTCGCGCAGATACTGCAGCTCGGGACTGTCCTCGGGCGGACGGTAGAACGGCGCTTCGGCGATCTGGTCGTCCGAGATCGGAATGCCGAAGCGCGTGCGGAACGAGCGGAGGTCCGAATCGTTCATCTTCTTCTGCTGGTGCGTGATGTTCTTCCCCTCGCCCGCTTCGCCGAGCCCGTAGCCTTTGATCGTGCGCGCGAGGATGACGGTCGGCTTCCCCTTGCAGTCGATGGCGGCTTTGTATGCGTTGTACACCTTGACCGGGTCGTGCCCGCCGAGGCGCAGCCGCTTGAGCTGATCGTCCGAGTAATGCTTGACCATCTCGGCCAGCCGCGGGACGGGGCCGAAGAAGTGCTCGCGCAGGTACGCGCCGGACTCGACGGCGTACTTCTGATACTGGCCGTCGACGATCTCTCCCATGCGCCGCGCCAGGAGGCCGTCGTGATCCTTGGCGAGCAGCGGATCCCAGTCGCTGCCCCAGAGCACCTTGATCACGTTCCAGCCCGCGCCGCGGAAGATCGCTTCGAGCTCCTGGATGATCTGACCGTTGCCGCGGACGGGCCCGTCCAGCCGCTGCAGGTTGCAGTTGACGACCCAGATCAGGTTGTCGAGTTTCTCGCGCGCGGCGAGGCTGATGGCACCGAGCGTTTCCGGCTCGTCGGTCTCCCCGTCGCCGACGAACGTCCACACTCTCGCCGACGAATGCTTCTTCAAGCCGCGATCTTCGAGATAGCGCGAGAAGCGCGCCTGGTAGATCGACATGATGGGGCCGAGGCCCATCGACACCGTCGGGAATTCCCAGAAGTCCGGCATCAGCCACGGATGCGGGTACGACGAGAGCCCGCCGCCGGGCCGCAGCTCGTGACGGAAGTTCTCCAGCTTTTCGGCGGACAGCCGTCCTTCGAGGAACGCGCGCGCGTAGATGCCGGGAGACGCGTGTCCCTGGAAATAAATCATGTCGCCGTCGCCGTCACGCCCCTTGCCGCGGAAGAAGTGATTGAAGCCCACCTCGTACAGCGTCGCGGCCGATGCGTACGTCGAGATGTGGCCGCCGATGCCGTCCGAGACGCGGTTGGCGCGCACGACCATCGCCATCGCGTTCCAGCGGATCAGGCTCTTGATGCGGCGCTCGATCTCCTGGCTGCCGGGGAGCGGCGTCTCGTCTTCCGGCCGGATCGTGTTGACGTAGGCGGTGACCGCGCTGAACGGCAGCGCGACGCCGTTCATGCGCGCGTGATGGCGCAGGTGCGCCAGCAGCCGCTGGACGCGGCCGCGGTCCCCCTGCTGAATGACGTAATCGAGCGACTCCAGCCACTCGCGGTGCTCGATGGCTTCGATGTCGGCGTTGTCGCGTGGCGCCGTTTGCTTCATCGCGGATGCACCCTCATGGAACCTGTTGGCCCTGCCATCTCTCCATTGTAACGCCGCCGCGGGACGCCGTGCAGCGTGCCGGGTTGTGCAGAGGCGTAAACGCGTTGCCCTCCGCCTTCGTAGCGCAGGGCTTTCAGCCCTGCTCGTGATCCGCGCGACAGCCGTCGATCACGAGCAGCCCCGACCGCCTCCGCCCCGACTCCGACAAGGCTTCGTCGAGGCCTCGCCGGAGCCCTTAGGGCGTAGGCGGGCAAGGCTACGGCGGTCCGCCGAAGCTTCATGCGAAGGCGGAAGGGCTGCGCTACGACGGTCCTCCTGCTGAATGACGAAGCGACACGCGCAGGCCGGACGCGACAGCCGTCGAGTTAGCTCCGGACTCTTCGATATCGTACAGTGAGGGATGAGCAAACCACTCGCCGCGATGTGTGTGGCCGCCGCGATGGTCGCCGTTTCCGGAGAACCGACCGTGCAGGAATCGCCGTCCGCGCCCGCGCTGCCACAGCTTCAGACGATGACCGCGCGCTTCGCGCCGGCCGACATCGGCGCCGACCTGGGCGCGCTGCCGGAGAACGAGCGGAGCGCGCTCGCGAAGCTCGTGGCCGCCGCCCGCGTCATGGACGCGATCTTCCTGAAGCAGGTCTGGGCCGGCAACGACGCGATGCTGCAGTCGCTCTCGCGTGACGCGCTGCTGGCGCCCGCCGCCGAGCGCGACCTGGCGAACGCGCGGCTGCACTACTTCCTCATTAATAAAGGACCGTGGGATCGCCTCGACCACAACACGCCCTTCGTCACCGGCGCGCCGGCGAAGCCGGAGGCGGCGAACTTCTATCCCGCCGACGCCGCCAAGCCGGACGTCCAGAACTGGATCGACTCGCTGAGCGGCGATGCGAAAGCGGAAGCCACCGGTTTTTTCATGACGATCCGGCGAGACTTCCGCCTGAAGGCGGAAGGACCGTTCGTCGCCATCCCGTACAGCCTCGAGTACCAACCGGAGCTGGCCGAAGCGGCGCGACTGCTCCGCGAAGCCGCGCAGCTCACCCGCGACGCCACCCTGAAGAAGTTCCTCACCACGCGCGCCGACGCGTTCCTCTCCAACGACTACTACGCGAGCGACGTCGCGTGGATGGAGCTGGACTCCGCGATCGAGCCGACCATCGGCCCGTACGAGGTGTACGAGGATGAATGGTTCAACTTCAAGGCCGCGTTCGAGGCGTTTATCACCGTCCGCGACGAAGCGGAGTCCAGGAAACTGCAGGCCTTCAGCGCGCATCTGCAGGAGCTCGAGGATCACCTCCCGATCGATCCGAAGTACCGCAACCCGAAGCTCGGCGCGCTGTCGCCCATCCGAGTCGTCAACGAGATCTTCGCCGGCGGCGACGGGAACCGCGGCGTGCAGACGGCGGCGTACAACCTGCCGAACGACGAACGGGTCGTCCGCGAGAAGGGCGCCAAGCGGGTCATGCTGAAAAACGTCCAGGACGCGAAGTTCAACGTCGTCCTGCGCCCGATTGCGAAGATCGCGCTCGCGCCCGTCGATCAGACGCAGGTCGCGTTCGATGCGTTCTTCACGCACATCCTCATGCACGAGCTGATGCACGGGCTCGGTCCGCACGCCATCACCGTGAACGGCCGTCAGACGACGGTGCGACAGGAGCTGAAGGAGACCTACAGCGCGATCGAGGAAGCGAAGGCGGACATCTCGGGCCTCTGGGCGCTCAGATATCTGGCGGACCATCGGCAGCTCGACCCCGCGATCGCGAAGTCGATGTACACGACGTTCCTCGCGTCGGCGTTCCGGTCGATCCGCTTCGGCGTCAACGAAGCGCACGGCCGCGGCATCGCGGTGCAGCTCAATCACCTGATCGACGCCGGCGCATTCGTCGCGCGGCCCGACGGCACGTTCTCGGTGGACGACGCGAAGATCGGCGGCGCGGTCGAAGCGCTGACGCGCGAGATCATGACGCTCCAGGCGGAAGGGAACTACGCGAAGGCGAAGCAGTTGCTCGAGGGCGGCGTGGTGCGGCCCGAGGTCAGACGCGTGCTCGACAGGCTCGAGGGGGTGCCGGTGGACATCGAGCCGAGATTCGGCACCGCACGGCAATTGGTGAATTGGTGAATTCGTGAATTCGTGAATTCGTGAATTGACGCCGGCTACGGCAACAACTCACCAACTCACCAACTCACCACTTCAGCTAGAGCACCGCGACGATGTCGATGATGACCTGCGTGCGGGGTTCGTACACGACGACGTAGCCGTCCATGACTCCGCGGCGGTACTGAGGCGGCAGCACGATCAGACGCCGCTCGACGACGACCGGCAGCGGTTCCAGCTTCTTTTGCCAGCCCGGAGGAAGATGTCCCGTGCGCTGGTACTTCTTCTGCAACCCGGGCGGCAGCGCGCGATATCGCGGCGCGTAGTACTCGCGGATCACGCGGACATCGCCGGGCCCGAAATAACAGCCGTCGGCGTGGTGGTCGAAGTCGCGATCGTCATCGTCGTGATGCTTCGCGTGTTTCTGCGCGCGACCCTTGTCCTCGTGCCAGTGCTTGTTCGGCGCGTGCACCGGGGTGCCGAAGAGGGTGAGCGCGAGGAGCATCGAGAACAGGGACTTCATCGGAACCGCGACCTCCTCGATCGGGTGCCGCAACACGCGTACCAATCAGGCCACGTCCGCGAGCCGGGCAACCAGTCTCGAATGAGCGGCTTGGTGGCCACCCACCGCTGTCGGGGCATGCGAGGTTGGATGCCGGCCACGCAATCGGCGGCGTTCTTACAGTCTTGTCGACGAATCTGTGTTCATCTGTGGCTCTAGTCAGCGATGCTTCACGACTCGAACGGCGACGTCGGGCCGGTCGCTGATGATGCCGTTGACGCCCCACGACAGGAGGCGTCGCATGTCCGCTTCCTCATCGACGGTCCACACCTGCACGGCGACGCCGGCGTCGTGCGCGTATTTGACGAACCGTGGCGAGACCACGCGCGTGGTCCCGGCCCACTCGGGCACCTGGAACGCGTCGTACGGCGGGTGCCTGACTTTCCAGTACACCCAGGAGAGGTAGAGAGCGAGCCGCGTTTCTTCCTGCCCCGCGCCGGTGAGCAGCGACGGCTCGTAGGCGCGCGCGGCGCGCAGCGCACGCGTGCCGAACGCTCCGAGCGCGACGCGATCGGCGGCGTCCGCGGCGCGGATCTCGTCGACCGTCCGCCGCGCCAGCTCCGGGTCGTTGTCTTTCAGCTCGATGATCAGCCACGCATCGCGATACCGCCGCAGCACGTCGCGGAGCGTCGGCACGCCGATGCCCTGGCCGCGGAACGGGTCCCACCGGGCGGCGGCATCCACGCGCGCGAGCTCATCGGCCGTCAGCGCCGCAAGCGGTCCCGTCCTGTCCGTCGTCCGCTCCAGCGTCGAATCATGGTGAACGACGACCACGCCGTCGCGGGAGAGATGGACGTCGAACTCCAGACCGTCGGCGCCGAGCGACAGCCCGTGGTCGAAGGCGATGGTCGTGTTCTCGGGCCGAAGCTTCGATCCGCCACGATGCGCGAAGACTTGCGGGCGGGACAGGGAAAGCGCGGGATGGGGTTTGGGCAAGATTCGTGATTTTACCGGTTCACGGTTCACGGTTCACGGTTCACCGGTTCATGGTTCATGGTTCAAGGTTCAAGGTTCGAAGTTTCGCCGCAAGGCTCGCCGCACCATATGAACCGGCATAGAACCGTGAACCCGTGAACCCGTGAACCGTGAACCGGTAAGAACTGTTAGAATCGAAACATGTCCCCTCAGGCGCCGACCCTCGGTCAATTGCGCAAAGACGTCGAATCGGGGCGCGTGCCGCGCCGCGCCGTCAAATCTGAAATCCGCGAGAACCTGATCCGGAAGCTCCGCGCCGGCGACCGGCTGTTCCCCGGCATCATCGGGTACGACGATTCCGTCGTGCCGCAGGTGGTGAACGCGATTCTGTCGCGCCACAACTTCATCCTGCTTGGTTTGCGCGGCCAGGCGAAGAGCCGCATCCTGCGCGCGCTCACCGAGCTCCTCGACGAAACATTGCCGGCCGTCGCCGGCTGCGAGATCCACGACGACCCGCTCGCGCCGCTGTGCGCCGCGTGCCGCGCGCGGGCGCGCGAGGCGGGCAACGACCTGCCGATCGCGTGGCTGCCGCGCGACGCACGGTACGTCGAGAAGCTCGCGACGCCCGACGTCACGATCGCCGACATGATCGGCGACCTCGATCCGATCAAGGCGGCGCGCGCGAGCCTGCACCTCGCCGACGAGCTGACGATGCACTACGGGCTGGTGCCGAGGGCGAACCGGGGCATCTTCGCGATCAACGAGCTGCCCGACCTCGCGGGCAAGTTCCAGGTCGGGCTCTTCAACATCCTGCAGGAAGGGGACGTCCAGATTAAGGGGTATCCCGTCCGGCTGCCGCTCGACCTGCTGATGGTGTTCAGCGCGAACCCCGAGGACTACACGGCGCGCGGCAAGATCATCACGCCGCTCAAAGATCGCATCGGCTCCGAGATCCGGACGCACTATCCGGCGACGCGCCATCAGGCGATGGAGATCACCGCGCAGGAAGCATGGCTGGATCGCGACGCCCACCATCGTCTCGTCTCCGTTCCGGATTTCGTCCGCGAGATCGTCGAAGAGGTCGCGTTCCAGGCGCGGCAGGATCAAAAGATCGACAAACGCTCCGGCGTGAGTCAGCGGCTGCCGATTTCGCTCCTCGAGAACGTCGTCTCGAACGCCGAGCGGCGCGCGCTGCTGGCCGATGAACCGGTCGCGGTGCCGCGCGTGACGGACATCTACGCGGCGCTGCCGGCGATCACCGGCAAGTTCGAGCTGGAATACGAAGGCGAGCTGAAGGGGGCGGACAACATCGCGCGCGAGTTGATTCGCGCCGCGGTGGCCGGCGTCTTCAACGGCTGGTTCCCGACGGCGGACGCGCGGCAGGTCACCGACTGGTTCGATCTGGGCGGCAGTCTGCAGATCGACGACACGCTGCCCGCGGCGGAATTGCTGGCGCGCACCGCGCAGGTGCAGGGACTGCAGGAACTGGCGCGCCTCGCGGTGAAGGACAAGCGCGCGCCGGAGCCCGCGGTCGCGGCCGCCGTGGACTTCGTCCTCGAGGGGCTCTACGCCCTCCGGAAGATCAGCCGCTCGGACGAGGGGCAGTTCACGGCCGCCGAACAGGTCAAACGCACGCCGCGCATGGCCGCGGATCCGATGCTCGACCGCGACGCGCCGGTGACCGGGCAGAAGAAGAAGTATTACAACTAGGGCCCAGTGCGGTACCGCTACTCGAAGTTCACCGGCGAGGATCTCGACGAGCTGGATCTCGAGGAGCTTCTCTCGAAGCTCTCGGACCTGCTCCTCTCGAGCGGGTTCGACAGCCCGTACGGCTCGCCGTACGACGACGACGAGGCGGGGCACTCGTGGCAGTCGCTGCACGACGCGATCATGGAAGCGCTGCTCAACGGCGGGCTGCTGTCGGAGGAGACGCTGGAGCGGCTCCTCGGCAAGGACTGGCGCGACGCCGACGGTGCGGAGCAGAAGCTCGACGAGCTGATCGAGAAGATCATCGAGAAGCTGCAGTCGCAGGGCTACCTGACCGGGCCGCCCGACCTCGAGCAGGACCGCGAGGCGCGCGAGCGCGGCGGCGGTCCCGGCGTCGGCAGCGCCGAGCGGTATCGCTTCGAGATCACCGACAAGAGCCTCGACTTCCTCGGGTATCGGGCGCTGCGCGATCTGCTCGGCTCGCTGGGCAAGAGCAGCCTCGGGCGTCACGACACGCGCGAGATGGCGACCGGGATCGAGGCGAGCGGCGCGTCGAAGCGGTACGAGTTCGGCGACACGATGAACCTCGACGCGAGCGGGACGATCCTCAATGCGGTGCTGCGGACGCGTGCCGAGGGCCGGTCCGTCGACGATCTTCCGCCTTCAGGCGGAAGATCCGCCACCGGCATCGCCGTCGACTACGAGGACCTCATGGTCGTGCAGGGGGAATACCAGAGCTCGTGCGCGACGGTGTTGATGCTCGACTGCAGCCACAGCATGATCCTCTACGGCGAGGATCGGTTCACCCCGGCGAAGCGCGTCGCGCTGGCGCTCGCCAATCTGATCCGTCTGCAGTACCCCGGCGACGCGCTCAAGGTCGTCCTCTTCCACGACTCCGCCGAGGAGATTCCGCTCAGCCAGCTCGCGCGCGTCCGCGTCGGTCCGTACTACACAAATACGCGCGAAGGGCTCCGGCTCGCGCGGCGGCTCCTCGAGCGCCAGCAGAAGGACATGCGCCAGATCGTGATGATCACCGACGGCAAGCCGTCGGCGCTCACGCGCCCCGACGGGCGGATCTACCGCAACGCGTTCGGCCTGGACCCGTTCATCGTCTCGGAGACGTTCGCCGAAGTCGCCGCGTGCCGCAAGGCCGGCATCCTGATCAACACGTTCATGCTCGCGCGCGATTACGATCTGGTGAGCTTCGTCCGCAAGGTGGCGGAGATCTGCCACGGCAAGGCGTACTTCACCACGCCGCGCACGCTCGGCCGCTACGTGCTCATGGATTACATGGACAAGAAGACGAGGACCATACACTGAAGATTGGCGATTGGCGATTGGCGATTCACGAATTGACGATTGGCGATTGAAGATTCACGGATTGACGATTGGCGATTGAGGATTGACGGATTGCCCGCGTGAATCGCCAATCGCCAATCGCCAATCCGTGAATTCGCCAATCGCCAATCGCCAATCCGTGAATCGCCAATCGCCAATCGCCAATCCGTGAATCGGCAATCGCCAGTCGCCAGTCGGCATTGATTATGCTGCCTCCTACCATCCCGATTTTTCCGCTGCCGAACGTCGTCCTGTTCCCCAACGTGTTCCTGCCGCTGCACGTGTTCGAGCCGCGGTACCGCGAGATGGTCGAGGACTGCGTGCGCGGCGATCGGATCATCGGGATGATGCTGCTGCGGCCCGGGTGGGAGAAGGACTACGAGGGACGGCCGCCGGTGTACCCGATCGGCTGCGCGGGCGTCATGACGCACTCGGAGCGTCTCGCCGACGGCCGGTTCAACATCGTGCTGCGCGGGATGGAGAAGTTCCGGATCACGGGCGAGGAAAGCGGCCGCTCGTACCGGGTGGCGCGCGTCGACCCGGTGATCGAGCCGTCAGCGGACCGCGAGCGCGAGACGATCCGGCGCGAGCGGCGGCGGCTGGAATCGCTGCTCGTCCCCCGGGCGGAAGGTCATCACGCCGACCTGAAGGTCCCCTCGTCGATGCCCGACGAGGACCTCGTCAACGCGCTCGCGCAGTACCTGGAATTCGATCCCGTCGAGAAGCAGGCGCTGCTCGAACGCGACGGCCTGCTCGAACGCTGCCGCTCGCTGATCGAGCTGCTCGAGATGAAGGTCATCGTGGCACGGCACCCGTGGGGGCGCGAAGGAACGCATTGATTTCCTTGATCACGACCTCGCCGTGGAACCGGCCGTTCTCGATGAAGATGCGGCCGCTCTGCCGCCCCGCACTCACCGCGCCCGCCACGTAGATTCCCGGCACGTTCGTTTCGTAGGTCCGCGGATCGTGCTTCGGTCCGCACGTGTCGGGGTCGATCGCGACGCCGGCGGCGCGCAGCAGCGTGTTGTCGGACAGGTAGCCCGTCATCAGGAACACGCCGTCCGCCGGAATCTCCTCGCGCGCCCCCGCACGCTCGACGACGACCGACGTGGGACGGATTTCGACGACGCACGTCTCCAGCCGCGCCGCGATCGTCCCCTCTTTGATCCGGTTCTCGATGTCGGGCTTGACCCAGTACTTGATGGATTCGCCGAGGCCCGCGTGGCGGTGCACCAGCGTCACCTGCGCGCCGGCGCGATACAGATCGAGCGCCGCCTCCGCCGCCGAATTCTTCCCGCCGACGACGACGACGCGCTTGCGGAACCAGGGATGCGGCGACGTGTAGTAGTGCGAGACGTGCGGCAGGTCTTCGCCGGGCACGTCGATGCGGTTGGGAAAGTCGTAGGCGCCGGTGGCGAACACGACCGTGCGTCCGTGGAACGTGCGCCGGACGCCGCGCGCCGACTGCGTGTCCACGAGAAACGATCCGCGCTCGTCCGGCACGCGCTCGTCGCGCTCGACGGCGACGACGGTCTCGTCGAACGCGATATCGAGGTTGGTCGCGTCGGCGACGCGCCGATAGTAGCGAAGCGCCTCGACCCGCGTCGGCTTGTCGTACGGGCTCACGAACGGCATCCCGCCGATCTCCATGAGCTCGGGCGTGGTGAAGAACACCATCTCGGTCGGATAGTGCAGCAGCGAATTGACGAGCGCCCCTTTCTCGAGGACGAGATAGCTGAGCCCCGATCGGCTCGCCGCGATGGACGTCGCGAGCCCGGCGGGACCGGCGCCGATGATGATGACGTCACGAAGATCCATACGCTGGATCATAGTCGGTGCTGGGGGCTGGGTGCAGAGAGGGAGTGCTGAGCAAAGACGGTGCTGGGGGCGGGGTGCACTATGCACTTCCTTTCCTCCCAGCACTCTCTCTCAGCGCTCAGCCCCCAGCACGCTTCTTGACCGGTCTGTATTCGATCGTCATGTTGCTCACAATCGCAACCGGCCGGCCGGGCAGGACCATCGTCTCGTGGCCGGCGGGTGTCGTGGCGTCGAGCGTCTCGCCGAGCAGGCTCACCTGATCGACGCCGGCAGGAATCGCGATGAGGATCGCTTCATCGCCGGCAGGCGCGACGGCTTTCACGCCGCCGGGCCCGGCGCCTCCCGCGATGCGGTCGTACAGATCGGCCGCGGTGCGGAATTCCGCCTGGACGGCGGCGCGGCTGATCAGCTCGCCGGTGATCGCGAGCACGCCGATGATCGCGGCGTAGCGCGAGTATCCGCGGCCCGCACGTGTCTCCTGCTCCGAGTACATGTGACGCGCGTGCAGGTTGAACGCGAGCGTCGCGGGCCCCGCGTGCGGCGGCAGCGTCACGATCACGCCCTGCTGCGGATCGCGCCCCGCCGGCACGTCGCAAAACGTGCGCGCCGTCTTCACGCCCGCGCCGAGCAGCGACGGACACTTGATGTCCGCGGCAACCTTGATCGGCGGCGCGAGGGCCGGCGGCGCGCTTTTCTTCTTCGCCGGCGTCCGCCGCCGCTGCGCATCCGCCGTCACCGACAGGCAGGCCACGATCGCCGCCACGATCGCCACCCGCCACACGCGAGCCATGCGTTCAGTATAATGGCGCGTCTTCCGTCTTTTGCCTTCTGCCTTCTGCCTTCTACCTTGAGTAATTTCCCCACCCGCATCGTCTGCCTCACCGAAGAAACGACCGAGACGCTGTACCTGCTCGGCGAAGGCGATCGCGTCGTCGGAATTTCGGGATACACCGTGCGACCGCCCGAAGCGCGACAGAAGCCGAAGGTGTCCGCCTACATCAACGCGCGCTTCGACAAGATCGAGGCGCTGAAGCCGGACCTCGTGCTCGCCTTCTCCGACCTCCAGGCCGACATCGCGAGCGAGCTGATTC
>QHWR01000095.1 GCA_003223835.1 Acidobacteriota bacterium | reverse complement strand
CCCAGGCTCTTTCGCCTCCTCCCAGGGCGCCATCACCGGAGTCGGCGGCATCATCGGCGTGACGAGCAAGAGCAAGGATACGTCGATCCGCATTTACAACGGTGCGACGCATTACAACGAGTGGCAATTCTTGTACGTCAATACCGCGCCCGGCAGGCTCGGTGCACCGGGCGGGCGCGGGCAAATACCCGGACGTCCTGGTGGACCGGGCGTCGGCCCGGGCGGCGGCCCTGGATTTCCAGGGGGCCGCGGCACCAATCCCGGCGGGCGCGGAGGACGCGGCGTCGGGCCCGGCGTGCAGCCGTTCCCCGGCACTCAGCCTCCGATTCGCCGCGGCGGTCCTGGCGGTCTCTAGCTCCACGACCAGTTAGGACGATGGGGCGCCGTCGCTAGTCGGCGAACGGTCACCGTCCCAATCCTTCGACGACGGCGTCGTGGACCGCGCGCCGCACAGGACGGATCGCGTCGTTGTCGCGCGTCGGGTACACGCGATTCGTCAGCAGCACGACGTAAAGATCCAGGTCCGGGTCGATCCACAGCGACGTGCCCGTGAATCCCGTGTGGCCGATTGCGCGTGGAGACATCTTTGCCCCGCAGGAAGACGTGGGCAGCATCGTGTCCCAGGCGAGCGCGCGCGAGCTCTGCGGCACGTGACTGCGCTGTGCAAATCGTTGAATCGCCGGCGCTGGCGCGATCGCGTTCGGCGCGCCGCGGAGTCCTTTCAGAATCTCCGCGGCGAACGATCCCGTCGCTGCCGCGGTGCCGAATAATCCCGCGTGTCCAGCGGCGCCGCCAAGAGCCCACGCGTTCTCGTCGTGCGCTTCTCCCTGGAGCAGCCGTCCGCGCCAGGGGTCGACTTCCGTTGGCGCGATCCGATCGTGCAACGCTTTTGGCGGATTGAAGCAAAGATCTTCCGCCTGAAGGCGGAAGCCACGATAACGGAGAGTTGTAGCTTCCGCCCTGCTCGCTCGTGAGTTTGTGGCTTCCACCTTTAGGTGGAAGGCTCTTTGCAACTGTTCCGCGAGCGGCGCGCCTCCCACATCCTCCAGAATGAACCCGAGCAGGATGAACCCGAGGTCGCTGTAGATCGAGTGCGTCCTCGGCGCGTCCTCGAGCGGCATTGTCGCGATCGCGCGCTGGAATTCGGACCGGCCCTCGTAATCGCGGAAGAACGGCAGATACGCCGTCAGGCCGGATGCGTGCTCGAGCAGATCCGCGATCGTGACGTCTTCGCGATCCCCGCCGCGCCACTCGGGCAGGCGATCCGCGACGCGGTCGTCGAGCGCGAGACGCCCTTGCTCGATCGCGTGCATCGCGAGCGTCGCCGTCGAGATGACTTTCGTCAGCGACGCAAGATCGTAGATGGTCTGGGGCGTGACGGCTCGCGCATCGGGCTCGTCGGTCAGGCATCCGTACGCGCCGGCGGCGCGATCGCCGGTCGAGCGGCCGAGCTCGAGGGCGGCGCCCGGGAACGCACGATCCGCGATGGCCTGCTCGATGATGCGCGCCGCGGCGGTCGGGACGTCCAACGGCTAGCGCGATCCGGGATCGGTGGTGGTCCGAACAGTCGCGCCCATCCCGCGCGCGACGACCGCGAGGTAATCGGCGGCCGTCTGCCTGGGGCCCGTGAGGCTGTCGTACGAGAAGAGGACGAAGCCCGCCGCGCCGATCCGGCGCGCGGCGAGGATGTTGTCGATCGTCTGTTCCGGCGTGAGACGATACGATCCGATTCCGGCCCACACCGCGCGGGATCCGGCAATGTGGCGCGCCTCTTCGATTTGCTGCGCGAAGCGCGCCGGTTCGGTCGTGTAGGCCATCGGGCACACGGCATCGACGAGTCCGCCTTCGACCCAGGTCCGCCAATCCTGCAGCCGGTGATCGAAAGCGTCCTGCGCCTCGGGCGCGACGGCGACCGTCAGCAGCGCGGAGGGGCGCGCCGTCCTGACGGCGCTGCGCAGCCTCGCCATCAACGCCGACAAACGCGTCCGGCGGAACGTCCGCCAGTCGTCGGGAAACTGGTCGGGATACGCGAAGAGGTCCACCGCCTCGCGCGCGTCCAGATCGCGGCGGAGCGCCGGCGGCAGGTGCTGGCGAATCTCGGTCCGGAACTCCGCGATCGCGAAGCGGCTGTAGTCGAACTGCTCGTTGGGGTAGCGCAGGTAATCGAGATGGATGCCGTCAACCGCGTAGCGCTTCGCCACGTCGGCGACGACGGCCTGCACGTGGGCGCCCGCCTGCGGGATCAGCGGCGACGCGTACAACCCTTCGACGGCGTCCAGCTCGCCGCGCGTCCAGCGTGCGATCTTGCCGATGTAGGCGGGGCTGGTGGGATCGACGTGCGCCAGGTCCTGCGCGATCGGGCGGGGGACCATCAACCAGTCGGGATGTTCGTAGACGAGATGCTCGCGCGCGGCCGGCAGGTCCACCGCGCTCGACACGAGCACGACGTTCATCCATGCGTGCACGCGCAGTCCCGCGGCGTGCGCTTCGTCGATCACCGTTGCCAGCGGATCGAAGGACGCGGGCTGCCGCGCGAGATCGGCCGCGCGCGGCTCGAGCGCGGTCGTGTAGTACGCGTCCCCGCGGCCGCGCACCTGCACCAGGAGGGTGTTGAACCCGTGGTCGTGCGCGGTTTTGACGAGCGTCGCGATCGCGGACGGCGTCGTCAGCGATGTTCGCAGCACCCACAGCGCGCGCACCTCGGACGTCGTGTCGTTCGCCGCCGTCAGCCCCGCCGCCGCCGTCCACACCCCGCAGAGAACCGCGAGCGCCAGCGCGGCGCGCCGCGGCCGCATGATGGCCCCGCATCGACGCATATAAAGTGTCTGACTGTAACAGTTGGAAGTTTCGAGTGTCAACGCGCCGTGCGGCCGCGCCGCGTGTTTGACAGCGGTGTACGCCGGGCACTATCGTGAGCGCGCGAGATTCATTTGAGCTTGGAATTATTCGAGTAACCACGATCGCAAGTCGAACCCGGCCGGGGGCGTCGTCCGCCGGCCGGTTCTGCGTACGGGCGAACCCGGAGACGAGGGACTGACGATGCACGTCCTAGGCATCGACGCCGGCGGGACCAAGACCGTCTGCCAGCTCGCTGACGAGCGCGGCGCCGTCATCGCCGAGGCGCGCGCGGGCGGCGCCAACCTGCAGGCGGTGGGGGAGCTGGCGGTGGAGAAGGTCCTCCATGACGTCATGGAGGAAGCGCTCGACGATCGACGAATCGTCCCCGCCGCGATCTGCCTGGGCATTGCCGGCGTCGATCGGCCGGAGGACGAACGTGTGGTGCGCGCCCTGATGAAGCGGATCGGCTACCAGGCGCGGATTCTCGTCGTCAACGACGCGCTCGTTGCGCTGGAGGCGGGCGCTCCGGGCGAGGCCGCCGTCGTCATCATCGCGGGGACCGGATCGATCGCCTACGGACGCAACGCCCGGCGCGAGGCGGCGCGGGCCGGCGGGTGGGGCTACGTGCTCGGCGACGAGGGCAGCGGATACTGGATCGGCCGCGCGGCGCTGCGCGCCGTCCTGCGCGAGGCGGACAAACGCGGCCCTGTAACCAGTCTGACGGAGCTGCTGCTGAAGCATTTCGGCATCAAGCGCGCCCAGGATCTGATCCATCAGGTGTACCAGGAGACGCCGAACCCGGCGACGATCGCCGCGCTCGCCCAATGCGTGCAGCAGGCGTTCCTCGGCGGCGATCCGGTCGCGATTGGCATCCTCCGCGCGTCGGCGGACGAACTCGAGCAGTCCGGCCTTTCCGTCGCGCGGCGTCTCGAGATGATCGGAACGGAGTTTCCGTTCGTGCTTGCCGGCGGAATCTTTCGCGCCGTCCCGTGGCTGCACGAGGAGCTGAATCGGCGTCTTCCGCTCGCGGCGCCGAAGAGCGACACGCGTTTGTTGGACGTCGAGCCCGCGCTCGGCGCCGTGCGGCTCGCATTGGCCGACGCGCGAGGGGAGCGGATCGTTCCCGCCTACAAACTCGAGTGATTCGCCCGACCAGCCCACGCGTCACGGTCTTTCACAACGAACGCGCGCTCGCGCACGCGACGGCTCAGCGCGTGGCGGACCTGCTCGCCCGCAATCCGCGCGTCGTGCTCGGGCTGCCGACGGGGCGCACGCCCGTTCGCCTGTATCGTGAGCTGGTGGCGCTCTACGCGCGGGGACGCGCCGATTTCTCGCAGGCGACGACGTTCAACCTCGATGAGTTCTTCGGCATCGACGCGTCCCACCCGGGGAGCTATCGCACGTTCATGGTCGAACACTTGTTCGGCCGCGTGAACCTCTCGCCCGAACGGATCCATTTTCTCAACGGCGCCGCGCCGGACCCTCAGGCCGAGTGCCAGCGCTACGAAGACGAGATCTCCGCCGCGGGCGGCATCGACCTGCAGATCCTCGGCATCGGCACGAACGGGCACATCGGCTTCAACGAGCCCGCGCGCGAGCTCGCCGCACGCACCCATCGGGTGCGGCTCAAGACGGAGACGCGCCGCGCGAACGCGGCGTTGTTCGGCGGCGATCCGGGGCGCGTGCCGCCCGAAGCGCTGTCGATGGGGATGGGTACGATCATGCAGGCCCGCACGATCCTGCTGCTCGCGACGGGGAAGTCGAAGGCGCGCTGCATCGCGCGGCTGCTCGACGGGACCGTCACGACCAGGCTGCCGGCGTCGTTCCTGCAGCTCCACGCCGACGTCGACGTGCTGATGGACGAAGCAGCCGCGTCGGAGGTTACGAGTGCGCCGCGCCGAGCAGCTCCCTGAGCCTCGGCTCGATGTCCTCGCCGATCGCGTCGCGCACGGAGTTCTCGGCGTCGCGCAGCCGCTTGAGCGCCTGCGGCAGCGTGACGCCCGTCTTCTGCATCACGATCGCGGCCTTCACGTTCCACCGCGCGCGCTTGAGCAGCTGCTCCGCGTCGTCGTAGTCGATCCCGGTGACGACGTTGAGGATCCGGCGGGCGCGGTCCTTCAGTTTCTCCGAACTGGTCTGGACGTCCACCATCAGGTTGCCGTAGGTCTTGCCGACTTTGATCATCGAGATCGTCGTCAGCATGTTCAGCACCATCTTGGTGGCCGTGCCCGCCTTGAGCCGGGTCGATCCCGCGATGATCTCGGGTCCGACGGCCGGCGCGATGATGAGGTCCACGAAGTCCTGGAGCCCGGAACCGGGCCAGCAGGTGACGAAGATGATCTTCGCGCCCGCCTTGCGGCCGCGCGTCAGCGCGCCGCGCACGAACGGCGTCATGCCGCTGGCGGACACACCGATGACGACGTCACGGCTGGTGAGGCGGAGCCGTCCGAGGCTTCGTCCGCCTTCCTCGTAGTTGTCCTCGACGCCTTCCTTGGCGCGGAACACCGCGGCCTGGCCGCCCGCCATGATCGCCTGCACCGTGCGCGGCGGCGTGCCGAACGTCGGCGGCATTTCGGCGGCCTCGACGACGCCGAGCCGTCCGCTCGTGCCGGCGCCGATGAAGATCACGCGCCCGCCCTTGCGGAGCGCCTGGATGACGATCTCGGTGCCGTGCGCGATGTGTTCCTTTTCCTTCAGCACCGCGGCGATCACCTTGCGGTCCTCGCCGAGGACCATTTCGATGATGTCGCGGACGGGCGTCTTGTCGATCGCGAGGCTGACCGGGTTGATCTGTTCGGTGGGGAGCGACTGCCACTTCGACTGGGTCGTCATAAGCACGCCCGCCCGGCGCGACAGACGCGCCGGGCGGCAACCGCTAACACTACTCTCGCCTATGGATCGTGTCAACGCGCGTGCTGGGCCGGGTGCTGAGAGAGAGTGCACCCAGCCCCCAGCACCGTCGTGCCCAGCACTCTCTCTCAGCACCCAGCCCCCAGCACGCGCGTAACCCCCAGCACGCGTGCAGCGTTGTACACTGCTCCCGCGTGATCGATTCCTACATCTCGTACCTCCGCGACGTGCGCCGCATGTCGCCGAATACGGTCGAGAGCTACGCGCGCGACCTCTCGGCGCTCGCGGCGTTCGCCGAGCGGCGCGGGCGTGGCGTCGAGACACTCGATCGTCGCGACCTGGAGGCGTTCGCGCGCCAGTTGACGTCGACGGGGCATTCGCCGCGGTCAACGGCGCGCGCCGTCGCGACCGTCCGCGGCTTCTACCGATTCCTGGCGGGCGACCGCCGGATCGCGTCGGACCCCGCGGAGGACCTGCGCGCGCCGCGCGCGTGGCCCGCGCTCCCGAAATACCTCGCGGCGGACGAAGTCGACCGTCTCCTGGGCCAGCCCGACGTGACGCAGCCGCGCGGCATGCGCGACAAGGCGCTGCTCGAAGTGCTGTATGCGACGGGACTGCGCGTCAGCGAGCTGCTGTCGCTCCGCCCGGGTGACGTCAACGTCAGCGGCGGGTACCTCACGTGCATCGGCAAGGGAGACAAGGAGCGGATGGTGCCGATCGGACGCACCGCCTGCGACTGGGTGCGCCGATATCTCGCCGAGGCGCGCCCGGCGCTCCTCCGGAAAGGGAAGTCCCCGTGGCTGTTCGTCAACGCGCGCGGCGGCGCGCTTTCGCGCGTCGGGTTCTGGAAGCTCCTGAAGGAGTACGGCATCAAGGCGGGCGTGTCGCGCGAGCTGAGTCCGCACGTGCTGCGCCACTCGTTCGCGACGCACCTGCTCGAGCGCGGTGCCGACCTGCGCGCGATCCAGGTCATGCTCGGCCACGCCGACCTGTCGACGACGCAGATTTACACGCACGTGCTCGAGGCACGCCTGCGCGCGGTGTACGACAAGTATCACCCAAGGAAATAGGCTAAGCCCAAAGTCCGAAGCCCAAAGCCAAGCTTATGGAACACACGATCTGGGAACGAGTCGAAGGCACCGGCCATCAGGTGCTGCAACAGCTCGAAAAGCTGATCGCCGCCGGCAACGTCCGGCGCGTCGTCGTGAAGCAGCGCGGCCGGACCGTAGCCGAGTTCCCGTTGACGGTCGGGGTCGTCGGCGTCGTCATCGCGCCGCTCGCCGCCGCCATCGGCGCGCTGACGGCGATGCTGGCGGACTGCACGATCGAGGTCGAAAAGACGGTGTGAATCTGCTACACTCAGCGGATCTGGCTGTTGGATTCTTCAGCGACGTCAGCTTCACAAGGAGCTCGATCAGACATGAGCCGTAAGGGTCGTTATCTGTTTACGTCGGAGTCGGTGACCGAGGGGCATCCCGACAAGATCGCCGATCAAATCTCCGATTCCATCCTCGACGCCATTCTCGCGCAGGACCCCGTCGGCCGCGTGGCCTGCGAAACCCTGGTAACGACCGGCCTGGCGATCATCGCCGGCGAGATCACGACGAGCTGCTACGTCGATTTTCCGAAGATCGTCCGCGAGACGATCAAGGACGTCGGCTACACGCGCGCGAAGTTCGGGTTCGACTCCGAGACGTGCGCCGTGCTCTCGTCGATTCACGAGCAGTCGCCCGACATCGCGATGGGCGTGGACCCGGGCGGCGCCGGCGACCAGGGCCTGATGTTCGGCTATGCCTGCACGGAGACGCCGGAGCTGATGCCGCTGCCGATCATGCTGGCGCACAAACTGGTGAAGGGCCTCTCGTGCGCGCGCCGCGACGGCGTCCTCGAGTACCTGCGGCCGGACGGCAAATCGCAGGTCTCGGTCGAATACGACAACGACCGTCCGGTCCGCGTGGACACCGTCGTGGTTTCCACGCAGCACAGCTCCACGGTGTCGCAGGACACGCTGCGCGAGGACATCATCGACAAGATCGTGAGCCGCGTGATTCCCGAGGACATGAGGGACGACAAGACGCGCGTCCTGATCAACCCGACGGGCCGCTTCGTCGTGGGTGGACCGCACGGCGACGCGGGGGTCACGGGACGCAAGATCATCGTCGACACCTACGGAGGCGCCGCGCCGCACGGCGGCGGCGCGTTCTCCGGGAAGGATCCGACGAAAGTGGATCGGTCGGCGTGCTACATGGCGCGCTACGTCGCCAAGAACGTCGTCGCCTCCGGCATCGCGGAGCGCTGCATGGTGCAGCTCGCGTACGCGATCGGCGTCGCCGAACCGGTGTCTGTCTTCATCGAGACGTTCGGCACGAGCCAGACGTCCGACGAAAAGATCAGCGACATCGTCCGCGCGCAGTTCAAGCTGACGCCGCGGGGCATCATCGAATCGCTCGACCTGCGCCGGCCGATCTACAGGAAGACCGCCGCGTTCGGTCACTTCGGCCGCAACGAGCCCGAGTTCACGTGGGAGCGCACCGACAAGGCCGCGGCGCTCCGGGCGGACGCGGGACTCTGATGCGGTGAGACGCGCCCTCCGGACGGCCGCCGTCCTCGCGGCGGCGGCCGTCCTGTTCGTCATCCTTTTTTCATTCCTGGCGCTGCCCCGCGGGGCCGTGCGGCTCGAGCCGCAGGGGCCGTGGGCCGATCTCGCGCGACGCACCGTCGCCGGCGGTTATCACGTGCACACGACGCGATCCGACGGCGCGGCGGGCAAGCCGGCGATTGCCGCGGCGGCCGCCGGCGCCGGACTGCAGTTCGTCATCTTCACGGACCACGGCGACGCGACGCGCCCGCCGGATCCGCCGGTGTACATCGAAGGCGTCCTCTGCCTGGACGGCGTCGAGATCAGCACCGCGGACGGACATTACGTCGCCATCGACATGCCGCAGGCGCCGTATCCGCTGGGGGGCACCGCGCGTGCGGTGGCGGAGGACGTCGCGAGGCTCGGCGGCTTTGGCATCGCCGCCCATCCCGACTCGCCGAAACCGGAGCTGCGATGGACGGACGCGGCGGTCCCCGTGGACGGCTTCGAGTGGTTGAACACAGACAGCGAGTGGCGAGCGGCCTCGCGCGGCGCGACCGCGCGCGCGGCGCTTGGGTACCTGGTCCGTCCCGCCGCGGCGCTCGCGTCGCTGCTGCACCGGCCCGTCGCGTCGCTGCAGCGCTGGGATGCGATGACGCGTGGCCGACCGGTCGTGGGCCTGGCCGGTCTCGACGCGCACGGCGGCATCGGACGGCAGGCCGACGACGGATCGCGGTCGAACATGCCGGGCGTGCCCAGGTATCGAGACAGCTTTCGCACGTTCAGCGACCGCGTGATCCTCGATCGGCCGCTCAGCGGCGATGCGCAGGCGGACGCGCGAGCGCTGTACGGCTCCATTCGCGCCGGCCGCGTGTTCACCACAATCGACGTGCTCGCGGCCCCTGGATTGGTTTCGTTCGACGTGGACGGCCCGTCCGGCCGCGCGGAAATGGGCGGGACACTGGTGGCAGGCAGCCGCGGGACGATTCGCGCCGACGCGCTCGTTCCGCGCGGCGCGACGCTGGTGTTGGTCCGCGACGGTCAAGACCTCGATCCGCGGATCGCCGCGGCAACCGCGCCGTCGGACGGCGTCCTCAGCCTCCGCGTGCCCGTCGCGTCAGGGGAGGGGAGCTATCGCGCGGAAGTGCGCCTTGCGTCCGCGCCAGGCGAACCGCCCCTCCCGTGGCTGGTCAGCAACCCGATTTATTTCCTGCGGCCCGCGGCCCCGCGTCCGCCGCCACCCGTTGTTGCCGGCGAACCGATCGCCGGCTCGTCTTGGCACATCGAAAAAGATCCGGGTTCCAGCGCGATCCTGCGGACGCGCGACGGCCGCGTCGAGGTCGAGTTCGCCCTTCGTTCCGGAGACCGCGCGAATCAGTTCGTCGCAGCCGCGACGCCGCTCGCGCCCGAGCGCCGCCTGACCTCGATCGCGTTCGACGCGAAGGCGAGCCGGCCGATGCGAATCTCCGTCCAGCTCCGTTTCGATCGGCTTCCCGGCGCGCCGCGCTGGGGCGAGTCCGTTTACGTCGATCAACGCAGCGCCCCTGCTACCGTCCACGCCGCCGATCTCCGACCGATGCAGGCGGGGGAGTCCGCCGTCCCCGACACCGCGCTCGCGGCTGCGCTCCTGTGCGTCGTCGAATTGACGAACACGCCGCCCGGGCGGCGGGGCATTTTCGAACTTTCAAACGTCCGCGTCGCGCGGTAGCCGCGTCGGGGTCTGACCCCACGGGTCTGACCCCACTAGTTAACTAGTGCACTAGTGCGCTATGCTCCTGGTGATGTTCATCGAGCTTCGGCCGGACGATCCACGGCCCGTGTACCGGCAGATCGTCGACGAGGTCCAGCGCGAGGTCGCGGTCGGCGTACTCAAAGCCGGCGACGCGCTGCCGGCGGCGCGGCAGCTCGCCACCGAACTGAAGCTGAATCCGAACACGGTGCAGCACGCCTACCGGACGCTCGCGCGCGAAGGGATCGTCAAGGTGCGGAAAGGCCTCGGGACGTTTGTAACCGCGGCCCCCAAAGAGGGGCGTCCGCGCGGCGCCGTCATCGCCCGGCAAATCGCCGAGCGCGCGCTGCGCGACGCGTTTCGTCACGGGCTGCTGGCGAGCGACTTGATGAGGGCGCTGGAAGAGATCGCGCCGAAAGTCCGTAGACCGTAGCCGCGCTACGTGCGCGCGGTGAGCAGCAGGTACAGCGCGCTGCCGGCGACGATGACGTTGGGGGCCCAGCCCGCGAGGACCGGGCCGAGCAGACCGGCTTTCCCAATCGCCGCAAACGCGCCGCCCACGACCCAGTAGAGCAGCGCCATCACGATTCCAATCCCGATCCCGTACAACGCCCCGCGCTTCCCGGTCGTCATCCCGAAGGGGACGGCGAGCAGCGTCATCACGAACGTCACGAACGGAAACGCGAGCTTCCGCTGCAGGTCGACGCTGAGCGGAACGATGTTGAAGCCGCTCGCGGCGAGCTCGTCGATGTAGCCCTTGAGCTGACGCACCGTCATCGTATCGGCGAGCGGCTGCTCGGTCTCGAAGTAATCCGGTCCCTCGAGCGGCAGCGTCCGGCTGGCGAACCCGTCCCACCGCGGCGGGTTCGTCGTGAACTCCTGGTGCCAGCCCTTCGAGGCCTGCCACGCGCCGCCGCGGAAGGTGACGACGTCCGCGTACGTCTCGCTCTGGAGTTCCCAGCGCGTCTTCTGCGGCCGGTAGATCCAGAGGCCGTTGATCGTGTTGCGCGCGGCGTCGTAATACCCGTAGTGATAGATGTCGCCCGCGCGGCCGACCAGCCAGCGCCGGTTGAGGAACCCGAACGTCCGCGGCGGGCGCCCGCGGATCTGATCGTCGAGCGCGACGGCGCGTCGGTTCGAGTACGCCATGATTTGCTGCTCGAGGCCGAAGAGGGCGGCGCTCCAGATCAGCGACAGAAGCACGAGCGGCGTCGCGGCGCGGTAGATGCTGATGCCGCACGCCTTCATCACCGACAGTTCGCTGGTGCGGCTCAACAAGCCGAACGTGACGAGGACGCTGATCAGCGCCGCGAGCGGAATCACGTAATAGACGTACTGCGGCGTGTAGTACACGAGGTCGAGCAGCAGCATCCGGCCCGTCGCCTGACCCTTGAACAGCTTGTCGGACTGGTCGAGGAACTTCGCGATATAGAAGATGCCGAGCAGCGCGATGAACGAGATCGCCGCCGTCCGCAGGTACATCCGGCTGATGTAGCGATCGAGGATTCTCGGCGACGGGAAGTCCAGGCGGGGGAAGCGCACGACAACGACGACGTGGCGCCTGGGCGCCGCGGCAACGGGCGCGGAGACTTCGCCGGTCGGGGGCGTTGGCGCAGGCGCGTCGGAGACACGGCGCTTCCACGCGTCCGCGAGCCCGCCGAACCGCGCGCCCAGTCGGAACGGCAGGCGCCCTTCAGCCCAGCGCGCGCGCCAGATCAACGCCGCGATGCCGAGCGGCAGCAGCACGAGGTTCGGGACCCAGCGCGACAGGTGCGGCTCGACGTAGTGTCCCTTCGTGAGCGCGTCCGCCAGGTACATGAGCACGTAGTAAACGAAGATCACGCCGATCCCGACGACGAAGCCGGAGAGCTTGCCCTCCCTGGCGACGGTCAGGCCGAGCGCGAGACCGATCACCGCAAACACCACGCACGCGGCGGGGAAGGAAAACTTCTGCTGGATCGCCGTGATTTCAGGGTGCGGCGAGATGCCGTTCCTGACCTTGTCGGCGGCCTGGCGCTCCAGCTCGGCGATGGTCATCTCGTTCTGCCCGCGCTGGAGCTCCATGCGCGGAAAGATCGTCTTGGGATCGAGCGAGACGATGACCTCGTTCGGAAAGCGGAAGGTCTCGATTTGGGCCGGGACGTCCGGCTTCGGTGAACGGACCGTCGCGTAGCGGTTGCCGTCCTCGAGCTGGAGCGTCACGCGCTGTTCGGCGCGATCGAGGATCAGACGGCCGCGTCGCGCCAGGTAAATGACCGTGCCGTCCGGCGTGCGGGTGTCGGCGACGAGGACATCCTTCCAGTAGCCGCCGCCCGTCGGGACGTCGCGCGCGTACAGGACCCAGCCGGGGAAGTCGTCGAAGAACACCTGCGGATGCACGTCGTTCTCGACGCGCTTCGAGATCACGTCGTAGCTCAGCTCCCGGAAGCGCTGGTTGGCGTCCGGGATCGCCTCGATCATCACGTACAGGGTCGCGCCGGCCGCGACGACGGCGATCACCAGGACCGGGCGCAGCAGCCGGTACGGGCTGACGCCGCAGGCCAGGAGCGCCATGAACTCGCGGTCGGCGGACAACCGTCCGAGGCCGATCAGGAGGCCGACCAGGAGCGACATCGGGATCGTGAGGCCGAGCGCCTGCGGGACCAGCGTCAGCAGCATCCGGCCGGCGACCGGCCACGACACGCCCTTCGACACCAGCGTCTCGAGCTCGTCCATCACCGGCGGGAGCACGAGGAGGAACGTGAAGATCAGGAGCGACAGGAGCAACGGCGGGAAGATTTCCCGGATGACGTAGCGGTCGATGGTGCGGAGCATCGCGTGGATTCTGAGAATAGCACTCGGGCAGCTGCCTTAGCGCGGCATCCGCAGACCGTCCACAGGCGGCTTTTTCTGGGGATTCTGGCTGGTTCTGATAATGGATGTTATGTTAACTAATAACGGGTTCGGGTTCACTCCAGCGAGTTAGTGCGTCCGCAATTCCGCGATGATGCCCTCGAGCGCGGCGATGACCTCGTCGCGGTCGACGCGGGACTTCGTGAACCGCAGCTGCAGCTTGAACGCCTTGGTTGGCGCCTTGTAGTGGAACGTGTACGCCTTCGGCCGCCCGGCCTTGGGCTTCGCGGTTTCTTTCCGCGCCGCCTCGCGGGTGGTGCCGCCCTCGCGCGACATCTTCTCGACCAGGGCGATCATTTTCTGCGGGTCGCCTTGCCTAACGACCTGCAATAACACGGACTTGGAGGAAATGTCGGCCAGCCGACAGAGATTCTTGACCTCCTCGGGCATGCCGTTCAGCGCCAGGGATTCGGTGATCGACGTTCGGGACTTCCCCAGCCGCCGCGCCATGTCCTCGTGCGTGTAGCCGCACCGCGACGCGAGCGACTGCAGCGCCTCCGCCTCTTCGAACGGCGTCAGGTCCTTCCGCTGGATGTTCTCGATGAGCGCAATCTCGATGATCTCGTTGTCGTCCACCTCGCGGATGACGATCGGGATCTCGCGCAGCCCCACCTGCACCGCGGCCTGGTAGCGCCGCTCGCCCGCCACGATCTGGAATCGCGACCCGCGCTGCCGCACGATGATCGGCTCGATGATCCCCTTCTCGGCGATCGACGCCATGAGCTCGGAGAGGTCGCCCATCACCTGGCGCGGCTGGTTCGGGTTCGGGTCGATCTGCTCGATCGGCACGAGCCGCCCGACCGGCGCCCCTATGGAGGTGCTCAGCGCCTCGACGTAGTGCTCGTCATGCCGCATTCGCAGCGTCGTCGGCAATCCTCGCTTAGGCACGATCCATGACCTCCTCGCACAAGCGGTAGTACTCCGCCGCGCCGCTCGAGTCCGGCGCGAACGTGAAGATGGATTCCTTGTAGGCCGGGCTTTCCTCGAGCCTGACGCTCTTGGTGATGACCGTCTTGAACACCTTCTTGCCGAACACCTTGTCGATTTGCGCCCGGATGTCGCGCCCGAGCGCCGTCCGCTTGTCGTGCATCGTGATCACGACGCCCAGGATGCGCAGCGTGGGATTCGCGCGCGCGCGCACCTTCTCGATGGTCTCGAGCAGGTCGTCCGTCCCCTCGAGCGCGAAGTAAGACGACTGAATCGGAATCAGGAGATGCGTCGCCGCGACCAGCGCGTTGACGGTCAGCAACCCGAGCGTCGGCGGACAGTCGATGACGATGTTCCGGTACGTGCCGAGGATTGGCTTCAGCCGGTCCTTGAGCCGGAAGTGCGCGTCGAGCTCCCCGACCAGCTTGCCTTCCAGCTTGGCAAGCGCGATGCGCGACGGCGCGATCCAGAGATTCGGCTGCTGCGTGGACGGCAGGATGACGTCCGGGAACCCGCACGCCGGCTCCGCGATCGCGTCGTACACGCTCCGCGTCACCTGCGCCACGTCGAGGTACGACATGGTGCTGTTGGACTGCGGGTCGAGGTCGACGAGCAACGTGGGTTTTCCCCGCAGCGCGAGCGCGGCGGCGAGGTTGATCGCGGTCGTGGTCTTGCCCACGCCGCCTTTCTGATTGGCGATGGCGACGATCATTCGAGGGAGGACCGGGGTCCCGCAGCGACCCCCGGCTGCATTCTACGGACGGGCGACGGAGAGTGTCAAGGAAAACGCAGACCCCTACATCTTGTATTTGCCCAACTCCTCCGGGTCGAGGCTCTCGAGCCACTTCTGCAGGCGCTCCGCGTCCCCTTTCTCGGGGGCGAAGTCCACGGTCTTGGCGTTGTCGATGACCCGCTCCTCGACGAAAATCGGGGCGCGCGCGCGGAGCGCGAGCGCGATCGCGTCGCTCGGCCGCGCGTCCACCGCGACGATCTCGCCGCTGACGTGCAGGTAGATGAGCGCGTAGAAGGTGTTCTCCTTCAGGTCCGAGACGACAATCTTTTCGATGCTCGCCTTCAGGTCCTGGATGACGTTCTTGAGGAGGTCGTGGGTCATCGGCCGCGGCGTGGTCACGTTCACACGCCGACCCAGATTGGAAGCACCCGCTGCCCGTCCTTGTCGCGCAGGATGATGATGGGCATGTTGGTGATCGGGTCGACCATCAGACCCTTGATCGTCATTTCAATTTGCATCGACGAGTCCCTCATCCCCTCATCCTGTCGACCTAAACGTAGGGCCCGCTGGCGACGGCGTCAAGCACGGCCTCGCCGCGCAGCGAATTGGGGTTCGCGCCGGTGATGCGCACCGGAATCGTCCGTCCCACCCAGTCCGCAGATCCCGGCAGGTTCACGACGGTGTTGCCCGACGTGCGCCCCGACAGCTCCCAGTCGCGGCGGCGGCTCCGAGAGTCCACGAGCACCGGCTCCAGCCGGCCCACCGCCGCGGCATGCAGCTCCCCTTGCACGCGTTTCTGCAGCTCCTGGAGGGCCACGATGCGCGCCGTCTTGTCCTCTTCGCTGACGTCATCGGGCATCCGCCGGATCGCGAGCGTGTTCGGCCGGGGCGAGTACTTGAACGAGAACATGCTGTGATAGCGCACCCGCGCGGTCAGCGAGAGCGTCTGCTCGAAGTCTTCGCCGGTCTCCCCCGGGAACCCAACGATCATATCGGTCGATAGCGCGATCTCCGGCACCGCGTCGCGCAGGCGGTCGACGAGATCGAGGTATTCCTCCCGCGTGTGACGGCGCCGCATCGCCTCCAGCACGCGGGTCGAGCCGCTTTGCACCGGCAGGTGGAGGTGGCGGCAGACCTTGGGCAGAGACCGCATCGCCTCGATCATGCGCGGTGTCACGTGACGCGGATGCGGGCTCGCGAACCGGATCCGCTCGAGACCCTCGACCTCGTCGACGCGCGCGAGCAGCTCCGCGAAGTCGCACGACGGGTCGTCCGGGGCCTGGTAATGGTTCACGATCTGTCCGAGGAGCTGGACTTCCCTCGCGCCCGTCGCGACCGCCTGCCGCACGTCCGCGAGGACGTCATCGACTGGGCGCATCCGCTCGTGACCGCGCGTGTACGGCACCACGCAGAAGGCGCAGAAGTCGTTGCAGCCCTCGATGATCGTGATGTACGCCTTCAGCGGATCGCCGCGGCGAGCGATCCCCAGCGGGAACGACACGTCGTCATGCGGACTGACGTCGAGGAGCGGCTCGGAGCGTGTCCGCGCGACGGCTTCGTCCACGAGGAGCGGCAGGCGTTTGAGGGCCTGCGTGCCGACCAGGACGTCGATCGTCCGGCCGTTGGTCGCCTTGAATAACTTCGCGCCTTCCTGTTGCGCGACGCAGCCCGCCACGGCGACCACCGGACGGGAGCCGGTTTCCTCGCCGCGCAGGCGCAGCTCGCCGAGACGCGTGTACAACTTCTCTTCCGCCTTCTCCCGAACGCTGCACGTGTTGATGACGACGACGTCCGCGTCGTCCTCGTCCGCCGTGCGCTCGTAGCCGGCCTGCTCGAGCAGGCCGGCCATGCGCTCGGAATCGTGGAAGTTCATCTGACAGCCGTGCGTTTCGATCAGATATCTGCGAGCCATGCCTCAGCGTGTTTCGCTTTTGCCTTTCGCCTTATGTTTGCCTTTCGTCTCGCCGTCACGATCCTTCCGGCTGAAGCCGGAAGCCACGGAACGAACCGACGAGCGTTCGATAGCTGACGCGGATTCACGTGAGCTCGCGGATTCGCGTGAGCTCGCGGCTTCGCGTGAGCTCGTGGCTTCCGCCTTCAGGCGGAAGTTCAGCATTTCCCGCGCGCTGGCCCTGACCGCCGCGGAAACATCCGCTCCTCCAATCATGCGCGCAATTTCGGTTTCCCGATCGACTCCGTTCAGCGCGGCCACTTCGGTGACGGTCCGCCCGCCGCGCACGCTCTTTTCGATCCGGTAGTGCGACGTCCCGTGAGCGGCGATCTGCGGCAGGTGCGTAATGCACAACACCTGGTACCGCCGCGCGAGACGTTGGAGTCTCGTGCCGACCACGTCGGCCACTGCCCCGCCGATGCCGGCGTCCACCTCGTCGAAAATCAGCGTCTTGCCCGGCGCGTCGGTCGTCGCCAGCGTTTTGAGCGCCAGCATGATCCGGGACAGCTCGCCCCCCGACGCGACGCGCGCCAGCGGCCGCACTTCCTCGCCGGGATTCGGCGAGATGTGGAACTCCGCGATGTCGAGCCCGCGTTCCGTCCAGCGCGCCTCGTCGTCGCCGTCGGCGAAGCGCACTTCGCAGCGCGTCCGCGCCATCGCGAGGTCCGCGAGCGATTTCTCGAGTGCGCAGCAGAACTCTTTCGCCGCGGCCTTGCGGCGCGACGAGAGGTCGCCGGCGACGCTGAGATACCCGCGGCGCGCGGCCGCCAGTTCCGCCTCGACTTCGGCGGCGCGCTCCGTCGCATGCTCCAGCGTGCACAGCTCAGCCCGCAGCTCGCCGGCGCGTGTGAGGACGTCGGCGAGCGTGGGTCCGTGTTTCTTCTTCAGCCGTTCGAGCGACGCCAGCCGATCCTCGATCTCCTGAAGGCGCGCGGGGGACGCGTCGATATCGACGGCGTAGGACCGGAGAAAGAACGCGAGATCCTCGAGCTGAGACTTCAACGCATCGCGCGCGTCAAGGTACGGCGCGAACCTCGCGTCCACGGTCGCCAGCTCACCGACTTTCTTCCAGACGACGCCGAGCGTCCCCAGCGCCGCTTCGTCACCCTCGTAAAGAGCCGTGTACGCTTCGCCGCACAAGCGCTGCAGCCGGTCCGCGTTGGCCAGCACCTGACGCGTCGCCGCCAGCTCCTCGTCCTCCCCCGCCTGCGGCCTGACGCGGTCGATCTCGGCGAGCTGGAACGTCAGGAATTCCACGCGCGACGCCTTCTGCTGCTCGCTCGTCGCGAGCCGCTGCCGCTCCTCACGAAGCTGCTGCCATTGGCGGAACGCGTCCGCGACCGCAGCGCGCTCCGGCGTCAGGGCGGCGAATTCGTCGAGGACGTCGAGGTGGGTGGACGGATCGAGCAGGAGCTGGTGCTCGTGCTGTCCGTGCAGATCGACCAGCGCGCCAGCGGCGTCGCGCAGCGCGGCGCCGGTGACGAGCGCGCCGTCCACGAAGGCGCGGCTCCGTCCCTGCGACGACACCTCGCGGCGCACGATCATCTCGCGTCCGTCGGGGGTCTCGAAAATGGCCTGGACGGCGGCCGTCTCTTCGCCCGTCCGGACGAGGTCGGCGGACGCGCGCCCTCCCACCAGCAGCCCGACAGCCCCCACCAGGATCGACTTGCCGGCTCCCGTCTCGCCGGTGAGCACGTTGAGACCGGGCGCAAACTCCAGCTCGAGCCGATCGATCACGGCGAGACGGCTGATGCTCAGGAAGCGAAGCATGGGGCGGAAGTTCCATCCTATCAGATGTTTGACGACGGCCTAAAGCGCGTGTTACGCTGCCAGCGCCTGCGCTGTCCCAGCGGCGCGCTTCTTCACGTCCGAGTCGGGCCGCCGCTCGCGGTCCGCCCGATGTCGACGATACGTCCGGAGGAGAATCGTTTGCGCATGTTAGGTGGCTTCGCCCTCGCGCTGCAGGCGCCGGGCGCGAGCCAGCCCGAAACTGGGACCGGCGGAGTCGATTTCCTTCAGCTTCTCGCCCACTCGACGCTCCTGGCGAAGAGTGTGCTCCTGATCCTGCTTCTCTTTTCCGCCGTCTCCTGGGCCATCATCCTGTACAAGATCTGGCAGTACCGTGGCGCCGCGCGGCATACGGATACGTTCCTGCAGGTCTTCCGGAAGAGCTCGAAGTTCTCGGAAGTGCAGGCGGTCTGCCCGACCGTGAAGAACAGTCCGCTCGTCGGCATTTTTCAGTCCGGCTACGCCGAGCTGAACTCGCAGCTGCGGCAGCCGCACCTGCCGCCGGACGCTCCCAAGCCGCCGGCCGGGTCCCCGCGTCCAACACTCAAGAGCCTCGATGCTGTCGACAGGGCCCTGCTGCGCGCGACGACCGTCGAGGTGACGAAGCTCGAGCGCCGCGTGCCGTTTCTCGCGACGACGGCGAGCATCACGCCGTTCATCGGCCTGTTCGGAACCGTCTGGGGGATCATGGCGTCGTTCCAGAACATCGGCGTGCAGGGATCCACGAGCCTCAACGTCGTCGCGCCGGGCATCGCGGACGCGCTCATCGCCACGGCGGCGGGTCTGTTCGCGGCGATCCCGGCCGTGTACTTCTACAACCATTTCACGAACCGGGTGAAGGAGTTCGCGGCGGCGATGGACGACTTCTCGCTGGAGTTCCTGAACATCTCGGAGAGGAACTTCACGTAGTGCCGAAGGTGCAGGCGACCGGGACGAACGGGAACGGCCGCCGGCGCGGACGCGGCGTCCGCGTCGCGACGTCGCTCGCGGAGATCAACGTCGTGCCGCTCGTCGACGTGATGCTGGTCCTGCTGATCATCTTCATGGTGACGGCCCCGATGATGACGCAGGGCATGCAGGTCAACCTGCCGCAGTCGAGCCGCGCGCGCGGCGTGAATGCGCAGCCGATCTACGTGACGATCCCGGCGGAGTTCGCGAAGACGCGGATCGTGCAGATCAACAACGACGAGGTCCGCGTCGACATCCTGCAGGAGCGCATGAAGCAATTGATGCTCGAGCGCGACGACAAGTCCGTCTTCATGCGCGCCGACGCGGGCGTCACCGTCCAGGATCTGGCGACGGTGTGGGACAAGCTGATCGAGGCGGGGATCGAGAAGATCGGAATGGCCACGCGTCCGGTCGCGAGATGATGCAGGAAGCCGCCACACAGGTACTCATCGATCGTTCACGCGAAGCGGATGGGATCGCCGCAACGGTGGTGCTGTCGCTCGCCGCGCACGCCGCGATCATCGCGGCGATCGTCATGATGCCGGCCAGCTGGCGGTCGCACCGGGCGGAGACGCCGCGCACGATCATGATTTCCCTGGGCGGCGCGCCGGGACCGCGGCAAGGGATGACGCCGATGTCCACCCGGCCGGTGCAGGAAGTTGCGGCGGCCCCGAAAAACGCACCCCTGGTCCCGCCGGCGGCGAAGGCGCCGGAGATGGTCGAGCCGCTGAAAACGGCGAAGCCGCAGCCCAAGGCGGCGGACAAGGTCGAGAAACCGCTGAAGCAGCCTGCGTCGAAACCAGTCACCGGACCCGAGATCAAGTCCGGCGCGGCGCGCATCGAAACCGGCGGTCAGGCGACTCCGTTCGGCGGACTCGCGACGGCCGGCGGCGGTGCGGGCGCCGCGTATACCGACCTGCAGAACTTCTGCTGCCCCGAGTATCTTGCCGCGATGACACAGATCATCAAACGGAACTGGCAGCAGCACCAGACCCTGGACGGTACTGTCGTCATGAAGTTCACGATTCAGCGCGACGGGACGATTGTGGACGTCGGGGTGGAAAAACCAAATGCAATGTTCCTGAACATGGCCTCTCAGCGCGCGATCACCGACACCAAACGGCTGCCGCCTCTCCCCGCGGCATTCACCGAGGACCACTTAACCATCCATCTGGTCTTCCAGTACAAACGATGACAAAAACGATCCTGTTTGCGAGTGCTCTGGCCGGCGCGGTTTCGCTGGGTGCGCAGCAGCCGCCGGCCCAGCAGCCGCCGGCCCAGCCTCCGGCCGGACCGCCACCGCAGCAGACCGAGGTAACGATCACGATCGCCAGCACGGGCGGACTTCCGCCGAAAATCGCGATTGCCGGGTTCATTCCCGTCACGACGGACGCGGAGACCGCGGCGGCGGCGAAGGCGATCGGCGACGTGCTCTGGGACGACCTGAACTTCGAGCGCGAGTTCTACATGATCGCGAAGGACGCCGCGGCGACGGTGCCGCGCGCCGCGTCGATCGACCAGCTCCCGATCGATCGCTGGAAGGAGCTCGGCGCGAACGGTGTCATCGTCGGCAACGTGCAGCGGACGGGCAGCGGGCTCATCGTGCGGGCGAAGCTCGTGGACGTCGGGTCGGGGCGGACCGCGTTCGGCAAGGAGTACAGCGGGTCGCTCGACAGCATCAAGGTCGAGCGCGCGCGGCTCTATGCGCACACGATCGCCGACGAGATCCACCAGCAGCAGCGCGGCCTGCGCGGCGTCGCGCGCACGAAGCTCGCCTTCTCGTCGGACCGCGCGGGGGAACGGTTCAAGGGACCGGTCGCCGACCGCGGCATCAAGGACATCTACATCGCCGACTACGACGGCGCGAACGTGAAGCGCGTCACGGTGAGCACGACGCTGAACGTCGCGCCCGCGTGGTCTCCCGACGGCCAGATGCTCGCGTACACGAGCTACCTGCCCGGCAGCTTCAGCGTCTTCCAGGACGTCGTCGTCTCGATGATCTACAAGGGGATGCGGCAGACGCCGGCGCACGGCGACCCGAATCGCCAGAACTACCTGCCGGCGTTCTCGCCGGACGGATCGAAGATCGCGTTCACGTCGAACCGCGACGGCAACCCGGAAATCTACGTGATGAACCGCGACGGCGGCGGGATGCGCCGGCTCACGAACAACCCGGCCATCGACGTGACGCCGACGTGGTCCCCCGCCGGCACGCAGATCGCGTTCACCTCGGACCGGTCGGGGTCGCCGCAGATCTACATCATGAACGCCGACGGGACCGGCCAGCAGAAGATCACGAGCGAGTCCTACTGCGATCGGCCGACGTGGTCCCCCGCCCCGTTCAACGAGATCGCGTACGCGTCGCGCGCGGGCGGCGGCTACGTGATCAGGGTGTACAACATCGAGAACCACGAGTCGCACACGGTCAGCGACAATATCGGCAGCAACGAGAGCCCCGCGTTTTCCCCCAACGGCCGTCACATCGCGTTCACGTCATCGCGCAACGGCCGCGACCAGATCTTCGTGATCGATCGCGACGGCCAGAACCTGCGCCAGATTACACGCGAGGGGAACAACGGGTATCCTAATTGGTCGCAATGACGGATGGCGGATGACTGATGATGGATGGCGGATGAGCGCCTGCGGCCCGAGCGAGGCGCGACGTCGCCGAGCGAGCGCAAGCGGGGGTGGGCCGCCTCCACATCGCGCGAAAAACCACGCGAGGCTTCGGCGAGCGTCGCCGTAGCCTTGGCGAAGGCGCGGCCCCGCGAGCACCGAGAATAGAAAGCGGAAAAGAGAAAACGGAAAAATGAGACAGAGACGTTTTGCTGCGGCGGTCGTGTTCGGGGCGTTCCTGGCGGCGGGCGCGTGTCACAAGAACAAGCCGCCCATCGCGCGGCCGACCCCGGCGCCGCCCGCGCCGGCGAGCACCGGCACGCGGCCTCCGGCGCCGCCCGAACCGGTCCGCGAGGCGCAGCCCATCCCGCCCGAGCCGACGGTGACGTCCGACACGCTCGCCGGCAAGGACCTCGACGAGATCAACAAGAACTCGCCGTTTCAGCCGGTGTTCTTCGCGCTCGACAGCTTCGACGTCGACCAGGGCGGTCAGCAGGCGCTCAACGCGGACGCGGATATTCTGAAGAAGTATCCGGGCTGGACGATCACGATCGAAGGGCACTGCGACGAGCGCGGCACCGCCGAATACAACCTGGCGCTCGGCGAACGCCGCGCGCTCGCGGCGAAGACCTACCTCGTGTCGCTCGGGATCCCAGCGGACCGGCTCCGGACCGTCAGCTACGGAAAGGAATTTCCGTTCGACCCGGGTCACAGTGAAGACGCGTGGTCGAAGAACCGGCGCGCGCATTTTGTCGTGACGAGCAAGTAAACGATCGGTTCACGGGTTCATGGGTTCACGGTTCAGGGACGAGGCAGAGTGATGAGACGCATGTATGCGGCGTGGCTGACGATGGCGCTCGCGGTCGTCGCCGCGCCCGGGAGCGCGGCGGCCGCGGACAAGCAGCACCAGCAGTTGATGGCCGAGATCCGGATGCTGCAGGAACAGCAGCAGCAGCTCCAGCAGATGCTGGGCACGCTCGCCGATTCGCTGAAAGCGCTCAACACGAGGCTCGACGATCAGACCTCGGCGTCGCGCAAGGCGTTCGCCGATCAGACGCTGCAGCTCAACACGATCGGCGACGGCGTCCGCGTGCTTCGTGAGAAGGTGGACGACACGAACGTGCGGCTCTCGTCGTTGACGCAGGAGATGGACAGCGTGCGCCAGGCGGTGGCGCAGGTGCCGCCGCAGTCCGTGAGCGCGCCCGGCACCGGCGCGACGGTCACCGACCCGACGACCGGCGTGGGAGGCGCGCAGCCGCCTGGCTCGAATCCCGCGAACCCGATCCCGCCCGGCGTCTCGCCGCAGCGGCTCTACGACGAGTCGTTCGCCGACTACGGCGCCGCGCGCTACGAAATGGCCATCCAGGGGTTCCAGATGTACATCTCGGCCTTCCCGCGCTCGCCCCAGGCCGCCGATGCGCAGACCTACATCGGCCGATCGCTGTTCTACCAGAACAAGCTGCCGGAGGCGCTCGCGGCGTACCAGAAGGTCGTGACGGATTACCCGCAGCAGACCGGGAGCGTCGCGACCGCGTACTACAACATCGGGCAGGTCTACGAGCGTATGAACCAACCCGATCAGGCGCGCCGCGCCTACGAGAGCGCCGTCCGCACCGATCCGACCTCGAACAGCGCGATCCTCGCGAAACAACGGCTCGACGCGCTGAACAAGAAGGACTGACGCCCGCTAGAACGGAATGTCGTCGTCGGTCAGCTCGCTGACCGGCTCCGCCATCGTCTCCGTCTGCTCCGCACCGCTGCTGCGCGGCTGTGCGGCCGCCGAGGCCCGCGCGCCGCCGCCACCGCCTCCCCCGCCGAGCAGGACGATGCGGTCCCCGCGGATCTCGGTGGTGTACCGCTTGTTGCCCTCCTTGTCGTCCCACTGGCGCGTCTGCAGCCGGCCCTCGACGTAGATCTGCTTCCCTTTCACCAGGTACTCCGACAGCGATTCGGCGGACTTTCCCCACAGGACGACGCGGTGCCACTCGGTCTTCTCCTGCCGCTGCCCCGACTTGTCGTTCCACACTTCGGTGGTCGCGAGGTTCAGCGTAGACACCGGGGCGCCGCCCGGGGTGTAGCGCAACTCGGCGTCGCGTCCGAGATTGCCGACCAGGATCACCTTGTTCACACTGCCCATGCCGGACGTCCTTTCAAGAGTGCGGCCATTCTGTCGCGCGGCGTTTCGGGCGTCAATTTCGACGTGTGTCCGCGCGGC
>QHWR01000342.1 GCA_003223835.1 Acidobacteriota bacterium | reverse complement strand
GACGCGATTCTGGGCCGTACGCTGAATCGCGCAGACGATGTAACCGGGGCGGAGAACGTGGTCGTGATCAGCAATGGCCTGTGGCAGCGCCGGTACGGCCGCTCTCCCGACGCGATCGGACGCAGGCTGATAATCGATCAGCAACCGTTCACGATCGTGGGTGTGGCGCCGCCGGACTTCGCGATCCCGCGCGGCGTCGAGGCCTGGATGACCACCGCCGCCTCCGCGTCGACGGTGACGAATCCGGCGTTCCGCGAGGGGGCGCGCAATGACGTCGACCTGATCGCCAGACTCCGGCCCGGCGCGACCATCGAACAAGCCAGAAGTGAGCTGCACGCGCTGATGCGGAGCCTCGAAGCCACCGCGTCGCCCCACACGGAGCGCGACCTGGAACCCGTCGTGCAGTCGTACGAAGACCTGGTGGTCGGCGAGGTGCGCAGCGCCATGCTCTTGCTGTTCGGCGCGGTCGGACTCGTGCTCCTCATCGCGGTCGCGAATGTTGCGAATCTGCTGCTGCTGCGCGGCGAGTCGAGGCGGTCGGAGTTCGCTGTCCGCGCGGCGCTGGGCGCGGGGCACGGCAGGCTCGCGCGTCAGGTGCTCGCGGAAAGCGCATTGCTGGCGGTCGCCGCCGGCGTGGCCGGACTGGCGGTGACCTTGTGGGCGCTGCCCGTCGTCATCGGTCTCGTGCCCGCCGACGTGCCGCGGCTGGATTCCCTCCAGGTCGATGCGCGCGTGATCCTGTTCACCGTCATGCTCGTGTTCGTCACCGGCGCGCTCGCAGGGCTCGCGCCGGCGTTGCACTCGGCGCGCGCCGATCTCGCGTCGCAGCTCCGAGGTGGCGTGCGTGGAACCACCAGTCGCGAGGTGCGGCGTGGCCGCCGGGTGATCGTGACCGGGCAGGTCGCGCTCGCGGTGACCATCGTCGCGGCGGCCGGCCTGCTGATCCGAAGTCTGTTACGGCTTCAGGCGGTGGACATGGGCCTCGCCGCGGACCGTCTCGTCTTCCTGGAGCTGGATCTGCCGCAGGGCACGTACGCGGACGACACCCGGCACCTTCAATTCCTCGACGACCTCGTGTCACAGCTCGAAGCCGCGCCGGGCATCGCCGCCGCGACCCCGGTCAACACGCCGCCGTTTGCGGGCACCGGTGGGTGGGATCTGCCCGTGTTCACAGCGGAAGGTCAGAGCGCGGAACGTGCGCGGTCGAATCCGTCCCTCAATGTGGAATCGGTTCATCCCGGCTACTTCGAAACGTTCGTGATCGGGATCGCCCGCGGTCGCGGATTTACGCACGCGGACCGGCGAGGCGGATCGGACGTGGCGATCGTCAGCGAGGACGTCGCGGCGCGCACGTGGCCCGGCGAGGATCCAATCGGCAAGCGCCTTAAGTTTGGCGGGGTCGGATCGCCTGATCCGTGGCGGACGGTGGTTGGCGTGGCACGGGCGACGCGATATCGAGAGCTCGCGTATGCCCGAGCGACCCTCTATGTTCCGGCGGAGCAGTTCATCGTCGCGGCGCGCATGCTCGTGGTGCGGACGTCATTGCCGATGCCGACTGTGTCAGCGGTGGCGCGCGACCGCATTCGGTTGGTGGATCCCGATGTGGTGCTGATACGGGTGGCACCCTTCGGAGAACTGCTCGAGAAACCGCTCGCACGGCCGCGCTTCAATGCCCTTCTGATCGGCGTCTTCGGCGCTACGGCGGTGCTGTTGTCCGCGATGGGTCTTTTCGCGGTGGTGGCCGCGTCCGTGCGACAGCGGCACGCGGAGATCGGCATCCGCGTCGCGCTCGGCGCAACGGCAACCGACGTGCGTCGTCTGGTTCTGGGAGAGGGATTGCGGCTCGGAGCAGTTGGCGCTGCGATCGGCCTCGCCGGCGCGACGATCGTAGCGCGCCTGCTCCGCGGTTTGCTCTTCGAGGTTCATCCGCTCGATCCCACCTCCCTGCTGACCGCCACGGTGCTCCTGATCGCCGTTTCAGGCCTTGCGTGTTATATGCCGGCGCGTCGAGCCACCCGTTTGGATCCCGTCGTCACGCTGCGAGCAAATTGAGTCCGCAGTCTTCTCAGGTTTCCGTCTCTGACGCCTTGTGGGTCCGTGTATTCCGTGAAGTCCGCGGCCAGACCGGTCTGTGTAATCCGCGGCCAGACCGGTCTGTGTGATCCGCGGCTCAAACCGGTCCGTGTGATCCGTGGCCGACGATCCGTGTACTCTGTGGCGGTGAACGCTGCGGCGGGTCCGCTCGCCATCATTGCTGCGACAGCGCTGTCGTACGGCATCGCGCTGGTGATCGGCGTGCCGTGGCTCGTGCCGCTCCTGAACGTGGCGGCGGCGTTTCCGTTCATGGTCGCGTCGCTCAGACGCGGGGACGTTGCGGACGCGATCACGCGGATGCTCATCTGGGCGGCAACGATGGGCCTCTGCGCGACCGCGATCGCCTACAAATATCCGACGGCAACGGCGTCGCTGTTCCTGCACGGCGACGCGTACCGGCGCGAGATGTTCGACTTCATCATCACGGGCCGCGGCGCCGAAGGCGACGTGCGCCAGTTTCTGCCGCAGCATCTCGGGCACGCGCTGCTCTTCGCCGCGCTCGCGCTCGCGACGGCCGGCACGCTCGCGATGGCGCTCGGCGCGATCCTGATCAACTACATGGGGTACTACGTCGGGTCGCTCGGCGCGGTGAGTGCCCACCCCGCGCGCGTG
>QHWR01000343.1 GCA_003223835.1 Acidobacteriota bacterium | reverse complement strand
GGCAGAAGGCAGAAGGCAGAAGGCAGAAGGCAGAAGGCAGAAGGCAGAAGGCAGTTAGAGTCGCTGCTGTAGCGCGGCGCTTCAGCGCGGCGACGACCGGCCGAACGCGACGGGGCGGTGTCTAAAGAACGAGGTGTCGCCCATGACGCGCCGGCTCGTGGTTGCGCTCTCGTTTTTCGTCCTCCTCGTCAGCCTCCGCGCGGCCCACGCGTGTTCGTGTCCCTCACCAGGTCCGTCGTGTGAGGCGTTCTGGGACACAGACGCAGTGTTCGACGGCACGGTCACCAGTATCACTGCGCAGACAGTCCAGCGCGGTGCCGGGCCGGAGGCCTACACGACCCGCGAAAACCTCGTGACATTTCAGGTCTCCACTGGTTGGAAAGGTGTCGCGGCCGGGACCGTTAGCGTACGGACGATTACGGAGGTGGCGACTGCGGATACGAATTCAAGGTGGACCGGCGGTACGTCGTCTACGCACATGTGCCGCCGGATGGTCGGCTGGGTACCGGAATCTGTTCCCGCACACGCGAGTACGCGGCCGCGGCCGAGGACGTGATGTATTTCGGCTTGCTCTCACGACCTGCGACGTCGGCCGCGCGCGTGTTCGGAGAAGTGAGCTACTCGCGGCGGGTGTTCGATGGGAACGACCCACGTGGCCGCAAGCAACCCGTTGAAACGCAGGTCTATCTGACCGGATCCGACGGCGCGCGAGTGACGTCGAGCTCGCCGAAGGACGGGACGTTCGCCTTCTCCAATCTGGCTGCAGGACGCTACACCGTCAGCTTTTCGCCTACGGTGCGGATTCAGCAGGGTCATGCCTTCCAGCCGATAACAACCGCCGTCAGCCAACGTCCTTGAAGGGTGGTTTTTCGCCGCGGCTTCACGGCCGAGCTGCTCGGCCGCCGTTGCCTCGGCGGAGGCGGGCTAAACGAATTACGCTCCGGTAGAGTATTCTGAAGGGCCACCAACCATCGGGTCGCGCACGCCGTCTGATAACCGGGCCCATTCGTTCGATTCCGGACATGTTGAGACCGAAGTTCCTGATTTCGGCGCTCGTCCTTGCGGCGGTTGCCGCCGCCGGATTGTATGTGTCCGCGCGGAGCACCGAACCGCCGTCCCAGGCGCGCGCCGGCCAGCCCTTCAAAGTCGCGCGGCGGGAGTTCGTCCGCAGCACGCGCCTGAGCGGCACGGTGGAGGCGGTCGAATCGACGACCGTCAACGTGCCGCGCATCGCCGGACAAAACTCGAACTCGCTCGTCATCATGCGCATGGTGCGTCCGGGCACCGCCGTGCGCCCCGGCGATCTGCTCGTCGAATTCGACCGGCAGGAGCAGGTCAGGAACGCGTTCGATCGCCGGGCGGAGCTGGGGGATCTCGAGCAGCAGATCAACAAGCGCCGGGCGCAGGAAGCGGCTGCCACCGCGACGGACGACAGCGCCCTCAAGCAGGCGGAGAGCGCGCTCGAGCGTGCGCGGCTCGAGCTGGTCAAGAACGAGATGCTCCCGAAGATCCAGGGAGAGAAGAACCAGCTCGCGTTCGAGCAGGCGGACGCGACGCTGAAGCAGCTTCGGGCGACCTACGAGTTGAAGCGCCGCGCGGCCGCCGCCGACATCAAGATCCTCGTCATCCGCCGCGATCGCGCCGAGACCGCGATGACGCACGCGGAGGCCAACGCCGAGAAAATGCTGATCAACTCGCCGATCGCCGGCGTCGCCGTCCTCAAGACGATCTGGAAGGGCGGCAACATGGCGGAAGTCCAGGAAGGCGACGAGGTCCGCTCCGGATTTCCTGTCGTGGACGTCGTGAACCCCGCGTCGATGCGCGTGCGCGCGCGCGTCAACCAGGCGGACATGATCGATCTGCGCGCCGGGCAGCCCGTTGACGTGGGGCTCGACGCATATCCCGATCTGCACTTCAGCGGAACCATCACTCAGATCTCACCTCTCGGCGTGCCGTCATCGCTCTCGAACAAGGTCCGAACCTTCATCGTGCTCGTCGCGGTGAACGGGTCGCATCCCAAGCTGATGCCGGACCTGACCGCCTCGCTCGACGTGCAGATCGAGCGGCTGCCGAACGCGCTCGTCGTGCCGCGCGATTCGATCGGCAGCGACGGCGAGCAGACGTTCGTCAACGTCGAACGCGGCGGGCGCTTCGATCGCCAGAACGTCACGGTCGGCGCGGTGAACACGCACGAAGCGGTCGTGACGGGCGGGCTCGCCGAAGGCGTCGTCGTGGCGCGCAACGTCGGGGGCCCGACGAAATGATGGCCGCGCTCCGCAAACGCCGCCGCCTGCTCATGACGGTCGGCATCCTGGTCGTCATCGGCGCGGTCGGGGTCGGCATGGCGACGCGCGCCGGCATCGTCCCCGACGTGCCGACGACCGCGGTCACGAAGGGCGAGTTCATCGACTACCTGCAGATCCGCGGCGACATCCGGCCGGCCAAGTCCGTCGTCCTCTCGGCGCCGATGCAGGCCGGCGACCTGCAGATCGTCAAACTCGCGAAGAACGGCTCCGCCGTCAAGAAAGGGGACGTCGTCGTCGAGTTCGACGCGACGACGATCAAGCAGCGGATGGACGAAGTGCAGTCCACGCTGAAGCAGGCGGAAGCGGAGATCGCTCAGGTTACCGCGCAGGCGAAGATCACGCAGGAGCAGGATCAGACCGCCGTCATGAAGGCGCGGTACGATCTCGATCGCGCGAAGCTGGATCTCAGGAAAGAAGATCTCATCTCGAAGATCGAATTCGAGCAGGCGAAGCTGGCCGTCGGCGTGGCGGAGTCGAAGCTCAAGGAGGCGCAGGAGCGCTCGAACTCGGACAAGGCGAGCGCGCGCGCCGAAGTCGTCGGCAAGGAGCGCAAGCGCGACAAGGCGCTGTTCGACATGAAGCGCTGGCAGGCGGCGCTCGACGCGCTCAAGCTCCGGGCGCCGGCGGACGGCATCGTCAACGTGCTGCCGAACTGGCGCGCGTCGAGCCCGTTTGGCGGCGAGGTCGAGTTCCGCGAAGGGGACCGCGCCTGGTCCGGGGCGAACATCCTCGAGCTGCCCGACCTCTCGACGATTCATCTGGAGGCGCGGCTCGAGGAAGCGGACCGCGGACGCC
>QHWR01000169.1 GCA_003223835.1 Acidobacteriota bacterium | reverse complement strand
TCGACCATGCGCTCCACGTCTCGTCGGGCGTCGCCGTGTTGCCGGAGCGTGTGTGGATCTCCACCTCGCCTGGCTTCGCCGCCGTCCGCCAGCGGATCGCTCCCCACGTCGCGACGGTGCCCGCGTCGCGGACGTCGGAGTTGTACGTGCCTTTCTTCGCGCGTTCCGGCGCAAGCGCGAACAGCTTGCCCGGGTTGCTCGTCGCGCCGACAATCCGCCCGGTGCCGTCGCGCAACAGCGCGGTCACCTGGCGCGCGGACGCCCGCGCGACGAGCGTCGCGCGCGCCGGGTCGCCGGAGATCCGAAACAGCTTCCCCTCCGTTCCGGTGCCGACGAGGAGCGAACCGTCCTTTTCGATCAGGAGATCGTACGGCAGGTCGTCGTTCGATTCCCACGCGGTATCCCACAGGCCGTCGGGGCGCACGCGGTAGATGACGCCCTTCGCGGCGCGCCGCGCCTCGCGGACGATCGGCTGCGGCGCGCCAGTGCCGACCGCGGTGTCGCCGACGGCGATCGCGGTGATCTCCGTCGAAACCGTCGGCACGCCTCCCTTCGGCGGTTCCGACGGCGCGCCTCGTTCCGTGCCCGGCCGGTCCTCGCCGCCGCTCGGCGTCCCGCTGAACGCCGCGGCGTAAATGGTCCCGTCATCGGCGAGCCGCACCGTGTGCAGTTCCTTGAACGGGGAGTCGAGCAGCACGAACGGCTTCCCCTGCGCATCGAACCGGAAGAGCCGGCCGGGGGATTCCGTCCCCGCGAGCAGATTGCCGGTCTTGTCGAACGCAAGCGTCACGACGTTGGTCGCGTTCGTTTTGTAGAAGACGCTGCCCTTGCCCTCGGGCCCGATCTTGTAGATGACGCCTTTGTCGCCGGTCGCCGCGTAGACGTTGCCGTCGCGATCGACCGCGAGCGACCAGATGTATTTGTCGCCGGGATCGAAGAACGTCTTCGACGTGCCGTCGGCCGCGACCTCGTAGATCTTGCCGTTCGGCGAGGTACCGACGTAGAGGCCGCCGTTCGGTGCGGCCGCAAGGGCGTGGACCTCGAGCTCCGCCGCGTCGAAGAACACCGAGACCTTGCCGTCGCGCGCGATCTTGAGGACCTGCCCCTCGTTGCCGGTGCCCGCCCACAACGCGCCGTCCGGAGCGGGAACGATCGTCCACAAAAACGGCGCCGCGGTCTCCGCCACCTTGGTCGCCGGCGGACCGAGGAAAAGACGTCCGTTGCTGTCGATGGAGAGATTCTCGACTTCTCCCTTGAGAAAATCGGTCTGGGTCGAGACGGTCCAGAACGTTGGCGTGGCGCCCGTGAGCACCAGCGGCGCGGCGCACGCGAGAAGCATCGCGACGGCGCCGCGAAGCGTCGCGCGGCGGCGGGGACGGCTCCCCGCCGCACCGGAGATTGTCACCATGGGATAGAAGGTATCAGAACGGACGGTTCTCGACTTCGATCGTGAGCACCCGGGAGCCGACGACGGCGGTTTCCATCGGGAGCTCCCACTGGCCGAGCGCCGCGCCGCGAATCGGCGTGAAGTCGCCGCCGTTGCGGTCGCCTTCCAGGACGCCCAGCACGGACGGCGGCAGCGACGTGAGCGCTTCGCCGTTGACGACGGCTCCCGGCGTCCCGCTCAGGAGCCGCACGTAGATGCGATTGTTGCGGCGGGTATCGTTGAGCAGCCGGATCATCTGCGTGACGCTCTGCGGCTGCAGCGACCGCCGCATGTCGCGCTGCTCGATTTGGTTCAGCTGCCGCCCGTCCGAGACGAGGATCGACAACTGTCCGGACGCGTTCGCGGGCAGCTCGATGGGAATCGTCGAGATCTTCTCCGCGCCGCGATAGCTGCGCGTCAGCACTTTGAGCGACACGGTCCGGCCGGCGCGCGCCTTCGCGTCGTCGAGCCACACTCGCTCGATGCGCGCGCTCAGCGGCTCTTCGCTCGATGCGATCGTCACCTCCACGTTCTTCAGGTTCACCTTCTCGATGTCGTTCGACAGCAGCATCGTCAGCGGACCCGCGATGTACGCGGAGGCGCCGGCGGTCGGGTTGTCGGTGAAGATGTCCTCGAACGTCAGGTCGGCGTGCTTGTCGAATTGCGCGCGTCCTTTCACGCTGAACGTCGCGGCGCCGAACTGGCGCTCGTACGACCCCAGCGTGTTGAACAGCGCCACGTACGTCAGCAGCGGCGTGAACAATTGATCGTGCGCGAGCGCATAGGTGAACGTGCGGGTCGTGCCGCGGTCCGACTTCAGCGTGATCGACATCGGGACGACGTCGGGGCCTTTGCCGAGCGTGCCCGCGATCGCCGTCGCGCGATCCTGCTGAATGGTCCCGATGACGTCCCCGAGCGTCGCGATCTTGAAGGACTCCATCAGGCTCGGGAGCGACGTGTAGACGTACGCGCGCGTCATCGGGAACGTCGCCGGCCCGAGATTGAAGAACGGATGTCCGAACGCATACACGCGGTCGCCGTCGATGTGCGTGACGGTGCCGGTCGCGCCCATCTGGACGTCACCGCCGATCAGCGACACGCCGACGGCGTCGCCGGGACGCAGGGGACCGCTCGAGACAGGCGTGTCGCCGCCGGAGCCGCCGCTGAGCACGGGCGAGAAGCCGGCGTCGCGGAACGTCGAGGAAATCCACGCCGCGGTCGCGCCATCGAGGCCGCTCATGACGAGCGGGGTTGCGATCGGCCGCAAGATCGCCCCGAGCTGCGCGCCCGCGGGCGCGGGAAGGCCGAATGCCTGCACGTCCGCGGGGCGATCCGCGAACGGCGAGATCTGCGCGTACGCCGTCCGGATAGCGGCCGCGAGTCCCTCGCGCGTCACGGGCAGATCGATCCGCGCCTGCGCCGACAGCGTGCGCCGCGCCGGCATCGCGGTCGCATCGATCATTTCGGCGATCGGGGTGATGCCGGCGATGGGTTCCTTCGAGAAGCTGCCGATCGAGTACGACACCGCCCCGATCAAACGGCCGTCGATGTACACCGGACTGCCGCTCATGCCCGCGATGACGCCGGTCTGCGCGAGCGGCCCCCCCTCGAGCTTCGCGAGGATCAGATTGCGGCGCGGCGCCTGCACGTTGCGCAGCACGCCGATGATGTGCACTTGAAATTTCTCGAGCTCGATGCCCTGAAAAACGGTTTCGCCGACGCCCTCCATGCCCGGACGCACCTCGTCCAGCGGCATGAGCGTCGTGGTGGCCGGCAAGGAAACCCAGTGGATGAGGGAGAGCAGCAGGGCGAGACCGAGACCTCGTAGCTTCACAACCTTTTATAACCGCTAAGTCGCCGCTGGTCAAGGAGTAGGCCCCACATTTGACACGCGTTTGGCCGCTTTGGTATCGTCGCGGCATCGTGTCCCCACGCGTGCCTTCGTTCCGCGGCCACCACACGACGGCGTCGTATGGGTGGTGGTATCGGCGGACAGAGGGGGCAAACGGCTAGCCTGAGCGGCAGCCGCTGACGCACGAGCCGATTCCGAGGCCCCCTCAACCTGACCGTTGAGGGGGCTTTTTTTATGCCCGAACCGTTGCTCTGCCAGACCGTTACGGGAGGAACCGCCGACGAGATCCGCCGCGCGCGCGACGCCGCGCTGCACGCCGATCTGGTCGAAGTGCGGCTCGACTCGATGACGCGTCCCGATGCGGCGGCGGCGCTCGCCGACCGGCGACGCCCCGTCATCGCGACCTGTCGTCCCGTCCGCGAAGGGGGCTGGTTCGGCGGCTCGGAGGAAGAGCGCCTGCGAATCCTCGACGAAGCAGATGCGCTGGGCGCCGAGTTCATCGACGTGGAGTGGGGCGCCCGGTTCGAAGCGATCGTGCGCCGGCGCCGCGGCCGGGGCGTCATCATCTCGATGCACGACTTCGAGGGCGTGCCCAAGGATCTCGTGGATCGCGCCGCCGCGATGCGCTCGACGGGGGCCGAGATCGTCAAAATCGCGGTACGCGTCCAGGCGCTGTCCGATCTTCTGCCGCTCGCCGCCGTCGCCCGGCCCGCCAATCCGGACGCGGTGCTGATCGGGATGGGGAACGCAGGCGTCGCGTCACGCGTGCTGGCCGCGCGCTTCGGCAATCGCTGGACCTACGCGGGCGACGAAGTCGCGCCGGGTCAGCTGCCTGCCGCGCGACTGCTGCAGGAATTCGGCTTTCGCCGCATCCGTTCCGACGCCGCGCTGTACGGCGTGGTCGGACGTCCCGTGCTGCACTCGCTGTCGCCGGCGATGCACAACGCCGGGTTCGCGGCGGTGGGCCTGAACGCGGCGTACGTGCCGCTCGAAGCCGCGGACGCGGCGGACTTCCGTCGTTTCGCGGATGCGATGGGGCTGCGCGGCGCGAGCGTGACGGCGCCGTTCAAGGTGCCGATCGTGTCGCACCTCGATGAGATCTCGCCGATCGCGGCCGACGTCGGCGCGGTGAACACGATCGTCATCACCGATCGGCGCCTGACGGGGACGAATACGGACGTCGAGGGTTTCCTCGACCCGCTCGCGCGGCGCGCGACGATCCGCGGCCTGCGGGCGACGGTGCTCGGCGCCGGAGGCGCGGCACGCGCGGTCGCGGCGGCGCTCGTGCTCGAGGGGGCCACCGTGACCATCGTCGCGCGGCGCGTCGATGAAGCGCGCGCGCTTGCGGCGCGATTCGGCGCGCGGGCGGCCGCGTGGCCGCCGCAGGCCGGGTCATGGGATCTGCTCGTCAATGCGACGACGGTGGGCAGCACGGCGAACCCGGGTCAGATCCTCGCGCCCGCGGATCTTCACGCCGGCCTCGTGTACGACCTCGTCTACGAGCCGCCGCAGACGCCGTTGCTCGAGGCCGCGCAGGCCGCGGGATGCCAGACGATCGGCGGCCTGGAGATGCTGGTCGCGCAGGCGGAGCGGCAGTTCGAGTTGTGGACCGGCCAGCGCCCGCCGAAGGATCTGTTCGCGGACGCCGCGGCGCAGGCGCTCGCGGCGAGAAAAGACCGTTTCTCTCTCGTCTAGGACGGCCATGAAGCAGACGACGTACGAAGAATTCGCGGAGCTGGCGCGGCGGGGGACGTTCGTCCCGGTGGTGAAGGAGATCATGGCCGATCTGCTCACGCCCGTGTCGGCCTTCCTGAAGATCGCGGAGCACTCCGACTACGCGTTTCTGTTCGAGAGCGTCGAAGGCGGCGAGCGCGTGGCGCGCTACTCGTTCCTCGGCAAGGATCCGTTCCTCGTGTTGCGGTCGCGCGACGGACGGACGGCGATCGAACGTTCCGGCGTCACCACCGAAACGGCGGAGCCCTTCGTGCCGGTCCTGCGGCGGTTGATGGCGGAGTTCCAGGCGCCCTTCGTGCCGGATCTGCCGCGCTTCACGGGCGGCGCCGTCGGGTTCATCGGCTACGACGCGTCGATCGGCTTCGAGCCCTCGCTCCGCGACGCCTGGCAGAAGGCGCGCTGGGCCTCGACGGCCGCCGGCGAGGACGAATCGGGATTCATGCTGTTCGATACGGTGCTCGCGTTCGATCACGTCAAGCACCGCATCCTGATCGTCGCGAACGCGCGGGTGACGCCCGACGAAGATCTCTCGGCGCTGTATCAGTTCGCCTGCGCGAAGATCACGTTCCTCGAACGCGAGCTCGAGCGCGGCCTGTCGCACGCCGAGCCGGATCACCGGAAGCGGCCGGAGGTGCACTCGAACGTCACGCGGGACACCTTCGAATCCGGGGTGAAGACGATCAAGGAACGGATCGCCGCGGGCGACATCTATCAGGCCGTGTTGTCGCAGCGCTTCGAGGCGGACGTCGATGCGGAGCCGTTCACGATTTACCGTGCGCTTCGTCACGTGAACCCGTCGCCCTACATGTACTTCATCCGCATGGGCGGGCTCGCGATCGTCGGGTCGTCCCCGGAGATGCTCGTCCGCGTCGAGGGACGCCACGTCGAGACGCATCCGATCGCCGGCACGCGCCCGCGCGGCCGCAACGACGACGAAGACTTGCGCCTGGCGGAAGAGCTGAAGCGGAATGAGAAGGAGCGCGCCGAGCACGTGATGCTGGTCGATCTCGGCAGGAACGACATCGGCCGCGTGTCGGAGTTCGGCACCGTGCGCGTCCCGCAGTACATGGCGCTCGAGCGCTACTCGCACGTGATGCACCTCGTCTCGACGGTCGAAGGCAGGCTCGCGGAGGATCGCGACCACCTCGACGCGCTGGTGGCGTGTTTCCCCGCCGGCACCGTCTCGGGCGCGCCAAAGATCCGCGCGATGCAGATCCTCGCGGAGCTGGAGCCGACGCGGCGGGAGATTTACGCGGGCGCGGTGGGCTACATCGACTTCGCGGGCAACCTCGATTTCTGCATCGCCATCCGCACGATCACGATCAGGAACGGCCGCGCGCGCGTCCAGGCGGGCGCCGGCATCGTCGCGGATTCGAACCCGGCCGCGGAGTACGAGGAGACGCGCGACAAGGCGCGGGCGCTGCTGCAGGCGATTGACATGGCGGAAACGGAACTGACGTAGTCGACCAACGACCAACGACGAGCGACCAACGACGACGATGGTCCTGCTGATAGACAACTACGACTCGTTCACGTTCAACCTCGCGCAGTATCTCGGCGAGCTGGGCGCGGGGCCGCTCGTGCGGCGGAACGACGAGATCACGCTCGACGACATCGCCGCGCTGCGGCCGTCGCACATCGTGATCTCGCCGGGGCCGGGACGGCCGGAGGATGCGGGCGTCAGCGTCGAGACGATCCGGCGCTTCGGGCGCGAGACGCCGCTTCTCGGCGTGTGCCTCGGGCACCAGGCGATCGGCGTCGCGTTCGGCGGCGAAGTGGTGCGCGCGCCGGCGTTGATGCACGGAAAGACGTCGGCGATTCAGCACGACGGGCGCGGGATCTTCAGCAACGTCGCGCCGTCGTTCGTCGCCGGCCGCTATCACTCGTTGATCGTCAGCGACAACGTTCCCGCCGAACTGGAAGTCGGCGCGAGGACGGAGGACGGGATCATCATGGGATTACGGCACCGCACGTGGCCCGTGCACGGCGTGCAGTTCCACCCCGAGTCGGTGCTGACCGGCGAAGGCCGGCAGATCCTCCGGAATTTCCTGGAGCTGTCATGTTCACTCCGCTGATCGAAAAGCTCCAGCGGCGTCAGGACCTGACGACCGAGGAAGCCGCCGCCGCGATGGATCGCATCATGGAAGGGCAGGCGCAGCCGTCGCAGATCGCCGCGTTGCTCGTCGGTCTGGCGATGAAGGGGGAGCGCCCGGCGGAGATCGTCGGCTTCGCGCGCGTGATGCGCGCGCGCGCCGCGCGGCTCCCGCGCCCGGTCGCCCCGGTGTTCGACACCTGCGGAACCGGCGGCGACGGCGCCCACACGTTCAACGTGTCCACGGTGGCCGCCCTCGTGCTCGCCGGCTGCGGCGTGAAGGTCGCGAAGCACGGGAATCGCAGCGCGTCGAGCCGCTGCGGCAGCGCGGATCTCCTGGAGACCCTCGGCGTCGCCATCGCCGCCGGTCCCGACGTCGTGTTGCGCTGCCTGGAAGACGTCGGGATCGCGTTCCTGTTCGCGCAGACATTTCACCCCTCGATGCGACATGCCGCCCCGACGCGGCGCGAGCTCGGCGTGAGGACGGCGTTCAACCTGCTCGGCCCGCTCACGAATCCGGCGGGGGCGACGCGGCAGCTGGTCGGCGTGCCGCGGCCGGAGTTGACCGAGCTGGTGGCGCGCTCGCTGGCGCTCCTCGGCGCCGAGCGCGCGTGGGTCGTCCACGGCGCGGACGGCCTCGACGAGCTGTCGACGACGGGCTACACGAAAGTGTCCGAGTGCCGCGACGGCGCGGTCAACACCTTCTACGTCCATCCGTCGGACTTCGGCCTGCCCAAGGGGGCGCCGCAGGCGCTCAAAGGCGACGACGCGGCGACGAATGCGGCCATCGCGCGGAAGATTCTGGGCGGCGAGCGCGGCGCCGCGCGCGACATCGTGCTGCTCAACGCGGGCGCGTCGCTGCTGATCGCGGGGCGCGTCGCGTCGATCCCCGAAGGGATCGCCGCCGCCGCCGAGGCGATCGACTCGGGCCGCGCGACGGCCGTCCTCGATCGATTGATCGCGCTGTCGAACGCCGGGGAGGTCTCCGCCGCATGAGCGCGACCGCGACGGCGGATCTGCTCGGGACGATTCTGGCGGCGACGCGACGGGCGGTCGCCGTCCGCGCGGCACGTCTGCCGATCGAGGCGCTCGAGCGCGAAGCGGCGCGCCGGCAACCGGGCGGGGCACGGTTCGCCGCGGCGCTGCGCGAGACGCCGCGGCCCCGCGTGATCGCGGAATGCAAACGGCGGTCGCCGTCCCGAGGCATCCTGCGCGCCGATTACCGTCCCGCCGAGCACGCGGCCGCATTCGAACGCGCGGGCGCGGCGGCGATCTCGGTCCTGACCGAGCCGACGTTCTTCGACGGCGAGGTCGATCACCTGCGCGCGGTGCGCGACGCGGTGCGCGTGCCGCTGCTCCGCAAGGACTTCGTCGTTTCGCGTTACCAGATCGTCGAAGCGGCGGCCGCCGGCGCCGACGCCGTTCTGCTCATCGTCGGCGCGCTGGACGAGGAGACGCTGCCCGCGCTCGTGCGCGAGGCGGACGCCGCGGGCGTCGCCGCGCTCGCCGAAGCGCACGACCAGGCGGAAGCCGCGCGCGCGATCGACGCCGGCGCCCGCATCCTCGGCGTGAACAGCCGGAACCTGCGCACCCTGAGCGTGGACGGCGCCGTCCACTAGCGCGTCGCCGCGGCGGCTCGTCGCCGTGCCGTGACGCTCGTCGCCGAGAGCGGTCTCAGGACCGTCGAAGATCTGACGCGGCTCGAACGCGCGGGCTACGACGCGTTCCTCGTCGGCGAACGGCTGATCGTCGAGGACGATCCGGGCGTCGCGCTCCGGACGCTGCGCGAGGGTGCGTCGTCGTGCGCGTGAAGATCTGCGGCATCACGCGCGCGGAGGATGCACGGCTGGCCGCCACGCTTGGGGCCGCGGCGGTCGGGTTCATTTTCTGGCCCGCGAGCCCGCGCTACGTCGACCCGTCGCGAGCGCGCACGATCGTCGGCCAGTTGCCCCCGTTCGTGACGCCCGTCGGGGTGTTCGTGAACCAGCCGATCGAGCACGTCCTCGCGGTGGCGCGGCTCGCGGGCGTCTCGGCGATTCAGCTCCACGGCGACGAGATCGCCGGCGACTACGCGTCGCTCGGCTATCGCGTGATCAAGGCGGTCCCGCTTCGGGGCGCCGACGATCGCGCCACGGCACGCGCGGTGCCGGCGTCCGCGACGGTGCTGCTGGACGCGCACGACCCCGAGCGGCGCGGCGGAACGGGACGACCGATCGACTGGACGATTGCCGCGACGATCGCGCGCGAACGCCCCGTCGTTCTGTCCGGGGGGCTGAGCGCGGACAACGTTTCGGACGCCGTTCGCGCCGTCGCGCCGTACGCCGTCGACGTGTCGTCCGGCGTGGAGGACGCCCCGGGCGTCAAGAACGCGGCGCGGCTTCGGGCGTTTTTCGCGGCGGTGGAGAAATCATGACGAACGTGTCCACGCCGGTCTTCGGCGCGCGTGACCCCGATGCGCGCGGCTATTTCGGCCCGTACGGCGGGCGCTTCGTCCCCGAGACGCTCGTCGCGCCCGTCGAGGAACTGGAGCGTGCCTATCTGAGCGTGCGGCAGGATCCGGCGTTCCGGGACGAGCTCGCGCGGCTGCTGCGCGATTACGTCGGACGGCCGACGCCGCTCTACGAGGCGCGTCGGCTGACGGCGGGCCTCGCCGGCGCGCGCATCGTGCTGAAACGCGAAGATCTCGCGCACACGGGCGCTCACAAGATCAACAACGCGCTCGGACAGGCGCTCCTCGCGCAGCGCATGGGGAAACGCCGGATCGTGGCGGAGACCGGCGCAGGACAGCACGGGGTCGCGACCGCAACGGCGTGCGCGCTGCTCGGCCTCGAGTGTCGCGTGTACATGGGCGTGGACGACATGGCGCGACAGTCGCTCAACGTCTTCCGCATGCGCGTGCTCGGCGCCGAAGTGATCGAAGTGAATGCCGGCTCCCGCACGCTGAAGGACGCCATCAACGAGGCGATGCGGGACTGGGTCACCAACGTGACCGACACGTACTATTTGCTCGGCTCGGTGCTCGGGCCGCACCCGTACCCGCTGATGGTCCGCGAACTCCAGTCGGTCATCGGACGCGAGACACGCGCGCAGTGCCTCGACCAGTTTGGACGCCTGCCGGACGTCATCGTCGCGTGCGTCGGCGGCGGCAGCAACGCGATGGGGATCTTCGACGCGTTCGTCGCGGATCGCGCGGTTCGTCTGATCGGCGTCGAAGCGGGCGGCCGGGGGATCCGTTCCGGAGAACACGCCGCCAGGTTCGCCGGCGGCAGCGCCGGGATTCTCCAGGGAACGCGCAGCTATGTGCTCCAGGACGCCGATGGCAACGTCGAGCTGACGCACTCCATTTCCGCGGGGCTCGATTACGCCGCCGTCGGTCCCGAGCACGCATGGCTGCGCGACCAGGGTCGCGCCGAGTACACGTGGATCGACGACGACGCGGCGCTCGCGGGATTCCAGCGGCTGGCGCGCGAGGAGGGGATCCTGCCCGCGCTCGAGTCGTCGCACGCGATCGCACACACCTGCCGGCTCGCGCCGACCCTCGGCCCGGACACGATCCTCATCGTCAATCTGTCGGGGCGCGGCGACAAGGACGTCCAGAGCGTGCAGCAGATGGTCGGCGAGTCGGCAGGGACGGCGCGCTGATGGGAAGGCTCGCGGAGACCTTCGCGCGTCTGCGCGCGGCGCACGCGCCGGGCCTCGTGACGTACGTCACGGCGGGCGATCCGA
>QHWR01000345.1:1338-4490 GCA_003223835.1 Acidobacteriota bacterium | reverse complement strand
CGAGTCCATGGTTTGGGTAAATGACCTTGTCACCAACCTCGAATGTCACATGTCCCCCAAGAGTAAGGTGAAGTCGGTAAGGCGTGCGCTCGATGAGCAGTCCTCTCAGTATAGCGGAACGCGGGACGTCAGGCAACGGAAAACCCGCCAAAAGTGGCCACTTTTTCACGTTTTCTGCCGTCTGCCTGAAGGCAGACTTCCGCGCGCGGGGACGCGCGGCAACCGACGGGACATGGGGCTAAAACTGCGCGTCGAAAGGAGTTGCGGCCGAATGACCGAGAAGCTTTGCCGGCCGGCGGCGCCTTAGACGAGGGAGTAGCGCGCCATGGCGAGCTCGACGATTTCCGAGACGAGCTGCGCGTACGTGCGGCCGGCGCGCCGGGCGGCCAGCGCGAACTCCGCGCGCGACGCGAGCCAGGGATTCGGATTGGCTTCGATGACCGCGACGCGGCCGTCCGGCCGCAGGCGCATGTCGATGCGCGCGTAATCGCGCAGTTCGAGCGCCTGATAGACGGCGACCGCCGTCTGCTGCAAGAGCGACATCGTCTCGTCGGGCAGGCCCTCCGCGAGCGCGGCCTTCGCGTCCCGATACGCGGGGGTCCCCTTCCCCCACTTCACCTCGGCGCCGGCGATCCGCGGCGTCCCCTCGGGCAGCTTCGAGAGATCGAGCTCGATGACCGGCAGCGCCGCGGGGTTGTCGTTGCCGATCACCCCGACGTACATCTCGCGCCCTTCGACGTACTCTTCGATGAGCACGGGCGAGTTGAAGTTCGCGTGCAGCCAGTCGATCCGCTCCATCAGCTCGCGGATCGAGCTGACGACGGCGTTGAATTCGATGCCGATGGAGCCGTCCTCGCGCGCCGGCTTCACGATGACCGGGAACTCGAGGTCGTGCGAAAAGTCGAGGCGTCCGCGATACGAGCGCGCGAACACCGGCGTGTGGATTCCGTGGAACTCGAGGATCTTCTTCGCGACCGCCTTGTCCTGCGCGTACATCAGCCCGTGCGAGCCCGCGCCGGTGAAGCGTTTCCCGATCAGCTCGAGGTAGGCGGCGATGCAGAAATCCGCGAGGTCGTTGCCGGCGAACGACTCGGCGAGGTTGAACACGAGGTCGCAGTCCATCCGCGCGAGGGCGTGGAGGCTCTTGATCGATCCGTCGAGGCAGTGCAGGGTCGCGTGGTGTCCGAGCTTGCCGAGCGCTTCGACGACCTCGTCCTCGACTTCTCTCTTGTCGAGCGTCCGCGTCAGCGGCGCGCGCTCGGACCCGCCGTCGTGGTCCGGCTCCTCCCAGCGATCGTAGATGACGATGATGTTGCGGGTGCTCAATCGGCAAAATTATACAGTGCCGGGGGCTGGGTGCTGAGAGGGAGCACCCAGGCCCCAGCACGAATGCGTGCCCAGCACCCTCTCTCAGCACTCAGCCCCCAGCACGTTTGTATTTCCGCAGTGCCGGCGTCGTCGCAACGATCCACGCGCTTGCGATGACGCAGCCGATGCCGCCGCTGACGACCGAGAAGACGGCGCCGAGCCAGTTCGCGACGAGGCCCGCCTCCAGCTCGCCGAACTGCGGGCCGCCCATGAAAAAGATCATGTTGACGCCGGTCATCCGTCCGCGGAGGCGATCCGGCGTCTCGAGCTGGCGAATCAGGTTGCGGAACACCATGCTGACCGTGTCGGTCGCGCCGGTGGCGGCGAGGCAGAGGAACGATACCCAGAACAGCTTCGACACGCCGAACCCGACCGTCGCGACTCCGAAGGCGACGACCGCGCCCGCCAGGATCTGCCCTCGCCGTTCGATCCACTCGACGGCCCGCACCATCACCCCGCTCGCGACGAGCGCGCCGGCCGCCGGCGCGGCGTACAGCCATCCATAGCCGCGCGCGCCGACCTGCAGGATGTCCTGCGCGTAGATCGGCAGGAGCGCGGTCGCGGACGAGAAGAACGTCGCGAAGAAATCCAGCAGCATCGTCGAGCGGATCAGCGGATGCCGGAAGACGAAGCGGAGCCCTTCGCGGGCGGCGTGCAACGTGAACTCCGCCTTCACGCCCTCGTCGGCTGACTCGGACGCTGCCGCTCGAACGCCCCTCATCATCAGGAGCGCGGCAATGACGACGAGAAACGAGATCGCGTTCAAGGCATACGCCCACGCGAGGCCGAGCTGGCCGATCACGATGCCCCCGGCCGCCGGTCCCCCGACGGCGGCGACCTGAAACATGATCGTGTTGAGCGTCAGCGCGTTCGGCAGGTGCTCGCGCGGCACGAGGTTTGGCACCAGCGCCTGGCGCGCCGGCAGGTCGAACGCGCCGGCCGCGGAGCTCGCGGCGGTGATCGCGTAGATCGGCCAGACGGCGTCGAGACCGCGCCCGGTGAGGATGGCCAGGGCCACGGCGAACGCGGCCATCACGGTCTGCGTCATCAGCATCAGCTTGCGCCGGTCGTAGACGTCCGCGGCGACGCCGCTCAGCATCGAGAAGAAGACGACCGGCGCGATCCGGACGAGGCCGACCATGCCGAGCGCGAGCGCGCGGCGTTGGGGGGAAACCAGGAGGGAGACGTGCCAGAGAATCGCGGCCGACTGCATCAGGCTGCCCGAGAAGGAGATCAGCAGCCCGATCCAGAGCAGCCGGAAGTTACGGTGACGCAGCGCGTGAAACAATCACGCGATTCTATCTGAGGGGAAGAGCTGGGAATCCGCCTTCGCCGCTTCGCGGCTTCGGCGAGACAGCCTTCGCGAAGAATGGGCCGGGCTCGCCTAGCAGCCCGTGGTACAAGTGGCGTTTCTAATCACACGCGGCGAATGCATCCAGCTGTCGCATCGATGCTGCCGGACAGACCGTTGGTGTCCCGATCGGCCTATTTTGGCCATTGCCATTCAGTCGAGTGTAGTACCAACGATCAATTCTGGCGAAGGCTTCGAACTCGCTTTCGCATTTGGTCAAACTGTCTCGCAAAAAGTACACGTAGATCGTTTAGACGGACGTGCTTGGAGCGCCGCCGATTTGACGTAGCACCTGAAGCCCGATCGCGCTGAAGCCGATCCGGCTGCTGAAGCCGAATCCCGCTTGACAGGCATGCCGGAGGAGCGTAGCGTCTGCGGCCAGCTTGGACAGGGCGCTGGCGGAGCGGGTGAATATCTAGCCCAGTGAGGTGTC
>QHWR01000345.1:0-1121 GCA_003223835.1 Acidobacteriota bacterium | reverse complement strand
CTGGGACATCATACTTGCGCCTCCCCCCTGCATCCGCGAGGGCGGTACAGCGTCGGCGAAAGCCCTTAATGGGGCGCGCATTACAGTCACCGGCTCGGGAACGTTTCGCGACAATCCCGGGCACCCACAGGACGTCACAGGTGGGGGCACTTGGACCATCACACCCGGGTTGACCTCTGATCCTCCTGCGGGCGGCGGCACCTACGAGGTTACCCGCTTCATCAGCTTCGATCTGCCCGCAGGTGGTCCGAATCCGAATCCCAATTGTATCGGCGCCCCAAAAGATACTCGTCCGGGACGCCTCACCGTTGCCATCGCATTCGACGACGGCAGCGAGGGTGTGCTCGAGCTCGGGTGTCGGCTGCCAGGTTCACCAGCGTCCGTGATGGAGGGAATCACCGCTACCAAGGGGTATGTGACCTTCTGGAATCACGAGGAACCGATCGCTGGAGTGCAGGGCAATCGAACTCTCTTCCACGTCCTGAGGTAGCCAAAGCTCACTCGTGATCGCACGCGAGCGAAGGGTGGCGCCCGGCAGGAGTTCCTCTTTGTGGGTGCGGGCCCCACTGCGCGCGCTGCCGCTTCCCGCCTCCGACCCGTGGCGGCGTGCGCACTTAACGCAAGCGCCGCTCCTCACCGCTGGCGAGATCAGAGGATTGCGGATAACAACCGTCACTTCGGGCTGCTAGCAGGCCGCGCGACTTTCACGACGGTCTGCTAGCCGTAGCGCGCTCGCATGTCAGCGCGCGAAGGCAGGTCCGCCTTTGCCGCTGCGCGGCTTCGGCGAGACAGACTTCGGCGATCTGCGGCTCGCGGGCTTGCCGAGGCGAAGCTCGCCGCAGGCGAGCGAAGTCTGGTGCCGGAGGTGGGAATCGAACCCACACGGGCGGTAAAGCCCACGGGATTTTGAGTCCCGCGCGTCTGCCAGTTTCACCACTCCGGCCCGGAATCGAATGCCGAATGCTGAATGCCGAATGCTGAATGCCGAATGCGAGCTCAACTCAGCAATCAGCTCTTCGCACTCCAGTATATGCGGTCACGCGTCGCGAGGAAGGAGCTTGGGATTTCCTTTGATCGCCACCGCGGCGAAGTGACGCAAATCGAGCGTGACGATGGCGGTC
>QHWR01000168.1 GCA_003223835.1 Acidobacteriota bacterium | reverse complement strand
CGGCGGTGGTGAACGGCGACAACTGCGGCTGGAAGAAGCGGATGTACGGGTCGAGCGACGTGTCGGTGAACCGCAATGTCGCCTCGGTGTCCATCTCCGGCGTCAGCGCGATGCGGCCCGATCCCGTGACGCTGAGGCGGCGCGACGCGGCGTCCATCTCGACGGTCAGCGCCTGTCCGCGCAGCGACAGCCGGCCGGTGACTTGCCCGATGCCCTCGTCGGCGGCGAACAGGTCGTCGATGCGGAGCTTCACGTCGTAGCGCGGATCGGAGAACGTGCCCGCGCCCGTGGCGTTGAATTGCACGACGCCGGAGAGCGGGGCGCGCGGAAACGACATCACGCTGATCGACTCGACGGGAATCTTCGTCGCGTCGGCGTTGAAGGAGTAGTTGCCGTCCCATCCGACCCACGCCGCCCCCGTCATCTGTCCCGTGCTCTTCTTCACGAGGATGCTGTCGAGGCGCACGCCGTTGCCTTCGAACCGAAGGCTCGCGGTTGCATTGTCGAACGGCTCGCCCCACGCCTTGCCCTGATCGATCACGAGCTTTCCGAAGCCGAACGGCCGCTCGTATTTGCCGAAGAGGTGGTACTCGCCCGACGCGACGCCGTCGAGCGGGTAATCGTCGAGATTGAACGCGTGACGGAGGTCCGCGAGCGGACGGCGCGTCATCTGGATCGTCGCGTTGATCTCTTCCCCGTTGTCGCGGCGCGGGTAGCCGAGCGAGAACTTGCCGTCGGCGATGATTTGCGATCCTTCGCGCTCGATCACGCCCTTCACGATCGTGATGTAGCTGTTGTAGATGGTCAGATCGGCGCGGCCGCGGCCCCACATCACGCCCCACGCGCGCATGCGTTCGCCGTCGAAATGTCCTTCAATCCGCGGCTTGCCGAACGACTCCAGCATCGTCCCGTCGAAGGTCCCGCGTCCGCCGACGGGGACGGCGCCGGTCGGCGAGCCAAACGCGGTGAGGATGCCGCCGAGGATGCGATCGCTCTCCTGCCAGTCGAGGCTCGTCACGTGAAACGGAATGCGCGACTGATTGCCCCATGCCGTGCGGCCGTTGAACTCGACGTATGTTCTCTCCGTCGCCGCCCAGCCACGCGCGATGCTGATCCACTCCGGATCGAGCGCGTACGTGATATCCCCCGCGACCGGCACGTGACCGATCGGCGCGTGGGCGTTGAACGGACCGACTTCGGGGGGCAGCGGATCGACGCGCGCGATCTGGCCCGGCTGCAGCTCGCGCGTCATCGGGACGCTGCCCCCGGGCGGCGTCGCGACGATGTGTCCCTCGCCGCGTTTCTCGGCGAAGCGCCCGACCGGCCATTCGAGGCGATTGCGTCCCGTGGCGCGGCCGGCGAGCCGAATCCCCTGCAGCTCGAGGAAGTCGGTGATCTGCACGAGATCGACGTTCTGGTATTGCGCGTCCCACACGGCATGTGCCTTCTGACTGCTGCCGAGCGGCGCCATCGTGAAATCGAATTTCGCGGACCCGCCGTAAAGGCCCGTCGTGACGTTCGTCACCTCGAACTTGCTCGGGATCCACAACAGCAATCCCCTCACGTCAGGAAACCGCCACCGGTTGACACCCGCCTCGGGACTCGTGAACGCACCTTTCAGCTCGCGTCCGCCCTTATAGAAGTGGAACGTCCCGGTGAAGTCGCCGTGCCCGGCGACCGTGAAGTTCATGTCTTTGAAATAGATCGCCTTCTGGATCGGAAAGTCCACGCGCGACTGCACGTTGTAGAGCATCTCCGGCCAGTGCCCGAGGTCCACGTATCCGGTGATCGCCGAGGACGCGCCCGTGCTCTGGAGATTGATCGACTCGAGCAGCACCTTGCCGCCGTCGATCTTGAAGCGCGTCTGCATGTCGGCGCGGAACGCGTCGTACGCCTGAATCTTCACCGTGCCGTTCGAGAACTGCGCCGTGCCGCGGTACGCATCGAGGCCCCGGAACACGTGCACGTTCAGGTTGCGGCAGACGACGCTCCACGGGACGGTGTGATCGTCGTACGTGAACTGACCCTGCCGCGCGATAACGGACCTGACAGTCGTCGTGAACCGCTTGGGCCCTCCGGGCTCCTTCGATTCGTGAACGATCTTCGGAAAGTTGTGACGGCCGGGAAACTGCTCGACGAGCATCTCCCAGTCGTTCATGTCCACGTTCTCGATGATCAGTTCCTTGCTGAAAACCGACCACCACGGCATGTTCACGAAGAGGCGCTTCGCTTTCAGGAACGGACGGTCCGTGGGCCGCAAGCCTTCGATGACGAGATCGTCGACCTCGAAGGCGCCGGTTCTGAGCACGATGCTCAGCTTGCCGATGTGCATCGGGCGCTCGAGATACTTCGAGCCCGCGACCTCGGCGCGCTTGCGCAGCGCCGGCCCCAGATCGATCGTCAGGCTCGCCACCAGGAGCGCGGCGACGATCGCAATCAGCACCCCCAACGCGCGGAGCACACGCCGCGGCCACCGGCGGCGCGGCGCCGGCGGCGCCGCGGTCGCCGGGGCGGATGCCGGCTGCTCGGCCGGCCGCGCCTCGGGCTCCGGTGCGGGGAGGGGTTGTTGTGCCACTCTCTCTATTCGACGACGACGAGGACCCGTCCGGCTTCGACCGACGTCCCGGCGCTGACGGCGACGTTTTTCACGCGGCCCGCCTTCGGCGATCGCAGCTCGTTCTCCATCTTCATCGCTTCGACGACGACGAGCGGCTGCCGCGCCTGCACGGCGTCGCCGGCGCCGACGAGGACGCGGACGACGCGGCCCGGCATCGGCGCGGCGATCGCCTGCTCGCCGTGGGCGGCGACCGTGTCGGCGCCGGCGCGTCTCGTGCGCTGCCCGTTGACGACCACGCGCGCCGTCCGCCCGCCGATGTGGCCGAGCAATTCGCCGCCGCCGGACAGCGGCGCGATCTGCACCGCGCCGCTCGCGTCCCCCGACTCCGGGAACAGCATCGAGACGCCGAAGTCGCCGACGCGCTGCGCGTCAACGAGCCTCGAGGCGCCGTCAACGGTGACGCGAAACCGGGCGGGCATCGAACCCGCGCGCTCGATCGTCACGGCGCGCATCCGGCCGTTCACCTCGATCTCGAACGTCATGCGACGTTCACCGAAGCGCCTCTTCGCGGGCGACGCTCTTCCAGCCGCCCGCGCGCGGCGCGGACGCGCTCGGTCCGGCGGTCGCGCGGAACCAGGCATCCAGGGCCGCGGCGATCGCGAGCCGCTCTTCGTCGCCGTCCGTCAACTCGCTGAACGACTCCCCCTTGCGCGACGCGAGCAGCCGGTCGAGATACGTCGTGTCGAACCGGCCGTCGAGGAACTCCTGCTGGCGCACGAGCCAGAGAAAGAACGGGATCGTGGTGCGGATGCCGAGCACCTCGTACTCCGCCAGCGCGCGCGACAACCGGGCGACGGCCTCCCGACGGTTTTCCGCCCACGCGATCAGCTTCGCGATCATGGAGTCGTAGAACACCGGAACCGTGTAGCCTGAAGCGACGCCGCCGTCGTTGCGGATGCCGGGTCCGCTCGCCGCGCGGACGCCGCGGATCAGGCCAGGCGACGGGAGGAACCCTTCGTCGGGGTCCTCGGCGTAGATGCGGCACTCGATCGCGTGACCCTGCGGCGTGGCCGCGCGCGCCGGATCGATGGCCAACCGCTCTCCGCGTGCGATGCGAATCTGCCAGTGCACGAGGTCGATGCTGGTCACCATTTCGGTCACCGGATGCTCGACCTGGAGCCGCGCATTCATCTCGAGGAAGTAGAACGACCCGTCCTCGTCCAGGAGGAACTCGATCGTGCCCGCGTTGGTGTAGCCGGCGCTGGCCGCGACGGCGGCCGCGGCGCGCGTGATCCGCTCGCGCAGCCGCGCATCGACGGCGAGGGACGGCGACTCCTCGACCACTTTCTGATGACGCCGTTGAATCGAACATTCGCGCTCGACGAACGGAATCACCGTTCCGTGGTGGTCGCCGAGCAGCTGTACTTCGACGTGACGCGGCCGCGCGAGGCGCCGCTCCAGGTAGACGCTCGTGTCGCCGAACGCCGAGCCCGCCTCGGATCGCGCGGTCCGCACCGCGTCGCGCAGGTCGGCGGGATACTCGACGTCCCGCATTCCCTTCCCGCCGCCGCCCGCGACCGCCTTGACGATGACCGGATACCCGATGCGCGCGGCCGCGCGCGCGATCTCGTCATCGGAGGTGTCGGACGCCAGGGGCGCGTCCGTTCCGGGGACGACGGGCACGCCGGCGCGCATCGCGACGGCACGCGCGGCCGTCTTGCTGCCCATCAACGCGATCGCGTCCGGCGACGGGCCGATGAACGTCAACCCGGCGTCGCGGCACGCGCTCGCGAACGCCGCGTTCTCGGCGAGAAACCCATAACCCGGGTGCACCGCGTCCGCGCCGGTCCGCCGCGCCGCGTCGATCAAGCGGTCGATGCGCAGATAGCTTTCGACGGCCGGGCTCGGACCCACGTGGACCGCCTGGTCCGCGTCGCGCACGTGCCGCGCGCCGCGGTCGCAGTCGGAATAGACGGCGACGGTCGGCAACCCGAGCTCGCGGCACGCACGAATGATCCGGACCGCGATCTCGCCGCGGTTGGCGATAAGGACTTTCAATATGCCCAATTGTATCGGTTCGGGGTTCGGGGTTCGATGGTTCGAACCGCGAACCCCGAACCTAGAGCGGAATGTTTCCGTGTTTTTTCGGCGGGTTCCGGTCGCGTTTCGTTTCGAGCGCCGCGAGGGCGGCGATGAGCCTGGGACGGGTCTGGCGGGGGCGGATGACGGCGTCCACGAATCCGCGCGCGGCGGCGGCGTAGGGGTTCGCGAACTTCTCGCGGAATTCCGCCACCCGCGCCGCGCGGGCCGCGTCGGGGTCCGCCGCTTTCTCCAGCTCGCGCTTGTACAGGATGTTGACGGCCCCTTCCGGACCCATCACCGCGATCTCCGCGCTCGGCCACGCGAAGTTCACGTCGGTCCGAATGTGCTTGCTCGACATCACGCAGTAGGCGCCGCCGTACGCCTTGCGCGTGATCACCGTCACTTTCGGGACGGTCGCTTCCGCGAACGCGAACAGCAGCTTCGCGCCGTGACGGATGATGCCGCCGTACTCCTGACGCGTGCCGGGCAGGAAGCCCGGGACGTCCTCGAACGTGACGAGCGGGATGTTGAACGCGTCGCAGAAGCGGACGAACCGCGCGCCCTTGACCGACGCGTCGATGTCCAGCGTGCCGGCGAGGTACGCCGGCTGGTTCGCGACGACGCCGACGGAACGGCCGCCGAGGCGCGCGAAGCCGATGATGATGTTCTTCGCGTAATGCCGGTGGACCTCGAGGAACTCCCCTTCGTCGGCCACCGCGTGGACGAGGTCCAGCATGTCGTACGGCTGGTTCGGCGACGGCGGCACCAGCCGATCGAGCCCATCGTCTTCGCGATCGATTGGATCCGACGGTTCGCGGCGCGGCGGGTCGTCGACGTTGTTGGCGGGCAGGTAACCCAGGAGATCGCGGATGAGCCGCAGGCATTCGCGATCGTCGGCGACGGCGAAGTGCGCGACGCCGCTGGTCGCGTTGTGCGTCATCGCGCCGCCGAGCTCTTCCTTCGTGACCTCCTCGTGCGTCACGGTCTTGATCACGTCCGGGCCGGTCACGAACATGTAGCTCGTGCCCTCGACCATGACGTTGAAATCGGTGATCGCGGGCGAGTAGACCGCGCCGCCGGCGCAGGGACCCATGATCGCGGAGATCTGCGGGATGACGCCGGACGCGAGCGTGTTGCGGAGAAAGATGTCTGCGTACCCGCCGAGCGAGAGCACGCCTTCCTGAATGCGCGCGCCGCCCGAGTCGTTCAGGCCGACGATCGGCGCCCCCATCTTCATCGCGAGATCCATGATCTTCACGATCTTCGCGGCGTTCGTCTCGGAGAGCGAACCGCCGAAGACCGTGAAGTCCTGCGCGAAGGCGTAGACGGGACGCCCGTCGATCCGCCCCGCGCCCGCGACGACGCCGTCCCCCGGGACGAGCTGCTCGTCCATCCCGAAGTCGCGGCAGCGGTGCGTGACGAGGTTGTCGATTTCCTGAAATGATCCGGGATCGAACAGCAGATCGATCCGCTCCCGCGCGGTGAGCTTGCCCGCTTCGTGCTGCCGGCGGAGGCGTTCGTCCCCTCCGCCCAGCTCCGCACGCCGCTCGAGGTCTTCCAGGTGCTTGAGTGGATCCACGCTACGGTCGCGACGCCGCGGCCGCGTGCGCTTTCTCCCAGTCCTTGAGGAAGTTCTGCAGCCCGATGTCGGTCAGCGGGTGGTTGAACATCGCGTCGATCACCTTCGCCGGGCACGTGCAGATGTCCGCGCCCATGCGCGCCGCCTCGACGATGTGGAGCGGGTGACGGACGCTCGCGACGAGGACCTCGGTCGCGTAGTCGTAATTGTCGTAGATCTCGACGATCTCCCGCACGAGGTACATCCCCGACGTCGAGATGTCGTCGAGACGGCCGACGAACGGGCTGATGTAGCTCGCGCCCACCTTCGCGGCGATCAGCGCCTGCGTGGGGGAGAAGCACAACGTCACGTTGACCTTGATGCCTTCCGACGAGAGCGTCTTGCACGCCTTGACGCCGTCGCGCGTGAACGGCACTTTCACCACGATGTGTTTGTCGATCGACGCGAGGTCGCGTCCCTCGCGGACCATCGCGTCCGCCGCGGTCGAAACGACTTCCGCGCTGGTCGGCCCCTGCACGAGCTGGCAGATCCTCTTCAGGATGTCGCGCGGGTCGCCCGATTCCTTCGAGAGAAGCGAAGGATTCGTCGTAATGCCGTCGATGATGCCGAGCGGCACCAGCCCCTCGACGTCTTTCAGGTTGCCGGTGTCGATGAAAATCTTCATGGCCGTATACCTCGTTGCTTGACGATTCCTTATCGCGCCGTCTCTTCCACCTTGTTCGACAGCGCGCTGCGGTTCGGCGGATTCGCGCGATCCACGGCGACGATGGCGTAAACGTAACGGGTTCCCGGGCGCACGGTCGTGTCCCTGTACGTCGTCTCGTGAATGGGCGCGGGCGTCAACGGTTGAAGTTTGTCACCCGGCGCTTCGCCGCGCAAGACGATGTAGCCGCCGAGATCCGCGTCGCTGTTCGCGTCCCAGATCAGGTTGATCGTGCCCGTTCCCGCGACCGCGCTGAGCCCTTGCGGCGCCTTCGGCGGAAAGATATCGCGCGGTGTGATGCAGACAGGCGACGTCGGATCGCTTTCGATGCCGCCGGCGATCACGGTGCGGACGGTGAAGCACTGCTCTTTGCCGGCGGCCGCCCCGGCGCGTTCGTACGACGTTTGCACGATCGGCGCCGTGTTCACCGGCGCGGGGGGCACCGCCTCGGCGGCGCTGCCCGTGTAGACGTTGTAGGAGAACACGGGCGGCGGTGGTGGCGCGGCCGGCGCTGGTGCCGGTGTCGGCGTCGGCGCGGCGCCTGACGTGGGTGCGGCGGATACCGGCGGGCCGGGCTGAGCGGTTGGCGTCGGCGTCGCGGGCGCTGCGGCGGCGGGCGGCCTTGCCGGAGCTGGAGCGGGCGGCGTCGCGGGCGCCGCGGCGGCGGGGGGCTCGGGCGGCCCCTGCCACGTCAACTGCACGGCGGATTCGTTGAACGTCGCTTTCAGATCGGTGGGCGGCGGCGGCAGCGGCACGAGCGGCATCGTCGCGCGAGCGGATGGCGGTCCAGGCCGTCCGCCGCGTGTGACGCCGCGGATCACGTACACACGCGTCAACACGGAGGGGGCCGGCTCAGGCGCAGGCGTAGCCGCGACTGCCGGAGCGCCGGGTGCCGTCGGAGGTGTTGGCGGCGGCTCGCCCGCTGACGTCGGCGGCGCCGTGGACATCGAGCCCGCCGCGGCGGTCGCGCCCGGCGCACCGGGCGGCGGCGGCGTCGCCGCAGGTGCTGGCGTGGCAGCGGGCGCCGTGGTCGTAGTCGGGGCGGGCGCAGTCGGTGACGGCGCGGTCGCGGACGGCGCGGTCGCGGACGCCGTCGTCGCCGGCACGGCGGCTGTGGCTGGCGCTGGCGCCGCCGGTTTCGGCAGCACCACCGGTTCGAATTGCGCGGGCGTCAGCGGCTCGACGAACACCGCCTTTGCGCCCGGACCGGGCCGCGGATCGCCCTTGTCCTTTTCCGCTTCTTCTTCCGTCGCGCTTTCGTCGAGCGGCGGCTTGACGTCAACGCGGCCCACGAGATGCGACTTCTGCAGCAGCTCGCGGTTCGGCGGCGTCGCCGCGCCGGGCGCGACGGTGGCCGCGTACACCTCGATGTGATCGATCTGCACGAGCCCGGGCCCGTTCGCGTTCTTCGTCGGCACCTGGAACTGCAGGAACACGCGGTCGCCGATGCGGCGCGACGTCAGCTCGGCGACCCGGTCCGGCACGAGCCGGAGCGGCGCGCGCGGCGGTCCCTTCTTTCCGCACGCGATCAGCGTCGCCAGCCCCAGGCACGCCACGGACAAAGACAGGCAAGCACGGAACGCTCTGATCATACGAAGCGTTCCGTGATCGTCCGTGTGATCCGTGGCGGAAGAATCGGTGTGATCGGTGGCGGAAGAATCGTTGTGATCCGTGGCAGAAGAATCGGTGTGATCCGTGGCCGGGGTTCGGTGGCGAATGACGTAGGTCGGCATCCGTAGCGCGGGCTAGAGAATGTAGCGCGACAGGTCTTCGTTGCGGACGATGTCCGCGAGCATGCTGTCCACGTAAGCATCGTCGATGGTGATCGTACGCCCGGCGAGGCCCGGGGCGTCGAACGACACCTGATCCAGCAGCTTTTCCATCACCGTGTGCAGCCGGCGAGCGCCGATGTTTTCGGTGCGTTCGTTGACCAGCGTCGCGAAATCGGCGAGACGGCCGATTGCGCCGTCCGTGAATTCGAGCGTGACGTCCTCCGTGCCGAGCAGCGCCGTGTACTGGCGGATGAGCGCGTTCTTCGGCTCGGTCAGAATCCGCACGAAATCCTCGCGGCCGAGCGGTTCCAGCTCGACGCGGATCGGGAATCGTCCCTGCAGCTCGGGAATCAGGTCCGACGGCTTCGACACGTGGAACGCGCCGGCGGCGATGAACAGGATGTGATCGGTCCGCACGATCCCGTACTTCGTGTTGACGGTCGTCCCTTCGACGATCGGGAGGATGTCGCGCTGCACGCCTTCGCGGCTGACGTCGGGGCCGTGGCCCCCCTCGCGGCCGGCGACCTTGTCGATTTCGTCGATGAAGATGATGCCCGCCTGCTGGACGCGCTCGAGCGCGGCGCGCGCCACGCTGTCCATGTCGACCAGCTTCTGCTCTTCTTCCTGCCTGAGCGTCTCGAGGGCCTCGGGGACGCGGACGCGGCGCTTCTTCGTGCGTCCCTGGAACAGCCCCGGCAGCATGTCCTTGACGTTGATGTCCACCTCCTCGACCGACGAGCCCGCGATGATTTCGAACGACGGGAACGTCTTCTCGCGCACGTCGATCTCGACGTGCTTGTGGTCGAGCCGTCCGTCGCGGAGCTGCTCGCGCAGCTTCTCGCGCGTGCGCACCGCCTGCTCGCGGATCGACGCCGCCTGCGGGTCGTACTCCGACGCGGCCGGCAGCGGCGGCAGCAGCAGATCGAGGACGCGCTCCTCCGCGGCCTGCTTCGCCTTCTCGCGGACTTCGGTCACGCGTTCTTCCTTCACCATGTCCACGGCGATCTCGGTCAGGTCGCGCACCATCGACTCGACGTCGCGCCCGACGTAGCCGACCTCGGTGAACTTCGACGCCTCGACCTTGAGGAACGGGGACTGCGCCAGCTTCGCGAGACGGCGCGCGATTTCCGTTTTGCCGACGCCCGTCGGGCCGATCATCAGGATGTTCTTCGGCGCGATTTCCTCCGCCATTTCCGCGGGCAGCTTCTGGCGGCGCATGCGATTTCGCAGCGCGATCGCGACCGCGCGCTTCGCCTGCGTCTGGCCGACAACGTACTTGTCGAGCTCGGCGACGATCTGCACCGGCGTGAACGCCTGGATGGTGGACACGGTGCTTTCCGGAAGATAAATCGGCATGACGGCTTACAACGCTTCGATCGTCAGGTTGGCGTTCGTATAAATGCAAATCGCGGCGGCGATGGTCATCGCGTGCTCGGCGATCTGGCGCGCGTCGAGCGGCGTGTGCCGCGCGAGCGCCTTGGCCGCCGCCATCGCGTACGCTCCGCCCGACCCAATCGCAATGATGCCATCGTCGGGCTCGATCAGGTCGCCGTTCCCCGACAGCAGATAGGTGGTGTTGCCATCCATCACGACGAGCATGGCTTCGAGACGGCGGAGCATGCGGTCGGTGCGCCAGTCTTTCGCCAACTCGACCGCCGACCGCTCCAGGTTGCCGCGGTATTGGTCCAGTTTGGCTTCGAAGCGCCCAAACAGCGCGAACGAGTCCGCCGCGCTTCCGGGCGGTTTGTTTGACGACGGTCTCGCCGAACGTGACCTGGCCGTCGCTTGCCATGACCGACAGGCCGCCGTGGCGGACCGCGAGGACGGTTGTGGCTTGAATCGCGGGTGCCTGAAGCATTCGGAGGGCCGGGGGACGGGCCTTCGGCCAGTCTATCACCGCTCGCCGGGCTGTCACGCCGTCCGGACGCGCTGCACTCCGGGCAGGACGATCCGGCGTAAAACGGCCGGAAATGCCGCCGGAATTTGGGCGCGCCGTCGTGGCAAATCTGTTGCACAATAGCCAGTGGATTCAGATCTCGCCACAGCGCGGAGGAGCGCTCATGACTCGGTTCAAAGTTACGGTCACGGCATTCGTCGCAGGCCTGGCACTGGCGGCGACGCCCGCCCTCGCCCAGCGGCCGACGCAAGACAGCGGGCCGCGCGGCAGCGCTGAGCCGCGAGGCGGCGGCAGCAACTCAGGCGGCGGCTCTTCGGCCGGCTCGTCCTCCTCGTCCCCGTCGGGAGGTTCCGCGGCTGGGTCGACGGCGTCTTCGTCGTCATCGAGCGCGCCGTCCTCGGCGGGCTCGAGCGGCGGCGCAAGTCCCTCGCATTCGAGCGGCGCGCGCCCGGCGCCGGAACATCGCTGGGGCATGGACCGCGACAACGCGCGGTCCGCGGGCAATCAGGGCACCGCGGTCACGCGGCCGACGGCGGATTCGGCAGGCGCGGCTGGCCCGCACCGTGTGGTCGGTTCCGATGATCAGGTTCCGGGGTGGAGCCGTCCGCGCGGCGATCACGGCACGACCGGCACGGCGGTTCCTCGCACGAGCGCGCCGCCGCCTCGAGGCGGCAACAACGGTTACGCGCCGTACTACTACGATCCATACTCGAACTACTTCGGCTACAACCCGTACGGATACGGTGGGTATCGCTCCTACTACGGTCCGGGCTACTACTACCCCGGCGGGTACGGGCTCGGGCTTGGCATGTTCTGGGATCCGTGGTCGTACGGAGACCCGTCCGCGTACGGCGGCTACTACGATCCGTACGGCGGTTACAGCTCCGGGTATAACTACTCCTCCTCGTCCTCGTCGCAACAGGGGTATCGCGAGCAGGGCGCGGTTCGTCTGAAAATCAAGCCCCGCGACGCGAAGGTGTACGTCGACGGCTACTTCGTCGGGATCGTTGACAGCTTCGACGGCGTGTTCCAGAAGCTCAACGTGCCGGCCGGCCCGCACAAGCTCGAGATCAAAGCCGACGGATACGAGACGGTCACCGTGGACGTGCTCGTGGTGCCCGGCGAAACCGTCACGTATCAGGGAGAGCTGAAGCGGATTCAGTAAGACGGAAGACGGAAGACGGAAGACGGAAAACAGAACAGGCAGAACGCGCTACAGTGCTCCCGTGCGTTCTGCCTCTTCTTTTGTACGCGCGATCGCGGCGGTGTCGGGCGCGTACGATGCCGCGGTGGGGCTCGTCCTGCTGCTGGCGCCGGACCGGATGGCGGCGGTGTTCGGCGTGCCGCCCGCACAGCCGCCGATCTTTTCAGATCTCAACGCGTTGTTTCTCCTCGCCGTCGCGGCGGGCTACTACGCACCGTGGCGGGATCCGGTCGGCGCGCGATGGTATCTCTGGGTGATGGGTCCCGGGCTGAAAGGGGCCGGCGCCGCCGCGTTCCTCATCGACTACATCGTCCGGCATTCGCCCGCGTCGTTTCTGCTCTTCGCCGCAAGTGACGGGACGCTGGCGGTGCTCACACTGATCGCGCTCGTCGCATCACGAAATACACAGGCAGCCCCGAGGCGATAATCGCGAGGCCCACGGCGGTGGGCACGGGGTTGCGCCACACCTCGTTCGCCACCATGACGAAGCTGGCGAGGATGAAAACCGCGGGGGCCCACGGATAACCCCACGCGCGGAACGGGCGATGCGCGTCGGGAAGCCGCCGCCGCAGGACGAACACCGCGCAAACCGCGACGCCGGCAAACAGGACGACCGCGAAGCCGGTGTAGCTCACGAGCTGCGAGAGCGTGCCCGACAGGACGAGGATGCCGCTCCACACGCCTTGCGCGACGATCGCGACCGCGGGCGTGCGATAGCGCGGGTGCACGTGCGCCGCGTGACGCAGGAACAGTCCGTCGCGCGCCATCGAGTAATACACGCGCGGCCCCGCGAGCACCATCGCGCTGATGCTGGCAGCAAGACTGATGATCGTGAATATGGCGAGGACGTTGCCCGCCACGAATCCAAACAGCCGCTCAGCCACCGAATCCATCAGGCGTCCGCCGGACAGCGACGCCAGCTCCGCGAGCGGCATGGCGTAGAGATACAGCGCGTTGAGCGTGATGTAGATCACGACGACCGTGACGGTTCCGAGCGCGAGGGCCAGCGGGACGTTACGTCCCGGATCGCGCACCTCCTCCGCGACGTAGGCGGCCGCATTCCATCCGGAGTAGCTGAACATGACGGGGACGAGCGCGAGCAGGAACCCGCTCGCACGGAAGTCGCCGCCCTGCGTGAGGTGCGCGGCGTTCCCATGGCCGATCGCGAAGCCGATCGCGACGAACGTCACCAGCGCGCACACCTTCACGCCCGCGAGCAGGTTCTGCACGAGCCGCCCGGGTCCAAGCCCGCGCACGTGAATCGCCGTCAGCAGCGCGATCGCGGAGAGCGCGACGACGGACCTCGGGGTGAGCGCGAGAGCGACGCCGGGAATTGGAATAGACAGCAGCGGGCGCATGTCGGCCGCCGCGCCGACGAACCGGCCGATGTAATCCGCGAGCGCGAGCGCGCTCGCCGCCGTCGCGCCCGAGAAGCCCGCGACGAACGACGTCCATCCGGTCAGGAACGCGGCGAGCGGTCCGAACGCCTCGCGCAGGTATACGTATTCGCCGCCGGCGCGCGGCCTGAGCGCCGCCAACTCCGCGTACGCCATCGCGCCGGCGAACGCGAGCGCGCCGCCGAGCAGCCACACGCCCAGCATCCCGGCGGTGTGCGGGATCATCTGCGCGACGATCACCGGAACAAAGAAAATGCCGCCGCCGATGACGTTGGAGATGACGATCGCGGCCGCGTCGAGCGCGGACAACCGTCGTTCGAGCTGGACGTCGGCGGGAGCGCTCACGCGGCGGATCGCCGATGCCCCGGCTTGCCGCGGGCGCCCGCGGCGCGTCGTCGATCGCGAGGGAACGTCACCGCGGGAGGAGCTGCCGCGAGATGTCGTACTGACCCAGCTCGACCCATTGCGCGGCGCCGTGCCGGGCGAAGAGGTGGACGCGCATGTCGCGGAACTGGCTGTGCTTCAGCATGTCGGCGCGCGACTGGGGCGGGTCGGCCGTGTAGCCCGTATCGGAAACCACCGACAACGGCGCCGTTTCGTTGCCGTTGAACGTCACGGTCGCGATATACACGTCATCCCACTGTTCCTCGGAAGCCGCTGACGGCGGCCGACCGGGCGCGGAGGGCGCCAGACGCTTGAACGCGAGGTTGAGGGCGAGCGGCTCGAGCGACCGATCGGTCGACCTGCGCAGGCGGAACGTGATGCTGGGAACGATCTTGTTCTTGCCCTGGACGATCCCGGCGTCGCGCCAGCCGGTCGCGACGTCGCTGACCTGGAGGACGGTTTTCAGATCGACGTTGGGACCGCAACCGGAGAGGACGAGGGCGCAGGCGGCGGCCGCGGCCCCACACGAGAGGCGCGCGGCCCATGCGATCCCGAGACGGCGGCCCATCGGCCGATTGTAGATCAGAACTCGCGGACTTCGACTCGCTTGCGGGCGTCGTCGCGGGAGATCTGCTTCGAGACGTACGCCGCGAGATCGCTGCCTTTCACGCGCAGGACGATCGTCATCGCTTCGTAGAGCTGCCCCGGCACGACGGGGCCTTCGCTGTCGCGCGCGGCGATCGTGAGCCACTCGTCGGGCTGCAGGTTCATCGGACCGCTGTAATCGAGCATGGCGTCGACGAGCGCGTCTTTCACCGCCCTGGTGTACTCCTCGTTGGGATCGGCCGGCGCTGCCTCCGCGACGGAGGCCGCCTGGACGCCGCCGGTGGGCGCCTCCGCCTGCTGCGCCTGCGCCGTCAGCGGCGCGAGCAGCTGGATGCGCTTCAGATCCTGTTCGAGCTGCGCCTTCGCCTGCTGATCCTGGAGCGCGCGCACGTACGCGTGCAGCGATCGGAACGCGCGATCGAGGTCGCGATCGCGCTGCAGCGTGCGCATCGACCACGCGACGCTCTGCTGCACGCCCGGGATCTCGACGTCGAAGAACACGCCGTAGCCGTCGAGCACGAAGCCGCGCGCGCGCGCCGATCCGGTCAGCAGCACGAGGTTCGGATCGACCGCCTGCATGCGGTGGCCGAGCTCTTTGGCGCCTTCGCGGACCGCCTGCATCAGCACACCTTCCATCACGCGAATGTGCTGCGCGCGAGCCTGCGCCGTATTCGAAGACGGCGGCGCCTGCTGCGCGGTCAGCGCGACGCCCGCCGCGGTGACCGCCGTCGCGAGAAATCCTGCCTTCACGTTCGACCCCCCTATCGTTGCTGCGCGAGCCGCGCGACCGCGTCCATCACCTGCTGGTGCTGCACCCGATCCCGCGTCGCGAGCCCTTCCAGCCGCCCGAGGTTATTCGCAATCTGCACGAGGTCCGCCTGCCGCTGCCGGCTGACGTCCGTCATGATCTGCGCGACGCGGACCGCCAGCTCGCTCCGCTGCCGCGACTCGCTCTGCGCGAGCAGGAGGCGGACGCGCCGCAGGATCTCCGCATCCGACAGTCCGGCCGTGGTGACCGCGGCCGCGGGCGTGGGACGCGCCGGGGCGCTCTCGAGCTGACGCAGCCGGCGATCGATGGCCGCGTACTGCGCGTCCATCGGCGTGTTGCTCGCCGATAGCGGCTGCACCGCCGCCGGCGCAGACGCCACAGCCGCGTCGCGCGCCCAGCCGGTTCGCACCGTCACGCCGTCGCGGTCGTAGCGGACCTGGACGTTCGCGATCGCCGCCGCGGCGGCGAGCAGGATCGTCGCGGCCGCCGCCAGGCCCCACGCCGGCGACCACCACCGCTGCGGACGGCCGCGCGTGTGCCGCACGATCTGGAAATCGACGTCCAGTTCGGGCGGCGTCCACGCGGCGAGCTGCACGCGCGCGCCGCGCAGGCCCTTAATCTCGTCGCGGCACTCCGCGCATTCCCGCAGGTGCGTCTCGATCCTCATGCGATCGGCCGCACTCATCTCGTCATAGACGTAGGCGACGAGCAATTCCTTGTCACACATTCTCGTACCCTTCATCAGCGATTGACGCCGGCCTCGGTCAGCTGCCGCCGGATGACCGTCAGTCCTTGATACAACCGCGTTTTCACCGTGCTCAACGGACAGTCCAGGAGATCCGCAATCTCCTGGAACGTCAGCCCGTGATACTCCTTCAGAATGATGGCGGTGCGCTGCTCGTCGGGCAGCTCCGCCATCACCCGCGCGATCGCGCGCCCCATCTCGCGCCGCGCGACCAGCTCCTCGATCGACTCGCTGGGCGCCGATTCGGACGCGAGCTCAATCAGATCGACGCCCTCGGGCGCCTGCGCGATGGGGGTGCGGCGCTCGCGCCGGATCCAATCCCGGCAGAGATTCAGGGTGATCCGATACAGCCAGGACGAGAACTTCGCCTGGCCCTTGAACCCCCCGAGCGCGCGAAACGCCCGGAGAAACGTTTCCTGACAGACGTCGCGCGCGTCCTCCTCCCGCCCGATGACGCGATATGCCAGGGCATAGATCGGCCGTTCCCAGCGCGTCACGAGCTGGTTGAAGCTGTCGACGTCGCCCCCCCGGGAGCGGGCGACCAGCTCTTCGTCGGAGGAGGCCATTCCGAGGGCGCTCACATTCATCGGTTTAGACGCCCGCCGGCCGGGCGCAGTCGGCGATGCTTCGATTATAGTGACGGCACCCATGCCGGATTCGGCGGCCGAGCTCGCCCGCCTGACGCGGGAGGTCCAGTTCCACCAGGGACTGCGCGAGCTGTTCCTGCTGTTCGCCAGAAACGTCACGACCGCCCTGAGCCTCGACGCCGCCCTGGACCACCTGGTCCACAACCTCACGGCGATGCTCGGGACGACCCGTGCGTCGATCTGGCTGCACGACCGCCGTGCGCGGGAACTCACGCTCAAAGCGTCGTCCGACCCTCGCGCCGTCGAGGCGGCGGGCCGCGTCCGGACCGACGATCCTCACCACCCCGCCGCCCGGGGCCTTCGGCTCGAACGCGCCCAGCGGCTGGACGAGGGGATCCCCACTGTGATCGCGCCGATCCGCGGCTGGCGCCGCGCGCTGGGGACGCTCGTCATCGAAGGGGGCGGCGACGAGCGAACCGTCGAAGCGGCCCACGAAACGGCGCGGCAGCTCGGCGTCGCGATCGAGAACGTCCAGCTGCTCGACGAAGTCCTGCGCCAGCGGCGCCTGCTCGAAGACACGTTCAATTCGCTCGTCGACCTCGTCATCGTGCTCGATCGCGAAGGACGCATCGTCCAGACGAACGAGGCGTTCGCCGTGCGCGTCGGCGTCGGGCGCCGCGATCTGCTCAACGCGCGCGCCGAGGAGTTGGTCGGACCGGAGACGGCGGCGTGGCTCGCCGCGGCGGATCCGTCGTTGTCGAGCGGCGCGGGCGGCGGCACGCGGCAGATCGAGGACGGCAAGCTGGGCGGAACCTTTCTTCTGACGGCGACGCCGCTCATCAACCAGGAGGGCCGGGCCGTCGGACGCGTCCTCGTCGCACGCGACATCACGCGGCAGACGCGCCTCGAATCCGAACGCGCCGCGCTGCGCGAGCGGCTCGCGCAGTCGCAAAAACTCGCGTCGCTCGGCCAGTTCGTCGCCGGGATCGCGCACGAGATGAACAATCCGCTCCAGGGCGTGCTCGGGCATCTCGAGCTGCTGATGGAGGTATCGGAGCCGGCCAAGCCGGTTCGACGCGAGCTGCGACAGATCTATCTGGACGCCGATCGCGCCGCCAAAATCGTGCGGAACCTGCTCGTCTTCACCGGGTCGCGCCGCATGGCGCGGCGCCGCATCCAGGTGGACCGCATCGTCACGCGCGCGGTCGCGAGCCGGGTGCCGAACCTCAAGCGCGCGGGCATCGAGCTCGTGCGCCGGCAGGGAGACGGACTGCCGTCCATTCTCGCGGATCCGCTGCTCCTTCAGCAGGCGCTGCTCAACATCCTGATCAACGCCGAGCACGCCATCGTGGCGTCCGCCCACGAAACCCGCCGCATCGAGGTGGCGACCGACAGCGAAGACCCGCGCGAGCGCGTCACGATCACGATCCGCGACACGGGAACCGGCATCAGCGCCGATGTGCTCCCGCGGATCTTCGATCCCTTCTTCACGACGAAGGACGTCGGCAAGGGCACGGGGCTCGGGCTCGCGATCACCTACGGGATCGTCCAGGAACACGGCGGCTCGATCACGGCGGCGAACGCGCCCGACGGCGGTGCCGTCTTCCGCGTGGACCTGCCGGCCGCCGAACTGGTGGTAAAGTGACCTCAGGTTCCCCTCGATGATGGATGAGAGTTTTCTAACGACCGAAGAGGTACTCGAATACCTGCAGGTCAACCTCCGAACGGTTTACCGCCTGATCAAGGCGGGAAAGATTCCCGCGGTGCGCGTCGGACGTCAGTGGCGCTTCCGCAAGCGCGACATCGATGCCTGGCTCGAGAACCAGCGTCCGCGATCCGCGCGCCCGGCAGCGGCGCCGGCACGGCCGGCGGCAGCCGCGACGTCGGCGTCACGCCCGCGCGTGCTGGTGGTCGACGATGAAGCGAGCATTCGCGATTTGCTCTCGAAAACCCTCGCATTGGCGGAGTACGACGTCGATCTCGCGCCCGACGGGCGTGCGGCGCTGGAGCGACTGCGGATCATCGGGTACGACCTGCTCATCACCGACCTCAAGATGCCGGGCGTCGATGGCCTGACCGTCATCCGTGAAGCGCGGCGGCTGAAGAGCGACCTTCCGGTCATCATCATCACCGGGTATTCCACGGAGGCGAGCGCGATCGAAGCGGTCAACCTCGGCGTCTCAGGGTATCTGACCAAGCCGTTCCGCGTCCCCCGCGTGCTGGCCGTAGCCGCCAAAGCGCTCGGCGAATAACCGCCTGATTTCCCGCAATTTCGTCTTTTATTCACTCACGAATCCACCCTCCGGCATCAGGGGCTTGACGGCAGACGTGTCTAGAGATACATTAGGGCCTGCTATTGTCATATACAGTTCCTCAACTGCCACAATATGCCAGTAACTGTAGGTCAATTTGAGACAGACGGGGTCAGCGGTATGGGGTTAGACCTGAATGCGTGCCTGACGACCGACGAGGTTTTGACTTATTTGAAGGTCACGCCCCGGACGATTTACCGGTTGATCAGGAGCGGCGAACTGCCGGCGCTCCGTATCGGCCGCCAGTGGCGGTTCCGGCGCGCGGATCTCGACGCGTGGATCGAGCGGCAGCGCGCAGGCGCATCGTTATAAGGTCGAACCAGGGTTAGACAGGCGACTCTCCCTCCTCCGCGATCACGCCGCGCCAGCGGCCGTGTGCTAAAATGACACGTTTGGCCGTGCTCTAACGGTCCCCTTTGATTCAACTCTCACAACTGAGCAAGTCGTTCGGCGAGCGCGTCCTGCTCGACAACGTCACCTGGCAGATCGACGACCGGGAGCGCGTCGGGCTGAGCGGCCCGAACGGCGCGGGCAAGACCACGCTGCTCAAGATGCTCGCCGGCCTCGAGGAGCCGGACGCGGGCGTCGTCGTCAAGCCGAACGGCCTCACGATCGGTTACTTGCCGCAGGATGGGCTGACGCACAGCGGTCACACGCTGAAGGACGAAGCGAGCCTTGCGTTCGTCGATCTCCTCGACATGCGGCGGGAAATCGCCGCGCTGGAAGATCGTCTCGGCCACGACGATGCCTCGGACGCCGAACACGAAACGATGCTGTCTCGCTACTCCGAGCTGCAGGAGGCGTTTCGCCGCGGCGAAGGCTACAGCATCGATCTGAAAGTGACGACGGTTTTACGCGGCCTCGGCTTCACCCCCGAGGATTTCGACAGGCCGACGGAAGCATTCTCTGGCGGATGGCAGATGCGCATCGCGCTCGCGAGACTGCTCCTCGGACGTCCGGGCCTGCTGCTCCTCGACGAGCCGACGAACCATCTCGACCTCGACGCGCGCAACTGGCTCGAGGAATACCTCTCCGAATATCCGCACGCGGTGATCCTCGTCTCGCACGATCGCTTTTTCCTCGACGCGGTGGTGACCCGCCTCCCCGAAATCGGACTTCGAACGCTGACGGATTATCACGGGAATTACACCGCGTACTTGCGCGAACGCGACGAGCGCATGGAGCGGCTGCGCCAGCAGAAGCGCGACCAGGACGACGAGATCGAGCGGATGCAGGCGTTCATCAACCGCTTCCGTTATCAGGCGACGAAGGCGGCGCAAGTCCAGAGCCGGATCAAGATGCTCGAGAAGGTGATTCCGATCGAGATCCCGCCCGAGCGGAAGCGCGTCCACTTCCATTTCCCCCACTGCGCGAAAAGCGGCCGCATGGTGCTCGAGTTGAAACACGTGCGGAAGTCGTACGGCCCGCACCGCGTTTTCCGGAGCGTGAACCTCCACATCGAGCGCGGCGACCGCATCGCGCTGATCGGCCCCAACGGCGCGGGCAAATCCACGCTGATGCGGATGCTGGCCGCGGTCGAGAGCCCCGACGGCGGCACGCGCACCGAGGGTCACCAGGTCGTCACGCAGTATTTCGCGCAGGACGAGGCGACGCGACTCGATCCGACCCTGACGGTGTATCAGACGCTCGCGGGCGACTCGCCCATTCACATGGTTCCCCACATCCGCACGATCCTCGGCGGATTCCTGTTCTCGGGCGACGACGTCGAGAAGTCCGTACGGGTCCTGTCGGGCGGCGAGCGCACGCGACTCGCCGTCGCGCGCATGCTGCTCCGTCCCGCCAACACGCTGCTCCTGGACGAGCCGACCAACCATCTCGATCTCGACTCCAAGGACGTGCTGCTCGAGGCGCTCGAGGATTTCGGCGGGACGCTCATTTTCGTGTCGCACGATCGCTATTTCGTCGACAAGCTCGCGACGAAGGTCATCGAAATCGGCGGCGGCGACGCGATCGTGTATCCGGGGACGTACGAAGAGTTGCTCTGGAGCCGCAAGGAACGCGCGGCGATCGCGGAAGCGAAACAGGCCGCCGCGCCGCCAAAGATACCCGAGCGACGCGAGCCGGCGCGGCCCCGAACGCCTGCCGCGGCGTCGGCGGCCGCGCCGAAACTCACGGCCACCTACGAGCAGAAGAAGCGTCTCGACGCCGAGGCTCGAAAGCGGCGACGCGAAGAGGACGCTCGCCGGCGCCGAATCCAGGAACTGGAAACGCGCATAGCCGAGCGGGAAGAGGCGATCAAGGCCCTCGAGGCGTCGATGTCCGCTCCCGGGTTCTACGAGAACCACGAGGCCGCCAGGCCCGTCCTGGACCGTCATCAGGCGCTCATGTGGGAGGTCGGCAACCTGATGAATCAGTGGGAAGCGCTGCAAACGGATACAGAAGTGTAATCGCCGGTCAGAATTGTCACAACCTCTTCTGGCTGCGTTCCCGCCGAAGCGTTGTTTTCCAAGCAAAACCCGGTTCGCCGCGGCTTTCCGGGCGGGGCATACGCTTTGCCCCTCGCGAGGAGGCTCGCGGGAGGGACGGAGTCTGCACGGGTCTGCACTCTCTGGCGATGGTTACCCGTAAGTTAAAGATGGAAAAGAGATTGGCTCGGCACGACGGGGCGATTACAATGTTGTCGCCCGAGCCCCTTCCCGGGTTCGAGGCTATCAGCATGCCCCGAAAAACTGCCTCTGCCGAGCGACGCGCTCCGAAAGCGGCGCGCCGGAACGGCACCCGCGCGCCCGCGAGCCCACGCGCGGCCGCCGACCAGGCCATCCTCCCGGACGGTTTCTATCGTGACCTCGTCTGGAACCTCCGCAATGGTGTGGTGGCGATTACCCGCGACGGCCGAATCGCCGTCATGAACGACGTCGCGTATCGGGTGCTCGGGCTGAAGCCGCGGCCGACCGACATCGGCCGGCCGTTCGTCGACGTCATGAA
>QHWR01000344.1:3168-5743 GCA_003223835.1 Acidobacteriota bacterium | reverse complement strand
GGCCGAGCGGATCGTAGAACGGCGTGCCGTCCCGGACCATCGATCGAAAGACCATCTCGTCGTAGCCGCTCTGCGCGCGCCCGAGGCCGCCGGCCATCCACGTGTCGACGAACACCGCGATTCCTTCGTGATACCAGCGCGGCGCGGCGACACGAGGCGACGTCAGGTAGAAGTACAGGATCGATTCCGGCTGATCGGCGACCGGCAGGACCTTCCCGCCGAACAGACGGCGGAACAGCCGGTCCGGCCCCGCCGCCTGGTCCATCGCGGCGACGTGCACCAGCTCGTGGTTCATGATCGTGTTCATCCGCTCGTTGGCGGCGAGCGTCTCGAACGCGAAGCTGAGCGGCGCGATCTGAACGGTGACGTTGTCCCGCGGCACCGATCCCGCCGACGCGTTCCCTTCGTCGGAGAAGTCGACGAGCAATACCGTCACTTTCTCCGATGGATCGAACCCGAATAACTTCCGATGAAACGCGAGCGAATTCAGAAACGTCCGCGCGGCGTGCGGCACCAGGTACGATTCCGTGCCGTTGAAGTACACGAGGCGAATCGGCCCGCTCTCGAGCGCGGTGAGCTGGGCGTGCGCGGGACGCGCGGCAAGCGCGAGAATCGCGGCGGCACATGCCAGGACGAACGGACGACGCCCGAGGGTCCGGGACCGCGCGACTTTCATCGAATGTGGCGAGGATGGTACACGAAAAAGGGGCCCCGTCGCGGGACCCCTCTCTCGCGTGCGAGTCCGGGTGATTCCCGGCTATTTCTTGTTGAGCGACGAGTTGAACGCCTCGGCGAACTGGCTGGCGCTGAGCGCCTTCTCGAACCCGGGCGCCTGCAGCGCGGCGCCGAGCGCGGCGCTCTGGATCGCCGCCGAGACGTAATCCGCCCGCAGCATCTCGCGGAACGCATCGCTCCGCAGCGCCTGCTGGATCATGCCGCTCGCGAGGAACGCCTGGAAGTCCGCCTTCGCCATCTCGGCGCGGAGATTGGCGCTGCCGAGGAGCGCCTTGACGGCGGCGCTCTCCATCGCCGTTTTGACCCCCGCTTTCAGATCGGCGGCCTCCATGCGGGCCGTGAGATCTCCCCTCGCCAACCACGCGCGGAAGGACGCATCGTCGAGGGCCTCGACGAACGACTTGTCGCTGAACGCGGCCTCGACCTCTTTGCTGAGCAGCGCCGTGTGGATGCCGGAATCCGCCATTGCGGTTTTCAGCTCATTGCTCAACATCGCGCCGCGCACGTTCGCCTCCGCCAGCGCGCCGCGGTAGCCCGGGTTCGACAGGATGCGCCGCGCCGCCGGATCCTTCACCAGGCGATCGAAGACGTCGCTCTGCATGAACTGCTGGACGGCGGTGTCCCCCAGGACGACGTCCTTCGCCGCGATCTGCGGCGTTTCCGCCTTCCTGGCGGCCGTGATGGTCGCTTCGGTGCCATGCGTGATTTTCGGGAATCCCGTGATGCTCAGCACCGCCAGCACCACGACGGCCGCAGCCGCCACCCCCAACATCGCCTTTTTCGCCATGGTGAGTCCTCCTCCGTAGGACCGTCGAATGGGAATCAATACTTTCACCGGCTTCACCTGCGCGATGACGCGCTCGACGAGTCCGGGCGGGGGATCGGCGTCCTCGAGCTCGTCGAGAAGCTGGTCCACCTGCCGCAGCAGGACGTCGTCGTCATCGCGCGGAGAAGTCATTCGTCTATCTGTGTCTATCTGTGTCTATCTGTGGCTCCCGTCGGCGCGGCATCGGGCAAGAGGAGTTCCGCCAGACGCCGGCGCGCGCTATGAAGCCTCGATTTCACCGTCTTGACCGGCAGCCCGCCGAGCGCCGTCCCAATCTCCTCGTAGGACAACTCGGCGAAGTGCCGGAGCACGATCACAGCGCGCAAATCCGGCGGCAGCGTCAGCAGCGCGGCTTCGATCCGGCGGCGCCGCTCCGCCAGGTCGTACGCGTCGTGCGGCGCGACGAAGGTGGGCGGCGACGGTATCGTCGCGTCCGAGGAGCGCCGCGAGCGAAGCACGTTGAGACATTGGTTCAGCAGAATCCTGTAAATCCAACTGAAGAACCGGTGCCGCGCGTCGAACGTGTCGAGCCGCTCGTAGACCTTGACGAACGTATTCTGCGTGGCGTCCGCCGCGTCGTCGCGGTTGCCGAGCATGCGGAGCGCGACAGTGAACAACGCCCGCTGATGATGCCGGACGAGAGACTCGAACGCGGAGGTGTCGCCCGCCAGGCACCTGCCGACGAGAGCGGCGTCTTCCGAGTCCTGTGATAAATACACGCCTGGTGTCGGAAAGTTGGTTCGAGGGTGGACCCTTATAGCACAGAGCGCGATTTGTGGCGGTTTTCTCTGAGTTCCGCGAGCAACGGCGGAGTTCGGGTGATCGCCGTCCAGGGGCGCGTGGGCGCGGCGGCGGCGCGGCCCCTGGCCGACGCGTTGGCGGACGCCGTGACCGAGGAACGACGCCTGGTCGTCGATCTTGCCGCCCTCAATTACATCAGCAGCCCGGGCATCGACGCGATCGAAAGTGGAGCGAAAGAGGCGAGGGCACGCGGAGGCATTCTCGTTTTGTGCG
>QHWR01000344.1:0-3087 GCA_003223835.1 Acidobacteriota bacterium | reverse complement strand
TCATCCATGACCCGCACCGCGGCGTCCGCCTGATCCTTCGTCAGCACGAGCGGCGGCGCGAGTCTGATCGCGTTCCTGCCCGCGCCGAGGACGAGCACGCCGCGCCGGAACATCGCCTGCACGAGGGCGCCCCGCTCCTCGACGGCGCGTTCCTTCGTCCGCCGATCGCGCACCAGCTCGACCCCGATCATCAGGCCCTTGCCGCGGACGTCGCCCACGAGCGCGTGCTTCTGCTGCAGCTCGCGCAGGCCGTTCATCAGATGCTCCCCCACGACGGCCGCATTGCTCACGAATTGTTCCTTCAGCAGCTTGATCGTGGCGAGCGCCGCGGCGCAGGATACGGGGTTGCCGCCGAACGTGCTCGCGTGCGCGCCAGGCGGCCAGTCCATGACGTCGGCCCGCGCCGCGCTGACGCCGAGCGGCAGCCCCGACGCGATCCCTTTCGCGATGTTGACGATGTCGCCGCGGAGCCCGAAGTGCTCGGCCGCGAACATCCGTCCCGTCCGCCCCATGCCCGACTGCACTTCGTCGATCACGAGCAGCATGCCGTGATGCATCGTCAGCTCGCGGAGCCCCTGGAGAAAGGCCGCCGGCGGCACGACGTACCCGCCCTCTCCCTGGATTGGCTCGACGACGATCGCGGCGACTTCGTCCGGCGAAACCAGATGCGTGAGCAGCTGATCGCGGATGAACGAAAGGCTCGCCTCCGCACATGCGTCGGGGCTGCCATTGAACCGGTACGGATCTGGAAACGGCGCGTGATAGACGCCCGGCGTCAGCGGCCCGAAGCCGCGCCGCTGAATGGCTTTGCTCGCCGTGAGCGCGAGCGAGCCGAGCGACCGCCCGTGAAACCCGCCGAAGAACGCGATCACCCCGTGCCGCCTCGTGTGATAGCGCGACAGCTTCAACGCCGCTTCGGTCGCCTCCGTCCCCGAGTTGCCGAAAAACGATCGCACCTCGCCGTCAATCGGCACGATCCGCGCGATCTCTTCGGCAAGACGGACCTGCGGCTCGTAATAGAAGTCCGTCCCGGACATGTGGATGAACTTCGCCGCCTGCTCGCCGATCGCCTTGACGACGTCCGGGTGCGAGACGCCCGTGGAATTGACGGCGATGCCGGCCGCGCAGTCGAGAAACAGATTGCCGTCAACGTCCTCCACGACCGCCCCTTCCCCGCCGGCGATGACGAACGGATAGTCGCGCGTATAAGACGGCGACACGAACCGCGCGTCGCGCGCGATAATCGCCTTCGCCTTCGGGCCGGGCAGGGGCATTCGGATATCAGGGGCCTGTTTCATATCGAGCTACGTCAATGCCAAATGCCATTGACCCATTACTTCCGCTTCCACCGTGTCCCCGTCGCGCTGTCTTCGAGGACGATGCCGCGCGCGTCCAGATCCTTTCGAATTCTATCCGCTTCCGCGAAGTTGCGCGCGGCGCGGGCCGCGCGGCGCGCGGCGATCAGCCGTTCGATTTCCTCGATCGGCACGGGCGGCTCCGCGTCTTCCTGCCGGCGCAGCGCGAGGACGCCGAGCACGCGGTCGAAATCCTCGAACGTCCGCCGGACGGCCGCGGCGTCCCCCTGCGTCAGGTCCCCGACGTCGATGGCGGAGTTCAACGCCCGTACGAGGTCGAACATGACGCCGAGCGCAGCGGCGGTGTTCAAATCCATCCTGATCGCATTCCGGAACGCGTTCGCCGCTTCTTCGAGCTTGCCGTGGATCCCGGCATTGGCCGGCCCCGGCGGCAGCGCGTCCACGCGCGCGAGGAAATCGGTCAGCCGCCGGATCGCCTCCTCCGCCTGCGCCATCGCGCTCCACGAGAACCGCAGCTGCTTGCGATAGTGCGTGCCGAGATACAGGAACCGCAGCGTGGAACCGCGGAATCCCGACGCGACGACGTCCTCGAGGTTGTAGACGTTGCCGAGCGACTTGGACATCTTCTCGGAGCCCTTGTCCTCGTCGTCGATCATCAGATGCTCGACGTGGACCCAGAAGCGCGCGAACGGCTGCTTCGTCGCCCCTTCGGCCTGCGCGATCTCGTTCTCGTGGTGCGGGAAGATCAGGTCGATGCCGCCGCCGTGGATGTCGATCGGCAGATGGTCGAGCAGCTCGACCGCCATCGCGGAACACTCGATGTGCCAGCCGGGGCGTCCGGCGGGCAGGCCCGGTTCCCAGTGCGGCTCGCCGGGCTTCATCGCCTTCCACAGCACGAAGTCGCGCGCGTCCTCCTTCTCGTACCGATCGCTGTCCACGCGCGCGCCACTCTTGATGCCCGAGTGATCCAGGCGGGCGAGCTTTCCGTACTCGGGGAACGTCGCGATCCGGAAGTAAATCGAGCCGTCGCTCGAGTAGGTGTGGCCGTTGCGCTCGAGCGCCTGAATCATGCCGGCCATCGCGGGGATGTGATCGGTGGCGCGCGGCGCGGACTCGACCGGCTCGAGCCCGAGCGCCCGCGCGTCGCGCTCGAACAGATCGATGTACTGCTGCGTGTGCTCGCGCAGCGGCTTGCCGGCCTTGGCGGACTCCAGGATCGTGCGGTCGTCCACGTCGGTGTAATTGCGGACCTGCTGGACGGTATAGCCCTCGGCGTACTCGAGCGCGCGCCGCAGCACGTCGAGCGCGACGAACGTCCGGAAGTTGCCGATGTGGCCGCGCGCGTACACGGTCAGGCCGCACGTGTACATGCGGATCGTCCGCCCATCGTGCGGCGTGAACTCTTCCTCGCGTCGTGTGAGGGTGTTGAACAGCTGCAAGTTCGTCGTTAGTCGCTCGTCGTTGGTCGTCAGGCTCATTCAGCCAACGGGCAGGTGGTCTCGGCGCGGTGGGGACCGTTCCGCGCCCGGATCGTGAGCGCCCCCGGCGTTGCTTCGAGCGTGACCTCGACGTGGGCGTCGGCGGACGCGCCGTCGATCACCTGATTGACGGTGCGTTCCAGCGCCGTGCCGATCTGCGACGCGCGTTCCTCCGCGCACCCGAGGTACTCCGCGACCTTCACCGCGAAGCCGGTGGCCACGACGCGGTACGTCGGATCCGCCGGAATCGACAGCCGCAACTCGAATCGGCGCGGCGACTGAGACATACGGCT
>QHWR01000337.1 GCA_003223835.1 Acidobacteriota bacterium | reverse complement strand
CGACCGTTTCGACGCCAGGATCGCGCCCTTTACGCTCAGCGAGCCCTACACGGTCCACTGATACGAGCAGGTCACAGACCCACGCAGAGACGCACAGATGATCTCACGCGGGGACGCAGGGAACGCAAGGGATACGTCCACATCACAAAAGTCGGGTTCTTTGCGTCTTTGCGTCTCCGCGTGAGATCGGTGCGCCCCCGCGCGAAGACCCGCGCTCCGGCGATCGACTGAGCGACACCGTCAGCGCCGCCGCCGCGCCATAGAGCGCCGCACCCGACAGCAGCGTCACCGAGAATCCCCAGTTCATCGCGATGAACACGGCGAGCGTCGCGCCGACGACCGACAACGCGCCGTTCATCCCCCACGCCCACGGGATCAGCTCCGGGCGGACGGCGGCGAGCAGGCGCATGCCGGCCGGCAGCGGGATGCCCATCAACATTCCCGCCGGCAGCATCAACGCGACCGCGAGCGCGAGCCGTCCGGCGAGCGGCAGCGCAATCGCCGCGTCGATCACCGCCGGCAACACCGTCGCCCAGAGCACGGCCACGATGACGATGGCGCCGATGGCCGCGATGGCGGTCCGCCGGATGCGGACGTCCAGCACGCGCCGGCTGAGCAAACTGCCGAGGCCGGTGCCGATCAGCAGCGAGAAGAGCGTCACCGTCAGCGAGTACACCGGATGCCCCAGCAGCAGGACGAACCGCTGAAGAAGCGCGACCTCGATCACCATGAAGCCGGCGCCGAGGCAGGCGAAATACGCCAGCCATCGCAGCCATCCGGGCGCGAGCGCGGCGCGCGCGTTGACGGCGAGCGGCGCGACGATGAAGAGCGCCACGAGGCACACCGACAGCGCCAGGAGCACGAGCAGTGCTGTCAGGCCGCCGGTGCCCCACGCGTCGCGACTGACGGGACGCTGCACGGGACGGCCGATGAGCCGCAGCACCGCCGCGACGGGCGCGAGGTTGCGCAGTTTCGTCGTGTGGAAGAAGAACGGACGATCGTCGGTCGTCGGCGTCACGTCCAGCGCGTAGCCGCGGTAGAACGCCGCGCGATCCGGCGTTTGGATCAACCGCGCGTAGTCGTCCCGCGTGTCTCCCAGCGACGGCGGCGCGAGGCCCGGCAAGTACAGGACCGTGAAGTCGAGGTCACGCGCCGTGGCCGCCAGCCGATCGCGTTCCTCGGGCGTGAACGGCGTCTTCTTCAGCAAAAAGGTCGCGACCTTGTCGTACTGGATGATCGCGAGGCGATCGGCGGCGTTCCAGCCGCGCCGCGCGCACGCCTCCTGCGCGAGCGATACCAGCCGCAGGCCGTCGAACACCCAGCGCGAGATGCTGAGCACGCCTCGATCGCTCAGGTGATCGAGGTAGTCGCCGAACGCTTCGACGGTATAGAGGCTGTTCTCCGTCAGCGTATAGGCGCCCGCCGCGGTGGCTGCCCAGGTGTCCACGAGCGAGGCCTGGATGATGTCGTACTGCTCCGGCGAGCGGCGCACGAAGCTCCGGCCGTCCTCGACGAAGACGCGCACGCCCGGACGATCGTAGACGTCGCCCGAGTACTCGCGAAACCGATCGCGCATCACGTCGTTCACGATGATCGGGTTGATCTCGACGCCGTCGATCGCGTGTGCGCCGAAGACGAGGGCCGACAGCAGGTCGCGGCCGCCGCCGGTCCCGATCACGAGGGCACGAGACTGATCGCCGACGAGCCGATAGCCGATCGCCGTCAGCTCGTACTGCAGGTATGAAACTTGACGGAGGTTGCCGTCGAACCGCAGGATTTGCGTCCCCGCGGCCGAGTCGATGTCCATCAACCGCGTGTCGGGGAGCGGACCTGTATAGCGAGGGCTCAGCGACCAGGCGCCGTACGGCTGGTCGTAGACGCCGATGCGCGAAAACGAATTCCATTTGCTGAAGAGCACCGGATGATGCTCGTGCCCCTTCGTCGTGCTGACCGCGAAGAGCCGAAGCGGCGGCAGCGCCACGGCGACGACGACGATTGCGGCGAACGAGGCGACCATGACGACGCGCCGGCGCGAAGCGGGCGGCGCGAAGAGCACCGCGGCCACCGTGCCGAGCGCGACCGCGGCGAGGATCGCGCCCGGCGCGCCGAGCCGGTTGAGCGCGGGCATCAGCACGAGGCATCCGGCGCCGGCGCCGAGCAGGTCGGCGGCGTACACGGCGTTGACGACGGCGCTGAACCGGGCGATCGCCACCGAGATCGCCGCGCCCCCCAGGAAAAACGGCAGCGCGGCCAGCAGATACGTCGCCGTCATCAACGCGACGTTCCCGGCGCCGTAGTTGAGGCCGACGCGCAGCCGGACGAGGATGGCGAGCGCCGCCACCGTCGCGGCCGCGTAGGCGCCGGCGTGGATCGCCAGCAGCCGCTCGGCCGGCACGCGCGCGAAGCGTTCGCGCAGCAGGAAGACGTACACGCCGCTGGCGCTCAGGCCGAAGAGCGCGATCGAAATCGCCAGAAACGCGAAGTGGTAGTACATCGTGACCGAGAAGATGCGGGTCAGCGACAGCTCGGTCATCAGCAGCGCGCCCGAGATCAGCGACACGCCGGCCAGGACGCGCCACGCCGGGTCAGGTCTCATAGAGAAGGAGTCACACGAAGGTCGCCTCGACCTGCATGGCGGCGTCGAGGAGCCGGAGGTAGCGGCGGCGTGGAATCTCGCGCGCGCCGAACTGTTCCAGGTGCGGCGTCACCCACTGCACGTCGAGGAGACGATAGCCGCGCGCGCGGACGCGCTCCACGAGCGCGGCCAGCGCCACCTTCGACGCGTCCGTCTCGCGATGGAACATGGATTCGCCGAAGAACGCGCCCCGCAGCGCGACGCCGTAGAGGCCGCCGGCGAGCGATCCGTCCCGCCACGCTTCGACCGAGTGCGCAAACCCGCGCCGGTGCAGCACGCGGTAACTGTCGATGATCTCCGCGTCGATCCAGCTGCCGTCCGCGTCCTGGCGCGACCCGCACGCGCGGATGACGGCGTCGAAGTCGCGATCGACCGTCACCTCGAACCGTCCCTGCCGGATCACCCGCGCCAGCCGCGACGGCAGGTGAAACGAGTCGAGCGGGATGATCCCGCGCGGATCGGGCGAAAACCACTGAATGTCCCCCGGCTCCACCGCCATCGATACGCGGAGACGAGCATGTCAACGGAGATCACCCTTCGATTATTACTTGTTCGAGGACCGAGGGCCGTCATCCGCCATCGGCCATCCCCCATCCGGCTTGATATGATCCACCGATGCCCAAGCTGACCGTCGAAGGGTTCCGCACCGTCGAAGTGCCCGCGGGCAAGCGCCTCGTCCTCGCGATCGAACAGGACGCGCACGTGGATGTGCTGCACGCCTGCGGCGGGAACGCGCGGTGCACGACGTGCCGCGTCGAGTTCATTGCGGGGGAGCCGGAAAAGATGACGGTCGCCGAGAAGCAGGTCCTTACGGCCAAGGGCGTCATCGGCGCGCGGCTGTCGTGTCAGATCACCTGCACGCACGACATGGTCGTGCGCGCCATCAGCCGCTTCGGCGGCAGCGGCCGGCCGGATCCCGGTCCGCCGCCCGCGCCGACGATCACGCCGCCGCCGGAGTGGATCGATCGTGAATAGGCTTTGGGCAAGCCTAACGCCTGTTCACGCATACCGCTTTCGAATCATCGGAATCAGATACTCGCTGAACGCGCGCGCGAAGTCGTAGCGCGGCGCGAAGCCCCAGTCGCGCCGCGCCGCGGAATCATCGACGTCCGCCGGCCACGAATCCACGATCCCCTGCCGCTTGCGATCGGTCTGCCACGTGATCTCCGCTCGCGGGAACGCCTCGAGGACGACGGTGCGGATCTCGTCGGCGGTGGGGCTGAACGCGCCGACGTTGTACGCGGTACGCCGCAGGGTGTCGCGCCGCGCCGCCGCGAGCTGCAGCAACGCGTCGATGCCGTCGGGCATCGCCATGAACGGAATCCGCGTGTCCGGGCGCACGAAGCACGCGTACGGCTCGCCGCGGGCGGCCGCATGAATCATCTCCGGCGCGTAGTCCGACGTCCCGCCCGACGGCATCGTCATCGCCGAGATGAGACCGGGGAAGCGCGCCGCGCGAAAATCGACGCGCCCGCTCGACGGCTCCGCCGCGAGCTGCTTGTAGTACCGCGCGTAATAGCGGCCCATCAGCTCGCACGCCAGCTTGTTGCACCCGTACATCGTCGTCGGCTGCAGCCATTCGTCTTCCTTCACCTTCGCCGTGGCGCGCTTCGTCTCCAGGTCCGGCAGCCCATACGCCGCGACGGACGAGGGGTAGACGAACGTCACGGGACGGCCGTGCGACTCCCCTTCGTGCTGGGCGAACTCGAGCAGCGTGAGCGTTCCCTCGACGTTGACCTGGTGCGCGGTGACCGGCGTGAACTCGGATCGCGTGGAGAGGAGCGCCGCGAGATGGAAGATCAGATCGACTTCGAACTCCGCGAGGACGCGCTCGAGCAGCCCGCGATCGAGGATCGATCCGGTGACCTCGCGGTCGACGTTCGGGGCCATCGTGGCGTCGAGGCGCGCCAGATCGATGGTGACGATCGCCCGCTCGCGCCGCGCCGCGAGCCGCTCGATCAGCCCGTGGCCGATCTCGCCGCCGGCGCCTGTGATCAGGACGACAGGTTTACGCATCGACGAACATCGACACGAACACCGTCACGGCGGAGGTGACGATCGAGAGCGCGGTGAGGCCGAGGCAGATCGCGGCGCCGACGAAGTGATCCATGCGCTCCGCTTTGAGCGGATCCAGCCAGAGCCCGGCGAGGTACCCGCCCAGGAAGCCGCCGGCATGCGCGGCGTTGTCCACGCCCGGCATGATCAACCCGAAGACGAAGAGCGTGATGGCGTACCCCGTCGCCTCCGATCGAACCAGGCTGCTTCCGCCGCGCCGCCCGTAGTACACGAGCGCGCCGAGGAGGCCAAAGATCGGCGCGGACGCGCCCAGCGTGTAGCCGGCGCCGGAGAAAAATGGAATCGCGGCGAAGGCCGCGAGAAACGAGCTGAGAAAGAAGCCGGTGACGCACGCGATCGTGTAAATGATGACCATGCGGGCCGCGCCGTAAATGTCCGCGACGGCCGGTCCCAGTTGCCGGACCCACAGCATGTTGAAGAGGATGTGCAGCAGCCCCGCGTGGACCCAGCCGGCGCTCAGCAGCGTCCACCAGCGCCCTTCGACGAACACCGGATACGCGCCGCTGGCGCCGAACGCCTCGAACGCGAGGCGGTTCGGACCGAACATCGCGAACACGGAGGTGCCCAGGAGGTTGCCGCCGGTCAACACGGTCAGCACGAGC
>QHWR01000167.1 GCA_003223835.1 Acidobacteriota bacterium | reverse complement strand
TTTCGCGGCGGTTCCGCGAGACGCTGCAGGACATCCGCACGCGTCCCTATCTGCGCCACCTCGCCGTCATGGTGTTCCTCGTCGCCATCGTGACGGAGTGGACCTCGTTTCAGCTCAGCCTGCTGGCCGGCGACCTGCACCCGAAGGACGCGACCGCTCTCGCGCGATTCTTCGGGACCTTCAACGTCTTCCTCGGCATTGTCGCGTTCGTCGTGCAGCTCACGCTGACCGGTCCCGTGCTGAGGAAATTCGGCGTCGGCGTGACGATTCTGTTGCTGCCCGCGGCGCTCTGGCTCGGCGGCGCATCGGTCATGCTGCTGCCCGGCCTGATCACCGTCGCGATGAACAACGCGTTCGACCAGGGTCTGCGCTTCTCGGTCGACAAGGCGACGTACGAGCTGCTGTATCTGCCGATTGCGCCGGGGGCACGAGCGCCGATCAAGAACGCGATCGACATCGTGGTCAATCGAATCGGGGACGGGATCGGCGGCGTGCTGTTGGGCATCGCGACGGGCGGCTTCCTCGGCCTGCCGGGGCTTCATTTCGGCCTCCGCGGCATCGCGGCGGCCAACGTGGCGTTGACGTCGATCTGGCTCGGTGTCGCGTGGCGGCTCCGGCGGGAATACGTCCGCACGATCCGGGACAGCATCCATCAACATCGGCTCGACGCCGAGCGGGCGTCCCGCAGCGTCCTCGATCGGCTCGCCGCCGACGCCCTCGCGTCGAAGCTGTCGGCCGACGACCCCGAAGAGGTGCTCTACGCGTTGTCGGTCATCGAGGCGCAACGCGTGGACCGCTGGCGCGTGTCGCTGCGGGCGCTCCTCGGCCATCCCGACGCGGAAGTCCGCCGCCGTTCGCTCGCGCTGCTGAGCGAGATTGGGGATCGCGCGATCGCGCCGATCGCCGGAGACCTGTTGCGCGACCCGGACCTCGGCGTCCGCACGGAAGCGCTGCTGTTCCTGGCGCGCGAGATGGGGATCGACCCGCTCGCCCGCATCGAGGAGCTGGGGGATTTCGCGGATTTCTCGATCCGGGCGGGGATGGCCGCGTTCCTGTCGTCGCCCGGGCCGTCCCGCAACCTGGAAGCGGCGCGCGCAATTCTCGAACAGATGGTCGAGACGAAGGGGGCCGACGGCGTGCAGGATCGCGCGGAAGCCGCGCGGGTGCTCGCGCTCGTGCCCGGCGCCTTCGATGACCTGCTGAGCGCGCTCATCCGCGACGAGGACCCCTCCGTCGCGAGGCACGCCGTCGCGACGGCACGGGTCCTCGTCTCGCCAGGCGCTGTCGACGCGCTCATCGAAGCGCTCCGCAACCCCGCGATCGGCGACGAAGCGGCGGAGGCGCTCGCGCGCTACGGCAACGACGTGGTGCCGACCCTCCAGGCGCGCCTGCTGGACGACGCCGTGCCGCTCGACGTGCGGCGCGAGATCCCGATCGCGCTCGTCCGCATCGGCAGCGCCGAGGCGGGACATGCGCTCATCGAGGCGTTACTGCAGGGGGACGCGACGGTCCGCTACCGCGTGATCTCGTCGCTCAACAAGCTGCGGCGGCTCCATCCGGAGGTCACGATCGACCGCGGCCTCGTCGAATTGCTGCTGGCCGCGGAGATCGCGGGGCATTACCGGTCGTACCAGGTGCTCGGCGCGCTGCGGCCCTCGCTCGCCGACGAAGACAGCGTCGTCCAGGCGGTGCGGCAGTCGATGGATCAGGAACTGGAACGGATTTTCCGGCTGATGTCGCTGCTGTTCCCCGACGCGGATCTCCAGGACGCCTACGTCGGGCTGCGCTCCACGAATCCCACGATTCGCGCGAACGCGCTCGAATTCCTCGACAACGTGCTCGCGCCCGCGCTGCGCCAGCTCATCGTGCCCGTCCTCGATCCGCAGGTCACGCTGGCCGAACGGATCGCGCTCGGGAATCGCTTTGTCGGCGCGCCCCTGACATCCGCCGAGCAGGCGATCGCGACGTTGCTGGGAAGCGAGGATGCCTGGCTGCAGACGAGCGCCGCGCAGGCCGTCGGTGTGCTGCGGCTGCACGGCCTCGCGCCGCAGCTCACCCGGCTCGCGTCGTCGGCCGACCCGGCGCTGCACGACGTGGCCGAAGCTGCGCTTCGCCAGTTGAGCGGCGATCAGGAACCGGTGCCGGAAACCCAGGAGCCGCCGGCGGAGATGGGGATGGGGGTCGGGTAGGGCGAACGTGAGTCGTTAGTCGCTGGTCGTCAGTCGCCCGTCGTCAGTCGTTGGTCGTCGTCGAGTTGATCGCCGTCATCGGGCGTCGGCGGCGTCGTTCGCTTGTGCTCGCTGGCGCGGACGAGACGTTCGATGCGCATGGCGAGCGCGGGCGCGACCGTCTCGGGGCCACCGGTCAGATAGTTCTCGAGGTCCGCGTACGTGAACCCCATCTCGACTTCATCGGTCTGCCCAGGCCAGAGGCCGGCGCTCGGTGGTTTTTCGATGATCGACGCGGGCACGCCAAGCTCGCGGGCGAGCGCGCGGACTTCGCTCTTCAACAAGTGCCCGAGCGGGAGCAGGTCGACGCCGCCGTCGCCGTACTTGGTGAAGTAGCCGATGGCCAGCTCGCTGCGGTTGCCGGTGCCCGCGACGAGATAATTCAACGAATTCGCCAGGAAGTACAGCGTCGCCATCCGCATGCGCGGCTTCACGTTCGCAAGCGGCACGCGCGCTCTGATGTCGGTCGCGCCGGCGGCCCCGGGCGCCGTGCGCTGCGACGCCGGAAGCAGCGCCAGCGCATCGCCGAGCGTGTTCGTGAACTGGTCGTAGGGCAGCGCGAGGTCGGCGCGAGTGGTCGCGACGCCGAAATGATCGGCGACGAGCTTCGCGTCCCGTTCGTCGCGTGGATCGCTGTGGCACGGCATGATGACGCCGAGAACCGCGTCCGGCGCGGCGATCTGGCACAGCCGCGCGACGACCGCCGAATCCACGCCGCCGCTCAGTCCGACGACGAAACCACGCGCTCCGGCGGCGGCCACGCGTCCGCGAAGCCACGCCACGATGCGGCTGCTGTCTGATCCCATGCTCAGTAGCGCGCGAACGGCCGGCGCGGCCAGTCGCCGTTTTCTTCCGGCTGCTCGGCAGGCTGTTGTTCGATCACGCGCAGAAACGCGTCCACCATGGCGACGTCGAACTGACGTCCCCGTTGCCGGTCGATCTCCGCGATGGCCTCGCCAACGGGCCACGCAGGCTTGTAGGGCCGCTGCTGCGTGAGCGCGTCGAACACGTCCGCGACCGCGACGATCCGGCCCGCGAGCGGGATGTCGTCTCCACGAATGGCGCCGTATCCGAACCCATCCCACCGCTCGTGGTGATTGAACGCGATCTCCTCCGCGAGGCGCAGCAGCGGGAATTTGCCTCCTGACAGGATCCGGGCGCCAATCGCCGTGTGGCCCTTCACGATCTCGAATTCGGCGGGCGTCAGCTTGCCAAGCTTCAACAGGATCGTGTCGGGGATGCCGATCTTTCCCACGTCGTGGAGTGGCGAGGCGCGGCGGATGAGCGTCACCTGCGTGTCGGGGAGCCCGAGCTGGCGGGCCAGCAACGCCGACATCTGCCCGACGCGCTGGGTGTGCTGGCCGGTGTTGTCGTCGCGGAACTCCGCGGCCATCGCGAGACGCTCGATGATTTCGATCTGCGCTTCTTCGAGCGCGCGCGTCCGCTCGCGCACCTTGACCTCGAGGATCTGGTTCTGGCTCTGGATCTTCAGATACAGGAAGCGCGTTTCCAGCAGCGTCTTGATGCGCAGCAGGATTTCGTCCTGCTGGAAGGGCTTGTTCACGAAATCCTTCGCGCCGCGCGACAGCGCTTCGCGGCGCGCTTCCGGGGTCACGTCTGCGGAGAGGATCAGGATGGGCAGGTACGTCGCCTCCGCAATTTCGCTGAGCTGCTCCATGACGCCGACGCCGTCGAGGTGCGGCATGTGAAGATCGAGCAGGATGAGGTCCGGCCGGAGCTGCACATACAACGCCGCCGCGTCGCGTGAGTCCGTCGTCGTCTCGACGCGCGAGTATCCCGCGCGCATGAGGATGCGGCGCAGCACCTCGACGTTCTGTTCCTCGTCGTCGATGATGAGGATGCGAGCGTTTTTGAAGGAGCGGCTCATGGCGCGATGCGGACCGTCACCGCAATGCGGACGGCGACGCGTTTGCGATCGACTCCGCCGCGGGAGAATCAGGCCACACGACCGGCGGCGCGGCGGTGTAGGCCGCATGCGCCAGGCGCGACTGGAACAGCGCGGTTTCCGAAGCATAGAACGTCAGCTTCAGGAAGTGCCGCACGAGGATGTACAGCTCGCCGGCCAGCAGGACGAACCACGTGCCCGCGCCCGCCGGCACGACGTCCGGCGCGGCGACGGCGTAGATGGCGAGCGCCACGACGAATGTCAGACCGTTGAGTGCGTACAGCCCGGCGACCGCGCCCGCATGCCGGCGCACGAACCGTCCGCCGGCCAGCAGCGCGCCCAGCGCGCTGCGGCGCTCCTCGACGACGATGCGGATCCGCGAGTAGTCGAAGACGACGTTGACGAGCCCCAGCGTCATCGCGAACGCTCCGTACGCGATCAGACGAATAAGCAGCGCGGTGCGTTCAACAGCGGTGTCGTGTGTTACGCCTGTGTAAATGACGCCAAAGATCAATGGATGCACCCAGCGGAAGAGCGCCCAGTACGCGACGAGCGCGACCAACCCCAACCGCAGCACCGGTCCGATGTGCGCGCCGCATGCGGCGAAGAAGCCCCGGGCGCGCGTCGCACGGTCGCGCGCGAAGCGATCGATGATGCCGCCCGAGAGAAACGCCCAGAGCACCAGCCACGCGCCTGTGACGCCGGCGATGGTCGTCGCCATCGGAACGTTGTCGACAAGGTTGCTCAGATTCTGGAGCACCGCGCCGAATCCGATGATCGACGGCACGAACGTCGTCCCCAAGCCTGCCGCCTGCGCCATGAATTCCTGCCACCACTCGTAGTTCGCGCCGCGCGCGGCGGCGTCGGCGGCCACGCTCGCGCCCAGATGCGCTTCGAGCATGCCCCGCAGCGCGATCGCGAGCGGCAGGGCGACCAGCAGCGTCAGCGCAAACGTCCCGGCGACGATCGCGGGCGCGCGTGCCACGCGGCGCGCGCCGTCACGAAACGCGTGCAGTGCCGTCATATCAGACGAAAAACCCGTAGGTGAGCAGGTGATCCTGCAGCCAGATCAACCATGTCACCGACCACTTGCGGGCGGCCGCGCGCGTGCTCGGATGCAGCGACACGCCGTTGTTGGTCCGATTCACATCCAGCAGCAGCACGCGCGCCGGATCGACCTCGGCCGTCGTCGCGGGCGATGGCCGATCCACCGCGAACAGCTTCCATCGATCGCGGCCGTCCCAGTTCCAAACGATTTCCTGGCCGTCGGCGAACGTCACGCGAACCGGCACCGGGAACACGCCGTCACCGTAGCGGCGCGCGACGACCGCGGTGTGGAACTGCGAGCCGACCGGTTCGCTGCGGAAGACGTCGATACCATAGTCGAACGTCTGAGACCCTCGATAAACCTGATCGAAATACCAGGTGAGGTCTTGTCCGCTCACCTCGGTCGCGACCGCGAAAAAGTCATCCGGCGCGGGATGCCTGAACGCCCACCGCTGAAAGTACGTGGACATGATGCGCTGCAGCGTGGGCCAGCCGAGATATCGCTCGAGGGTGTGCAGCCACAACGCTGTTTTGTTGTACGTGATCGCGCCCGCGGTCCCCGGCCAGTAGCGCCACGTGGGCGTGGCCTGGACGTCCTGCCGGGCCGCCGGACGATAGCCGGCGACGCGGTCGCCGTCCACGTCGCGGGCGAGCGGCAAGCCGGGAAACGACCAGGGTATGAAGCCGCCGAAGTACCGTTGCGTGTAGACGCGTCCCGGAAACGCCTGCCACATCGTCCGCGCCGTGGAAAACGTGTTGAGGCCTTCGTCCATCCAGGCGTGTTCGAATTCGTTCGTCGCGACGATGCCGTACCAGAACTGATGGCCCGCCTCGTGGATCGTGACTTCTTCGGGCTGCACGCCCTTCGGCGGCGCCAGCCAGCGTGTCCCCGCGGTGAAGAGCATCGGGTACTCCATCCCTCCCGCGCCGCCCTGCCAGGCGGGATCGACCACGGTGATGTGTCCGTACGGGTACGCGCCGAACCACTCGCCGTAGAAGCGCAGCGCCGCGCGCGTAGCGGCGAAGTGCCGCTCGGCCTGCGCGGCGTGCTCCGGCTGGAGGAGCAGCCGGATATCGACCGGGGGCAGCGATGGATGCTCGAAGCGCGCGCGGCGTTCCAGATAATGCGGACTGGTCGTCCACGCGAAATCGTGGACGTCCTCCTGATAATAATGATGCGTCGTCGCGTCTGCCGTGTCGCGCGTGTCCTGCTCGACGCCGGTCGCGCCGACGACCCATCCGCGCGGCGCCGTCAACCGGACATCGTAGACGCCGAAGTCGGAAAAGAACTCGGTGACGTTGTGGAACTGATGACAGTTCCAGCCGCTGTTCTCGAGCACGCCAATCTTTGGAAACCACTGCGCGATGAAGAAGAAATCATCCACGGCTCCCGTTCGCGCGAACGTGCGCGGGACGTGCGCCGACCACGTGAGGCGTGCCTGTATCGTCTGGCCCGGCGCGACGGGCGCATCGAGCGGGATCTCGACGACCGTGCGATCGTCCGTGTTGCCGTCATCGGGCGCGATGAAGCGCATGCGGGCCGTGACGTCGGCCGGCCCTCCGCCGGACGCGATCAGACGCACGCTCGTGACGTCGATCGATGCCCACTCGGCTTCGCGGCGCGTGTCGTCGCGCGCTCCGGCGAGCGCCCGCTCGCGCATCCAGGTCGACGTCGTGTTGCGCCAGGCGTTGTAGTAGAGGTGAAACTGCAGCGACGCCGCCGGCCGCTCGGTGACGTTGCGCCACGCGAGGACCTCGTCGCCTGTGATCGTGCGCGTGCGCGGATCCAGACGCGCGTCGATCGTATAACTCGCGTTGCGCGGGGAACGCGCGGTCGCCGACGTCGACTGCGCGGCGGACGGAACCGCGGCCGCGACGACGAGCGAGACGGCGATCGCGAGTGGCGCGCACACGCGCCAATCCTACACCAAAGGTATAATCCACCTTCATGGCGTCAGGAAAAGGACCCATCCGCGTGCTGCATGTCGGGCTCGGACCGATCGGTGCCGCGATCGTGCGGCAGGTCGCCGAGCGGCGCGGGTTCCGGATCGTCGGCGGCGTCGACATCGATCCCGCGAAGGCGGGACGCGACCTGGGCGCGATCGCGGAGGTCGGCCGTTCCCTTCGCATCAAGGTGTCGGCGGACGCCAGGAAAGCGATCAAAGCCTCGAAGCCGGATGTCGCCGTGCTGTGTACGAGCTCGTCGCTGAAGCGCGTGCTGCCGCAGATCGAGACCATCCTGAAGTTCAGGGTGCCGATCGTCTCGACGACCGAGGAGCTGGCCTATCCGTCCGCGTCGAATCTCCGGTACGCGCGCGAGGTTCATCGGCTGGCGAAGAAGGCGAAGGTCGCCGTCCTCGGAACGGGCGTCAACCCCGGGTTCGCGATGGACGCACTGCCCATCATGCTGACGGGAGTCTGCGAGCGCGTGGAGGCCATTCGCGTGGACCGCGTGCAGGACGCGCGCATCCGGCGGCTGCCGTTTCAGCAGAAAATCGGCGCCGGACTCACACGCGAGCAATTCGAGAAGAAAGTCGATGATGGATCGGTCCGCCACGTCGGGTTGACGGAATCGATCTCGATGATCGCGGACGCGATGGGATGGAAGCTGGATCGGATCACGGACGAAATCAAGCCGCGCATTGCGACCGAGACGGTCGCGAGCGAGTTCCTCGCCGTCGACCCGGGGTACGTCTGCGGGATCGTGCAGGACGGCACTGGATATCGCGACGGCAAGCCGGCGATCGTGCTGCACATGGAGGCGTATCTCGGTGCGCCGGAGTCGTTCGACGCGGTCGAGATCACCGGGTCGCCGGAGCTCAGGATGAAAATCGCCGGCGGCGTGCACGGCGACGTCGCGACGGCGTCGATCGCCGTCAATTCAATCCCGAAAATCCTGATGGCCGCGCCCGGGCTGCACACGATGCGCGACATGCCTCTTCCGTCGTATTACGGCGGCTGATGCCCCGAAGGCTTCCGATCGGCAGGCGATCATGACGGCGGCGCACGAACACCGAATCGAACGCGTGGGGCAGGCGTACAAAGAGGCGAACGCGAGATTCATGGCGCGCCTCGCGACCGCGTCGGCCGAGGAGGCGCAGCGGACCGCGCCGGACGGCGGATGGTCCGCGGCGCAGATCGCCTGGCACGTCGCGCGCGTCACCGACGTGTTCGCGGATCTCGTCGAGGGCAAGCGTCCCTCCGAGCCGGTCGCCGCGGGATTCCGGGAACGGCCGTGGGCGGAGATCGCGGCGTCGATCCCGGGCAGGCTCACGGCGAGCCGCGGCGTGTCGCCGCCCGACGGCGTCCAGCGCGACGACGTGCTGGCGGCGCTCTCGGCGTCCGAGGCGCGGCTGCTCGCCGCGCTCCAAGCTCTCACGGCCGAACGCGGCGCCGGCCTCGCGATCACGCACCCGGCGGTGGGCACCGTCACGCTCTATCAGCTTGGCGAGTGGGCGACCGCGCACATCATCCGTCACAACCAGCAGTTGAAACGGGTGCTCGGCCGATAGTGTCGGGCGTCGGCGCCAGCTCTAGGACGCCTTGCGCAGGCCGAGGCGGCGGCGCTTGAGGAAGAGCCCCTTGCGCGAGATCCCCAGCAGTTGCGCCGCGTCCTCGTAGCGGCCGCGCGCGCGGTCGAGCGCCCGGCGGATCATCGACTGCTCGATCATCTCGATGGCGGCGTCGAGCGGCTGATCCAGACGGATGCGGATTTCCGGCTCGTCGCCGGGACCGACGCGGATCGTGCGGCGCGACGCCTGAATTTCCGGCGACAGCAGCGCGGGGGTGATGACGCTGTCCGGCTCGGCGAGCGCGGCCATGCGCCGCATTTCGTTCACGAGCTGCCGGACGTTGCCCGGCCAGCTGTAGAGCAGCAGGAACTCCAGCGTCTCATCGTCGAGCGTCAGCCGTCCCTTTTTCAGCTCCTCGCACGAGCGGCGCAGATACAGGTCAACGAGCGGCGGGATCTCTTCGCGGCGCTCGCGCAACGGCGGCAGCCGCAGCCGTACGGCGTTGAGGCGGTAGTACAGGTCCTCGCGGAACCGTCCCGCCGACACGAGCGAGTCGAGGTCGGCGTTGGTCGCGGCGATGACGCGGACGTCCACCTTGACGGGCTGCGCCTCTCCGAGCCCGTGCACCTCGTGCGTCTCGAGGAAGCGCAGGAGCTTCGGCTGCAGGTCGGGGCCGATCTCCGCGATTTCGTCGAGGAACAGCGTGCCGCCGGCGGCCGCGCGGATGACGCCGTCGAACGGCGCGTCGGCGCCGGTGAATGCGCCCCTGCGGTACCCGAACAGCTGGCTTTCGAGCATCTCTCGGGGGACCGCGGTGCAGTTGAATGGAACGAACGGCTTCTGCGCGCGCCCTGACGCGCGATGGATCGCGCGCGCGAGCACTTCCTTGCCGGTGCCCGTCTCGCCGGTGAGCAGCACGGTGATGTCGGCCGTCGCAACGCGGCGCGCGATCGACAGCAGCTCGGTCATCTGCTCGGACACCCAGAGGCCGCCGTCGGTCTCGAGGGTGCCGGCGGGCCAGAGGGCGGCGCGCTGCTTTTCGTCGCGCCGATAGCGGTCGAGGGTGACGGCGGTCTCGGTCAGCTTGCGGACGGCGACGGCGTTGCAGCGGTCGGCGAGGGACGGTTTGACGTCGGCGACGATCTCCCACGTCTCGTCGCGGTGGGCGCCGCAGACGATGCGGAGGCGGCCGTCGGGGTCCGCCGCGGCGCGGGCGGCTTCGTCAGCGGTCCACCCGCGCGACGTGACGACCCGCACGCCGTCGTTCCCGCGGGCGACGATGGCAGAGGCGTCGGCGGCCGCGGTGGTCTCGAGGAGCGCGTACGCCTCCCGCGCCAGAACGTGCGGATAGCCCGCCAACTCGATTAACGCGACCGCGTCATCGAGCGTGGGAACGCGGCTTGTATCGGGATCCGGCAGGTTTAATCCCCTAGCCTCATCCTCGAGCAACCGATGACCAATTGCTCCGGCTACTCTGACGGCCCTCGTTGCATGGACACTGGCATCGTAAAGCCTGCCAGCCAATCGTTCGGCAACCGCTCGCGCCAAATAAGTACGAACAAGGAGCTCCAGGGAAAGGAACCCAGATCCTATTACCCTGGTGAGAACCAAGGCTGAGTCGTCGGCAGCGCCCCGCCTCAGGAGACTCTCAGCTAGCGCCAGCCTCAGTTTTGGAGCCCACAGTTGATCGTGGTTCGTTTCGGCAAGGTCAAGCCCATGCCGGATTAGCGCCTCCGACTTTCCCTGTTCACCCCTACTACGCGCGAGAATCGCGGACGAATACAGCTCAGTCAGTTCATCCCAATGAAGGACAAACCCAGAGGGCTCCATCCGAAACTTACGTATCTGATCGAGTACCTCCGCCGCCTCTCGGTCTCGACCGCTCGACAACAGTATGTTAGCCATGCAATCCAACGCCGCTGCCTTCAGCTGCGGATGTTCGGCGCTATCTTTCAGTGCGACACTCAGAGACCTTTGAGCCTCATCGTACTTCCCTTGTAAGTGCAGGATATGAGCCGTGTCTATAAGCGCCGCAACGCGCGTTCTAAAATGACCTGATCGATCGGCGCTTCTCAGAGCAGCATCAGCCGATTCCAACGCTCGTTCAAGATCGCCATCTAGGATGTAAAGAACGCATCGGTTTAGGTGTGCCAACGCCAAAATCCGCGCATTGGGCGACCCGTCGAGAAAGTCCATCGCTGCGAGTAAGTGCCGCGACGCCTCGATACGACTTCCCCGTCTCGCTTCGACTCGCGCCGCACACAAGCGAAGCTCCGCAAAGTGGCTTGGGCGCGCGCTTCGCGCAACTGCGCGTTTGACGTCAGCGAATCCGGTTAAAGAACTCTCAAGAGGTAAAACGCCCCAGAATCGATTAAGAAAACTGAGCTCTACCGCCGCCTCGACGTTACTATCGCGCAGTTCCTTAGCTAAGTTTCGTGCTGACGAGTAGTGTTTTAGGCTTTCCCCATAATTCAGCTCGTACGCCCGCACCTCACCGAGCACCTTATGTGCCGTAACGACAACCTCTGGCCTACTCACAGCTCGCTGAACCAGCTCGCTGGCCGTAGCCTCGGCGAGGGCCAGAGAGCCGATGTTAAGCTGCACCTCCGCACTGAAACCGCGATAAAGATCTCGGTCCACACGCTCCAACTCGGCACGACGGGCAGTCGCCAAGTCCAGGGCGTCG
>QHWR01000339.1 GCA_003223835.1 Acidobacteriota bacterium | reverse complement strand
TGAGCGCGTGACGAGACATGCCCTGCAGGAGCAGGAACACCGTGATCGAAAACACGAGGAGCCCGATCACCGTGGGGCCGCCCAGCGCCGTCAGGTCCATCGCGACGCCGGACAGCCATCGCGGGCCGATCGGAGTGGCGGCATCGTTCGTCTCGCGCAGCGCGCGCAACACGTGGGTGTCGAAGGCCTGCGTGTCCCCCTCCATCACTTCGCCGGCGAGCTTGACGAAGATGAAGAGCAGCGTCGCGAGACCGAGCAAGACGAGCAGCCACGTCAACTCGCGGCGGTCGGAACGCCATGTGGGGAATTTCATCGGAATAGGCTTTCTAAAGCCTAAAGCCTATCGTCACTTCTTCACCAGCCGGATCTGTCCCGAGGCTGCGCGCGCGCGGAGGGCGGTCATGACGTCGGCGAGCGCGACCGGTTCGAATTCGCCCGACAGGAAATCGCGGATCTCGAGGACGCTCTTGTGCTGGCCGAGCAGGATGTTCAGCTCGGCGCCGATGTGTTGCGGAACGGCTGACGGGCCGCCGCCCCCGCCGCGCCCCGCGCCGGGAGCCGACGCGCAGCCGGACGGCGTCGACCCGTTGACGCACTCGACGATCAGGCTCGCGGCGTCCTTCTCCTCCGGCGTCATCGGCGGCTGGAAGGTCGGCGGCGTGTTGAGGCGCTGCGACTCGAGCGCGTACGCCGCGCGCGCTTCATCCTGCAGCGCGGCCGACACGCGATCGACCGCCGCCTCGATCGGCGCGAGCCTCTTCGCCGCGCCGGACGGATCGTCGTACAGCACGCCCGACGATCGGATCACGCCTTTCTCGACGTCGGCCTGGTGGCGGATCGCGATCCGCGCCTCCTTCCACGCGACCGCGAGCGCGTCCGCGGTCGCCGCGTCGGCGAGATAGCTGGTGCCCTTGCGTTCGGCGGCGCCCATCCGCTCGGTGCCGCGGCTCAGATTTTCGGCGGTCACGCGGGCCGCCAGCTCGTCGCCGCCTCCCGCGATCGCCGCGAGCGCTCCGGTGCCGACGATCGCCGCGCGCCGGTACTGCGTCGGGTCCTGCTTGTCCGGCGTGTCCTGCGACGAGTGGTACCACATGTCGGGCCACGTGATGAACATCACGGCCGGGATCCCGTGCTGCATGTAGGTGACGTGATCGCTGGCCCCGTAGTGCTGATCGATCTTGATGTAGAACGCGTCGGTGCTGCCGTTCGGCGACGTGATGCCGACGCTCGGCGCATAGCCGTTCTGGCGATAGCGCACGCGCTCGCGCGTCAGCTCCGAGACGTACTCCATCATGCTCTGGCCGATGTCGTTGATGTACGACGGGAACGTGTCCGGCGTCCGCTGCATGATCCAGTAGCTGCGGCTCATCGTGAGGCGGATCGCCTCCATGTCGAAGTTGAGGTCGCCGATGATGCGTTTCCCTTTGTCCGGATGCGCGCCGAGCCACGCGTTCGTGCCGCTGATCTCCTGCACCCACTGGAAGTTGATCGTCCGCTTCGGCTTCGGGAGCGTCCCGTCGTCGATCAGCTTCAGATACGTGCGCCCGATCTCGAGCGTCAGCGCGCAGCCGGAGCTGTCGTCGTTCGCGCCCTGCTTGATGTAGCCCTCGAACAGGTGGCCGCCGATCGCGACTTCCTGCGTCGTGCTCCCGTCGCCGGGGATCTCGGCGTGGACGACCTCCTGCTTGTTCGGCACCTGCTCGCTCTTGACGATCGATCGGATCGTGACCTTCTGGCCGCGGTTGAGGAGCGTCTCGAGCTGGCGCGCGGTCCGCGGCGAGAGCGCCCAGGCCGCCGTCCCGGGCTGCGCCGAGACGCCCGTGGAGACGATCTCCGTCGGATAATCCACGGCGCGGTCGCCGGGTCCGATCGCGCTGATGCCGAGCACGCCGATCGCGCCGGCCCCGACGGCGCGCCCGTACACGCCGGCAAGCCCGCTCGGCGCCAGCGACAGCACGAACTTCCCTTTGACGTCCCTGCCTTCGAAATCCTGCGCCGTCCCCTGACGGACGTCGATCAGCTCGCCGCTGATGTCGCCGTTCGCGTTCGCCGACGCGAGCGCCTCGGGAAGGTCATGGATGTCGTACAGCTTCTCGCTTCGCGGCGTCGTCATCCACAGCTCGCCGGTCACCGGCTGCCAGGTCTGGCCGGTCGGGAAGTCCTCGATCGTCACGTTGCTGAAGCCGTACTCCTTCGCGAACCGCGCCATCACCTCGCTCTCGCGGAAATGCGTCTGGTATTCGGACGGCGGGCGCACGAACTGATACGGCACCAGCTCGAGGACGTGGTGCATCGCGCGCTCCCCCGACGCTTCGTTGATGATGGCCCGCATCTGCTCGGCGGACAGGAGCGTGCGGTCCTCGCGCTCCTGCGCCGCAACAGCCACGGCCGCCACGATCGACATCAGTCCGCACGCCACTCTTCTCATCGCTGTCTCCTCACGCTCTCAGCCGCGGATCTCGCGGACCAATCAGCCGCGGATCACACGGAGGCACACCGAAGGCCCAATGGTTCTTGCGTGAAATCGTTATCCGTGCCCGTGTTCATCCGTGGCCCGTGTTCATCCGTGGCCCGTGTTCATCCGTGGCCCGTGTTCATCTGTGGCCGGCGCAGTGGGCTAGACTGTAGCGCAATCCAGCCCCCATGAGCCGCTCGCTGTACGCGCGTCTGCACGGCCGCTATGCTCGCGGCGGGATCTCGCGGCGCGAGATGCTGCGCCAGACGCTCGCCGCCTCCGCCGGTCTGCTGCTCAGCGACCGCTTCGCGTTCGGCGGTCCGCGCGGATCGGCGCCGCGCGTGATCGTCGCCGGGGCCGGGTTCGCGGGGCTCAGCGCCGCGTTCGAGCTGTCGCGCGCCGGCGCGGACGTCACCGTCCTCGAAGCGCGCAACCGCATCGGCGGGCGTGTCCTCACCTTCCACGATCTCGTGCCCGGCGGGACGATGGAGGGGGGCGCCGAGCTGATCGGATCGAATCATCCGATCTGGGTGAAATACAAGGAACGGTTCGGCCTCTCGTTCCGCGACGTCACCGAGGAGGACCTCGAGGCGCCCATCGTCCTGCAGGGACGCCGCCTGACCGCCGTCGAGTCGGAACAACTCTGGAAGGACATGACGGAGGCGCTCGCGCGGATCGACGCCGACGCGTCGCGCATCGTCGACCCCGTCCGGCCGTGGGAGACGCCCGGCGCGGAGGCGTTCGACCGCCGCTCGCTCGCCGACTGGATTGCGTCGATCGACGCGCCGCCGCTCTGCAAGGCCGGCATCGAGGCGCAGATGACGGCCGACAACGGCGTGCGCACCGCGTGGCAGAGTTATCTCGGCAACCTCGCGATGATCAAAGGCGGGGGCGTCGAGAAGTACTGGACACAGACGGAAGTCTACCGCTGCGCCGGCGGCACCCAGCAGCTCGCGACGCGGCTGGCCGCCGAACTCGGCGCCGACCGCGTCCATCTCCGTACGCCCATCTCGCGGGTCGCCGTCCGGGGCGACGGCGTCGAGGTGACGACGGCCGCGGGCGCGTTGCACCGCGGCGACTTCGCCGTCATCGCGATCCCGCCGCAGGTGTGGAACCGCATCGCGTTCGATCCGCCGCTGCCGAGCGCGATGCGCCCGCAGGTGGGAACCAACGTCAAGTACCTGATCGGCCTTCGCGAGCGGTTCTGGCGCCGCGCGCGCCTCGCGCCGTCGATGCTGAGCGACGGACCGGTCACGCTGACGTGGGAAGGGACCGACGGGCAGCGCACCGCGGGCGCGGGGCTCGTCGCGTTCTCGGGTGGACCGGCGGCCGACGACTGCCGCACCTGGACGGCGACGGAGCGTCAGGCTCGCTACGTGGACGCGCTCTCGCGCGTCTACCGCGACGTCGCGTCGCACATCCTGCGGACGCGCTTCATGGACTGGCCGTCCGATCCATGGGTCAAAGCGTCGTACTCGTTCCCGGCGCCCGGTGAGGTGACGACGGTCGGTCCGCTGCTGCAACAACCGCTGGGCGGCCGCGCGTACTTCGCCGGCGAGCACACGTGCTATGCATTCGTCGGCTATATGGAAGGCGCGCTCCAGTCGGGGGCGCGCGTCTCGGGCGCCATCGCGAATCGCTAGTGCCCGATTAGCATTCAGGCTGTTGTTTTTCAACAGCCTGCGCGCGGATCATCAGCACCGGCACCGTCACGTTGTGGCGCACGCGATCCGCGGTGCTGCCGCGGAGCAGGTCGTTCAGGAAGCGATGACCGTGGGTCGACATCGCGATGAGGTCCACGTGCTCCTCGTTGGCGACGCGCACCAGCTCCTTTGCCGGGTCCCCCATTGCGAGGCGCGCGCGCACCGCGAAGCCGCGCCCCGCCAGGTCGGCGGTGATCCGATCGAGATACGCGCGGTCGTCCTTGATCTCCTCGGACTCGCGCAGCGTCAGCTCCTCGTAGTTGCGCGCGACCCAGCCGTCCGCGACGTGCACGAGCAGCAGCGACGCCCCCGTCAGCCTGGCGAGCCGTTGCACATGATCGAGCACGGTGCGATCGGCGTCGGAATTCTCGACCGCCACAAGAATGTTGCTATACATCAGAGTCTACGCGGTGCTGGGGGCTGGGTGCTGAGACAGGGTGCTGGGCCGGAAACGTGCGGAGTGCATCGGTGCTGCGCAGCACTCTGCCCCGGCACCCAGCCCCCAGCACCCGATTCCCCCAGCACCCTCTCTCAGCACCCGGCCCCCAGCACTCAAGAGAACGTCTGCCACAGCAGATACGCATTCAGCACCGCGATGATGACGGCGACCGGCCACGCGAGCGCGAGCATCCACCTCGGCGCGACGAGATCCCCCATCTTCTTCCGGTCCCCCGTGAACATCACGAGCGGGAACACCGCGAACGGAAGCTGCAGGCTCAGCACGACCTGGCTGAGGATGATGAGCGAGCCGGTGCCGCGCTCGCCGTACAGGACGACGGTGATGAGCGCGGGCACGATCGCGAGCAGCCGCGTGATCAATCGACGGAGCCACGGCCGCAGCCGGATGTTGAGGAATCCCTCCATCACGATCTGGCCGGCGAGCGTGCCGGTCAGCGTCGCGTTCTGCCCCGAGAAGAGCAGCGCGACGGCGAACAGCGTGCTCGCCAGCTGCGTCCCGAGGAGCGGCGTCAGCAGCATGTAGACGTCGGAGATGTCCGCGACGTTCTCGTGGCCGGAGCCGTGGAACGTCGCCGCCGCCATGATCAGGATCGCGGCGTTGAGGAACAGCGCCGACGTCAGCGCGACGGTGGAGTCGATGCCGGAAAACCTGATCGCTTCCCGCCGTCCCTCCGGCGTGTCGCCGTACTTGCGCGTCTGCACGATGGACGAGTGGAGGTAGAGGTTGTGCGGCATCACGGTCGCGCCCAGGATGCCGACCGCGATGTAGAGCATCTCCGGATTGCGGACGACCTCGGCGCGCGGCAGGAAGCCCCAGAGGACGTCGACGATCGCCGGCCGCGAGAGGGCCATCTCGATCGCGAACGACCCCGCGATCCCGATGATCAGGAGAACGACGATGGCCTCGACGTAGCGGAAGCGGTACTGCTGGAGGATGAGGACGATCAGCACGTCGGCCGACGTCAGGCAGACGCCCCACACCATCGGGAGGCCGAACAGCAGGTTGAGCGCGATCGCCGACCCGATCACCTCCGCGAGGTCGCACGCCGCGATCGCGATCTCGCACAGCACCCAGAGGACGATCGTCGTTGGCCTCGAATAGTGGTCGCGGCAGGCCTGCACCGCCATCAGGTTCGACAGCAGGATCACGCTCAGCAGCGTGTAGCCGAACCGGGCCCCGCCGGCGAGGTCCGTCGCCCAGTTGCCGGGGTCCATGTAACCGACCGCGACGAGGTACCCGGGGCCCGCGAACGCGAACATTTTCCGCCAGAACCCGCCCGTGGGCACGGCGACCGACCCGTGCACCTCGGGCAGGCTCACCGACACCGAAGGATGACGCCACCCGTCCATGCGCCATTATGGATCGCGCGGCTGGAGGGGCGCGGCGTGAGCCGCGCGATCATCCGACGAGACGCGTAAACCTGTTTACGGGTACGGTAACGCGGGGAATTGGATCGCCGCCGGATCCTGTTGATTTTGCAAACGGCCGCCGTCAGACATGAGGCACGCCTCTTGCCATTCGACGCGCGCATGCCGGACGTGTGGTCGCCCGGCGTGGAGGAGGCTCCCCATGAAACGGTTCGCGATGCTCGCGTGCGCCGCCGCCCTCGCCGTCGCCGGCTGCGGCAGCAAGTCCCCGACAAATCCGTCGAACGCGCCGACGATCTTCACGGTCGCGATCAGCTCACAGAATGAAGTGCCGCCGATTTCAAATGCCGACGCGAACGCCCGCGGTCAGGCGATCATCACGTTCAACATCACGAAGGATTCGGCAGGAAACGTCACGGCCGCGACCGCGACCTTCAACGTGACGTTGAGCGGCTTCCCCGCAGGCACGAACATCATTCTCGCGCACATCCACAACGCACCGGCCGGTACGAACGGCGGCGTGAAAGTAAACACGGGATTGACCGCCGGAACCGCGGTCGTGCTGACTGACGGAACGGGCGTTCTCAACGCCAGCAACATTGCCGTCGAACCGTCGTTGATGCAGGACATTCTGACGAACCCGCAGAATTACTACTTCAACGCGCACTCGACGCTGAACCCCGGCGGCGCCGTTCGCGGTCAGCTTCGCTGACGCTCGAAGGCAGAATGTAGAAGGTAGAAGGCAGAAAACCGCGCGCCGTGCCTTCTGCCTTCTGCCTTCTGCCTTCTGCCTTCTGCCTTCTGCCTTCTGCCTTCTGCCTTCTGCCTTCTGCCTTCTGCCTTCTGCCTTCTGCCTTAGCTTCCAATCTTGCCGCCAGCGCCCTTCCCTTTTCTCGGCCCCTTGTTGTCCCGCGCCGGAAAGTGATCCAGGTTGGCGACGCGCGTGCCCGTCGCGTACACGAGCTGCGCGATGTGCGCCATCTTCGGGAAATCGATCTTCGACACTTCGTCCGTCAGGTAGTGATAGTCGCGGTGCAGTCCCGTCGTGTAGAAGATGATCGGGATTCCCTTCGACGCGTAGCTGTAATGATCGCTGCGCGTGTAGATCGACTCCGGGTCCGCCGGGTCGTTCATCTCGTAATCGAGCGTCATCGGCTTCGAGAGCGACGCGTTCGCGTCCTCGTCGAGGTTGTGCAGCTCCGTGCTGATGCGGTCCGAGCCGACGACGTAGACGATGTTCTCTTCCTTCGGGTCGTCGCAGCGGTTCCTGCCGATCATGTCGATGTTGAGCTGCGCGGCGACTTTGTCGAGCGGGATCTCCGGAAAATCCGCCATGTAGCGCGACCCGAGCAGTCCCGCCTCTTCGCCGGCGTGCCACACGAACATCAACGACCGCTTCGGCTTCGGCCCCTGCGCGAACGCCTTCGCGAGCGCCATCAACGCCGCCGTCCCGCTCCCGTCATCATCGGCGCCGTTGTTGACGATGTCGTCCGGCCTCGGCGTGTCGCGCGTCTGCCCGACGCAGCCGCCCGGCGCGCCGCCGCCGACGAACCCGCCGCCCCCGCGTCCCGCCTGCGGCGGGAACTGCTGATACCCGATGTGATCGTAGTGCGCGCCGAAGAGGACGAACGTGTCCTTCAGCTTCGGATCCGATCCTTCCACGATGCCGACGACGTTGCGCGTCAGGCGGCGCTGCACCGTCGTGTACTCGGCGTCCACGTTGATCGCGATTGAGACGCCATTCAGGCCGAATGACGGCAGCGGCTCCTGCTTCTGCGCTTTCTCCTTCAGGTCCGCGTACTTCTCCGGCGCGGCGCTGAAGAGGAACTCGAAGAAATCATCTGTGGCGGTGAGCTGCGGCGTGATCTTCTTGTCGAGCCGC
>QHWR01000338.1:2979-3467 GCA_003223835.1 Acidobacteriota bacterium | reverse complement strand
CGTGACGATGGGCGGCGGGCATCCCGAGCCGGCGGACCGTATCGCCCTCGAAGTCGAACTCGACCAGCACGACCGGCTCCTTGCCCACGACCCAGCCGTCATGTCCCGGCTCGATCGCCACGATCTGCGGCGCCTTGTGTTCGACGACACACCCGTCGGCGTACTCGATGTGGATTTCGCCGCGGGCCAGGAAGCCGACGTGGGCGTGCATGCAGAGGTCCGTGCCGACGATCGGTTTCATGTGGATCGACCACCGGAATCCGGCGGGATAGACCATGCGCTTCACACGTCCCGCGCCGGCGCGTCCCACTTCGAGCCGGACGCCGCCCACTTCGCGGCGCTCGGCACCCTTCACCGCGGCGACGAGCGGATCCGGCGCGTTCGGCCGGACGACAGGGCGTCGTTTCGTGACGGAGGATTTCTTGACGTTCTTCCGCGCCGCTTTCTTCTTCGCCATATATGCCCTCACCGTGTGAGTCGGAACGGCC
>QHWR01000338.1:0-2952 GCA_003223835.1 Acidobacteriota bacterium | reverse complement strand
GACCCCCCGTCGGGTGACGGATGATGACCCGGCTGAAGCGCGTTGGCTGTCTGCGATCGAAATCGCCGTCTGGGCGTCCTCGCGAGCGAGCGCCGGCCGTCGCGGTATATGTACCTGGCGGAGAAGCCAAGACCGTGATGAGTGGCGACAGGAGCCGCTTCGAACTCCAGCCAACATTGGAGGGTACGCTCGTCAGGCTGCGGCCGCTCCACCCGGACGATTTCGACGCCCTGTACGGCGTCGCGAAAGACCCGTCGATCTGGGAGCAGCATCCCGCGCGCGATCGGTACAAGGAGGAAACGTTCCGCGAGTTCTTTCGCGAGGCTCTCGCCTCGCGGGGTGCGCTGCTGGCGATCGACGCGCACGACGGGCGCGTCATCGGGTCTTCCCGTTTTCATGCCTACGACAGCCACAAGAGTGAAGTCGAAATCGGGTGGACGTTCCTGGCCCGGTCCCACTGGGGTGGCATCTACAACGCCGAGATGAAGCGGCTGATGCTGGGTCATGCCTTCCGATTCGTCGATCGCGTGATATTCCTCGTGGGGCCGCATAACATCCGCTCGCAACGAGCCGTCGAGAAGATCGGCGGCGTGCACGTCGGCACACGGACCGACGCGAGTGGCCGCACGAGCTTCGTCTACCAGATTACCGCCGCGGCGTTTGCGCGCGCTGAAACGAGATCCCTTTGAAAGCCTGTGTCATGACGATCAGGGTATGATGGCCGCCATCAAGGAGGAGCGTATGAGAGGCCGAGTGTCCATCGCAGTGGGGGTGTTCGCGGCGGTTCTGCTCGCTCTGTCGGTGGCGGCCGCCGCCGGTGCGCAGAAAGAGGGCAAGGCGAAGGCGGCCAAACAGGATCGGATTGACGGCAACATTCAGATGATCGACAAGAACACCCGGACGCTGACCGTGACGGTCCGGGGGAAGACTCTCCAGCGGCAGGTCATCTACGACGACAAGACCAAGTTCACGTTCCGCAACAAGCCGGCGTCCCTCGATGCGTTGAAGGAGGGTCGTCGCGTCATTGTTCTCGGCAAGCTGAACGACAAGGCCCAATTGATGGCGACCCGCATCGACGTCCGGGACGAGAAGTAGGGGGTGCCGCTCGCAAGGACGACTGCCTGGCGTCGTTGCGTTCGTCGCCCTCACTGCTGCCGCCGGAGGAGCCGATCTGCCGTTCGGCTCCTGGCAGCGAGTCGTGTCCGATCCGATCGTCGCCCCGCGGGGCGACGGCTGGGAATCGTCCGGGACGTTCAATCCGTCGGTCGTCCGGCACGGCGACGCCTACGTGATGCTCTATCGTGCGCAGGACGGCCGCGGCATCTCGCGCCTGGGATACGCGGTCAGCCGCGACGGCGTTCATTTCACGCGCAATCCCGATCCGGTGCTCTCGCCCGAGACCGATTATGAAAAGGACGGCGGGATCGAGGATCCGCGGCTCGTGCAGTTCGGCCGCACGTACTACCTGACGTACACCGGCTACAACAAGAAGGACGCCCAGCTGTGCCTCGCGTCATCGCGCGATCTGCTGCATTGGGATCGGCTGGGCGTCATCCTGCCCGCATCCAAAGGGCGCTGGAACGTCGGGTGGACGAAAGCGGGCGCCATCGTGCCGGAGCAGATCGACGGGAAATACTGGATGTACTATCTCGGAACCGCGTCCGACCACACGGACCAGATGGGCCTCGCGTCTTCCCAGGATCTCGTGCACTGGAGGGACGCGACGGATGCTCCCGTGCTCCCACGCCGGACGGGCCGTTTCGATTCGCGAGTGGCGGAACCAGGGCCCGCGCCGATCGTCACCGGCGCGGGCATCATCCTTATTTATAACGGCGCCGACGATCGCCTCGTCTACCGCACCGGGGTCGCGCGATTCGATCGACGCGATCCGCGCCGGCTGCTGGCGCGGTCCGAGACGCCGGTCTTCGAGCCGCGACTCGACTGGGAAACGACGGGACAGGTCCCGAATGTCGTCTTCGTCGAGGGGATGATTCAGCAGGGACGCCGCTGGCTCTTCTACTACGGCGCCGCCGACAAGTACGTCGGCGTGGCGGAAGCGTCGCGGCGTTAACCAGAATGGGGCGCCAGCCGCTCGAAGCCGCGGCGCTGGCGGACGGAGACGTCGGGGCACGCGATTGAAAAACCGGAGATGTGCTGCGCGGCGCCCTGGAGCCGCGTTGGTTTCCGTGGTGACAAGGCCCGAGGAGAGCGTGCTGCGGGCTAAGTGCTGAGAGGGAGTGCTGCGAACGCACGTGCACGCCGCACTGCCGTCCGCAGCACCCTCTCTCTGCACCCAGCCCTCAGACTCGGAGAGCTGCGCCGATTGCTGGAGCGCGAATTCCCGAACACGAACTCCTTGCGCCGTACGACGATTCACGCTGGCGAGCTGGCACCTTATAAAATCCCGGAAGCCTAACAACCCCTTGCACCTAGACGGTCCGATAGCATCGTGTATCGTCGCGGTCGAGGCGCCTGCCGTCCGCTTAAGCTACCGCTGTGGCCGACGAGCCCCATCAATGTTGTGCCAAGATTCAACTCGGTCCGGACCGAGTTGGTACGGCACACCGTTCTCCCGTACCAACAATGGGAGATCTCCGAAGCGCAGCTCGGCCTCGTACGCATTATGTGGGCGGCAGCGAAGTTGGAGATTCGTGGCCGTGCTCGGTCCTCCATCGGCGAACGGGACGACGTGGTGGAATTCGAGAAAACTGCGCTCGGCGCAGCGGCCGCCGGCTCCGACAAAGGCGCACTGCCCACCATCGCGTTCCCAGACTTTTCGTTTCACCTCGGCCGGTACGTGACGCGAAGGCGACGTTGGCGACGTCCCGTGTGGATAGGCACATGCCTTGCGCGGACGCGCGCGATCAGTCTTCGCGAGCTTCTTTCTTTCAAGATCGGCAAGTAGCAGCGTGACCGCGCGATCGAAGATGACGGCGATATCTCCGTCGGGCA
>QHWR01000336.1 GCA_003223835.1 Acidobacteriota bacterium | reverse complement strand
TCGCTCGCCGCGGCCGCAGGCGCTCATCCGTCCTCCGTCCTTGTAGTACTCTGAACCCAGCCGCAATGCTTCCCTGGATCCTCCTCGGCTACGCCGCGGGCTCCGTTCCGTTCGCGTTCATGCTCGCGCGCCGCGCGGGCATCGACGTCCGCGTGACCGGCAGCGGCAACGTCGGCGCCGCGAACGTGCTCCGCACGACGCGCACGTCCCTCGGCGTAACGGTGATGGCGCTCGACATGGCGAAGGGCGCGTTCGCCGTGCTGCTCGCGCACGCCGCGGCGGTCAGCACGACGACGATGGCGGCGACGGGCGCGGCGGCGATCGTCGGCCACATCTATCCGGTCTGGCTGCGGTTTCATGGCGGTAAAGGCGTCGCCGTCGCGGCGGGCGTGTTCGCGATCCTGGCGCCGCTGGCCACGCTGATCGCGGTGGCGGTGTTTCTGGTGACGGTTGCCGCCACGCGGGTCGTGTCGCTCGGTTCGGTGGCGGCGACGCTCGCGCTTCCCCCGGCCGCGTGGTGGAGCGGCGCGCCCGTACCGGTCCTCGTGGCCGCCGCCGGCGCCGGCGCGCTGATCCTGTTCAGACACCGCGCGAATCTGCGGCGCCTCGTCGCCGGGACCGAGCGGCGGATGGGCGAGCGCGTCTGATGCGGCAACGAATCGCGATCCTCGGCGCCGGAAGCTGGGGCACCGCGCTCGCGGTGCACTGCGCGCGCGTCGGCCACGACGTCGGGTTGTGGGGTCGCGATCAACTCCTCATCGACGACATGAGCGAGCGGCGCGAGAACGCCCGCTACCTGCCGGGGGTGACGCTTCCGGGCTCGATCTCGTTGAGCGCATCGCTCGCGCGCACCCTCGACGGCGCGGCGATTGCCGTCGCCGCGATCCCGTCGCACGGCATGCGCACGGTCATGCGTGCGGCGGCGCCGTCGCTCGGCTCGATCCGCGCGGTCGTCAGCGCCGCGAAAGGACTCGAGAGCGACACGCTCGCGCGCATGTCCGCCGTGATCGCCGAAGCGGCCGCGGGACCGCCCGTCGTCGTGCTGTCGGGCCCGAGCTTCGCCGTCGAAGTCGCGAACGGATTGCCGACGGCGGTGGTCGTCGCCTCGATGGATCACGCAGCCGCGACGCTGGTCCAGGAAGCCTTCCGCGGTCCGACGTTCCGGCTGTATGCGAGCGACGACGTGCCGGGCGTCGAGTACGGCGGAGCGCTGAAGAACGTGATCGCCATCGCGGCCGGCGTGGTGGAAGGGCTGAAGCTGGGACATAACGCGATGGCGGCGCTCATCACCCGGGGACTCGTCGAGATGTCGCGGCTGTCGTGCGCGGAAGGGGGACGGCGCGACACGCTCGCGGGCCTGAGCGGGCTCGGCGATCTCGTGCTGACCTGCACCGGCGATTTGAGCCGCAATCGTCACGTGGGCATGGAACTGGGCCGCGGCCGATCGCTCGACGACATCCTCTCGGGCATGCGCATGGTCGCCGAAGGCGTCCGCACGACGCGCGCCGCGCTCGCGCTCGGCGAGCGCCACGGCGTCGAGCTGCCGATCGCCGCGCAGATGGCCGCCGTGCTCGAAGGACGTACGTCGCCGGCGGAAGCGGTCGAGACGCTCATGGGACGGCGTCAGCGGCAGGAACACGAGCGCTGACGGAAAGCGGAAAGCGGAAAGCGGAAAGCGGGACTGTTACCAGTGGGGTTTTTCGATCGAATCAAACAGTCGCTCGCGAAGACGACGCAGCAGTTCGTCGATCGCTTCGACGAAGTGGTGCGCCGGGCGGACGCGCCGGAGCGGCGGGCGCGCGCGGTGGATCTCGAGACGCTCGACGCGCTCGAGGAGGCGCTCATTTCGGCGGACGTCGGCGTGGCGGCCAGCGAGCGGATCGTGGCCGCCGTCCGCGAGCGCCGCACTCATGGGGAATCGTTGCGCGCGCTGGTGCGCGAGGAGATCCTCCGCATTCTTCAAGGCGCCGACCGTCCGGCCGCGAACGGACACCGGCCGCACGTCACGCTCGTCGTCGGCGTCAACGGAACCGGCAAGACGACGACCGTCGGCAAGCTCGCGCGCTTCATCAAGGACGCCGGGCAGACGCCGCTGATTTGCGCGGCGGATACGTTCCGCGCGGCCGCGGTCGAGCAATTGCAGGTGTGGGCGACGCGCGCCGGCGTCGATTTCATCCGCGCGCAGCCCGGGGCGGATCCCGCCGCCGTCGTGTTCGACGCGATCGCCGCGGGCAAGGCGCGAGGACGCGACGTCGTGCTCGTCGACACCGCCGGCCGCCTGCACACGCGCGTGAACCTGATGGGCGAGCTGGACAAGATCCGCCGCATCGCCGCGCGCGAAGTCGAAGGAGCGCCCCACGACGTCCTGCTCGTCCTCGACGCGACCGTCGGACAAAACGGTCTCGCGCAGGCCCGCGAGTTCATGGGCGTCGCCGGCGTCAACGGCATCGTGCTGACGAAGCTGGATGGGACGGCGAAAGGCGGAATCGCCGTCGCGATCGCCCACGACCTCAAGCTGCCGATCCGCTACGTCGGCGTCGGCGAGGGCATCGACG
>QHWR01000166.1 GCA_003223835.1 Acidobacteriota bacterium | reverse complement strand
CCTCAGAATCCTGCGGACGCTCTCGTCAACCGTCAGCCGCGCCGTGTCGATCACCAGGCGATCGCGATCCCATGCGCGGTAGTCGCGATCGACGACCTCCTGCCAGGTCAAGACCCTGTGGCCGGGAATGTCGGCGACGCGCGCGTCCACGCGGCGTCTGTGCTCCGCGGCATCGGAGCATACGATCTCGACGTCGAGCGCCTCGACGCCCGCGCGCTCGGCGACGGACTGCCACGCGGCGCGCGTGAGCGGCCACGGGTTCACGCAGTCGGCGACGACGAGGCGGCCGAGGCGCAGGTTGTCGTCCGCGACCGCCTGCGCGACCGCGTAGCCCTCGCCCTCGACGCGCCACCCGGCGGCGGCCATGACCTGCTCGATTGAATCGATGCGCAGATAGACCGCGGCGATCGCGCGCGCGACTTCGCGGGCGATCGTCGTCTTGCCCGTTCCCGGCAGCCCGCTCAACACGATCAGCATGGGCGGCAGTCTAGTCGAAGGGCCAGCGATCGAGATGGAGGAGACCGCTCCGGATCGCGGCGCGCCGGGGAGGCCGGATCCCCGCCGCGCCGCCATCTCCAGCGTTCGCCGACAACGTAGCGTCGACGCACAGCATTTCCTTGTTGGACTGCCGGTCACACACAGGCCGTCGTATGCTGGCGGCATCATGCATACCGGTGCGGCGCCCATCACGCTCGGCGACGTCTATGCGGCGCGGCGGATCATCGCGCGCACGCTGCGGCCCACTCCGCTGCTGCGGCACCCGCTGCTCGACGCGGAAACAGGACTCACGATCTACGTCAAACACGAGAACCACAACCCGACGAACGCGTTCAAGGTGCGCGGCGGCCTCAATCTGGTCGCGCGTCTCGGCCGCGATGAACGCCGCGGCGTGATCACCGCGACCACCGGCAACCATGGCCAGTCGATCGCGATGGCCTGCCAGCGCGAGGCCATCCCCTGCACGATCGTCGTGCCCCGCGGCAACAATCCCGAGAAGAACGCCGCGATGCGCGCGTTCGGCGCGACGCTGCTCGAAGTCGGACGGGACTTCGACGAAGCCCGCGAGCACGCGGAAGCGCTGCAGCGCGAGCGTGGGCTCCGCTATATTCATTCGGCGAACGAGCCGCACCTCATCGCCGGCGTCGCCACGTACGCGCTCGAGATCTTCGAGGAACTGCCGGACGTCGAAACGATCCTCGTCCCGATCGGCGGCGGCAGCGGCGCGTCGGGCTGCGCGCTGGTGCGCGGTTTTCTCGGCAGCCGCGCGGAAGTGATTGGCGTGCAGGCCGAAACAGCGGACGCGTTCGCGCGATCGTGGCGCTCCGGCACGCGCGTGACGGCGGACCGGATCGGCACGTTCGCCGAAGGGATCGCGACCCGCGTCACCTTCGATCTCCCTTTCTCCATCCTTCGGGATCATCTCGACGACGTGGTCACGCTGACGGAGGCGGAGTTGATGGACGGCGTGCGGCTGGCGTTGAGGTCGACGCACAACCTGGCCGAAGGCGCGGGCGCGGCGTCGCTCGCCGCGGCGGTCAAGCTGCGCGACCGGCTGCACGGCCGCAAGGTCGTCTGCGTGATGAGCGGGAGCAACATCGACCAGGCGACGCTCGCGCGCATCCTCTCCACGAAGCCGTGACGCCTGCCCGTGACTTATGATGGCGGCATGAAGAAGCCGGCCATCATTGCTCTGCTGGCGGTCCTGCCGGGCCTTTCCCAGCCGCCTATTAATAAGGATGCGGCCGCCTGGGAGAAGCAAGCCCGGAACGTCACGATCCTCCGCGACGACTGGGGGATTCCCCACGTCTACGGCAAGACGGACGCTGACGCGGTGTTCGGCGTCATGTACGCGCAGGCGGAGGACGACTTCAACCGCGTCGAGACGAACTACCTCAATTCGATGGGCCGCCTCGCCGAGGCGGAGGGGGAGTCGCAGATCTACCGCGACCTGCGGATGAAGCTGTTCATCGATCCCGACGACATGAAGGCGCAGTACGAGAAGGCGCCCGCGTGGCTGAAAGCGTTGATGAACGCGTACGCGGACGGCCTCAACTATTACCTCTCCACGCATCCGGCGGTGAAACCGCGGGTCATCACGCATTTCGAGCCGTGGATGGCCATCACGTTCAGCGAAGGGAGCATCGGCGGCGACATCGAGCGCGTGAACCTGAATCAGCTGCAAGCCTTCTACGGATCCGCCTCGAAATCGTCCGCCTTCGCGGCTTCCGCCTCCGCGCGGCCGCCGCTTCGGCGCGACGAGCCGGTCGGCGGCTACCATGAGCCGACCGGGTCGAACGGGATCGCGATCGCGCCCTCGAACACGAGCGCGCGTCACGCGCTGCTCCTCATCAACCCGCACACGTCGTTCTTCTTCCGCGCGGAAGCGCAGATGGTGAGCGACGAAGGGTTGAACGCGTACGGCGCGATGACGTGGGGACAGTTCTTCATCTACCAGGGATTCAACGACCGCGCCGGATGGATGCACACGTCGAGCGGCGTGGACAACATCGACGAGTACCTGGAAACGATCGTGAAGAAAGACGGCGGGTATTCCTACAAGTACGGGAACGAAGAGCGGCCGGTGAAAACGAGCCGGATCGTGGTGCCGTATAAGACGGCGACGGGCATGGCGCAAAAGGCATTCACCGTCTACCGCACGCATCACGGACCGGTCGTCCGCGAGGCGGACGGGAAATGGGTCAGCGTCCGGCTGATGGAGGAACCGCTGAAGGCGCTGATCCAGTCCTACAGCCGCACCAAAGCGAAGACCTACCGCGCGTTCCGCGACACGATGGAGCTGCACACCAACTCGTCGAACAACACGATCTACGCGGACGCGGACGGCACCATCGCCTACTTTCATTCGAACTTCATCCCGAAGCGCGATCCGACACTCGATTGGACGAAGCCGGTCGATGGAAGCGACCCCGCGACGGAATGGAACGGGCTGATGTCGATCGACGAGACGCCGGGGCTGCTGAACCCTCCGAACGGCTGGCTGTACAACTGCAACAACTGGCCGTGGTCGGCGGCCGGTCCGAACAGCCCGAAGCGCGCCGATTACCCGGCCTACGTCGATCGAGGAAGGGAGGAAAGTCCGCGTGGCGCGCACGCGATCCGTGTCCTGCAGGACAAGAAGGATTTCACGGTGGACTCGTTGATCGCCGCCGCGTACGACCGCTATCTGCCATGGTTTGCCGCACGCGTGCCCGAGCTGGTCAAGGCGTGGGAACAGGCAGCCGAATCCGATCCGCTGAAGCAGCCGCTCGCCGGGCAGATTGCGGCATTGCGGGACTGGGATTACCGCTGGAGCGCTGCATCCGTCCCGACATCGCTCGCGGTGTACTGGGGCGAGGAGGCGGGACGGCGCGCCGATCATCCCACGCCTGCGCAGATGTTGCAGGCGCTCTCGACCGCCTCCGAGAAGCTGATGCGCGATTTCGGCACGTGGAAAACGCCGTGGGGCGAGATCAACCGGTATCAGCGCGTCAACGGCGACATCGTCCAGCGGTTCGACGACGCGGCGGCGAGCATTCCCGTCGGGTTCACGTCCTCGCGATGGGGATCGCTCGCGTCGTTCGGCGCGCGAACGTATGCCGGCACGAAGAAAATGTACGGGACGACGGGCAACAGCTTCGTGGCGGTGGTCGAATTCGGCGATCGCGTGCGGGCGAAAGCGGTGACGGCCGGCGGCGAGAGCGGTGACCCGCGGTCGCGCCACTTCAACGACCAGGCGACGCGATACAGCACCGGCGATTTGCGCGAGGTCTACTTCTACCGCTCGCAGCTCGACGGGCACGTCGAGCGCCAGTATCACCGGGGCCGTTGACAGGCTGTTGAAAAATACAGCCTGAAGCTTGTGGTTTTCAGAGGCTCCGGCTCAAGGTAGAATGCCGGCCACGTTTCAACGAAAGGACATCCCGATGCGTCTCGTATACGGATCCGCAGTCGCGGTCGCTCTCATCGTGCTCGCGTCCCCGGGCCTTCGCGCCCAGGGGCAGGACTCCACCCGCAGCGTCGCCGGCGGCGGCATCTCCGTCCCGGGCTGGGACGGCAAGATCGACGCGAGCCGGGAAAACACCGGGCTGGCGCTGAAGGATGCGAAGCTCGCGAAGGAAGGGGACGTGCTGCACGTCACCACCGGCCCCGCCGTCACGTACTGGAATCCCGCGAACAAGGCGAGCGGCAACTACACGGTCAAGGCGACGTTCACCGAGCCGAAGTACATGAACCTCAATAACCATGCCCACCCCTACGGCATCGTCATCGCCGGCAACGATCTGGGCACGGATCAGCAGAGCCTTCTGTACTGCGCGGCGTACGGCGACGGCCGCTTCATCGTCCGAGGTTTCGGTCCCGAGTCATTCCAGATGAACGGGCGCGGCGGCGAACCGAACGCGGCGATCCACAAGGCCGAAGGCAAGGATCAGCCCGTCACGCAGGAGATCGCGATGTCGGTGAAGGGGGACAAGGTCGAGTGCGCGATCAACGGCACCACGGTCGGGAGCTACGACAAGTCCGCGCTCGTCGGCGCCGGCAAGCTCAAGTCCACCGACGGCGTGTACGGCATCCGGTTCGGCCACAACACCGAGGCGACGGTGAAGGGCCTGACCGTGACCAAGAATTAAGGGTAGCGCAGCGTCGTGCGGCCGGCCGCGAGCGTCTTTTCCGCGCCGTGCCAGACAAATCGGCCTGTGATGCCGGGAGGCAGCGTCACCTCGGCGTCCAGGCCGGTCCCCTTCCGTTCGAGCTTCACCGCAATCTCCCCCTTCGGATGCGGAATCGAGCCGGACGCGCGCGTCAGCGCGCCGAGGTACGGACGAATCACGACGTGCGCGAAGCCGGGGGCCGCCGAATCGATCCCCAACACCGTCCGGAACAATTCGTAGTTCGGGCTCGCGCTCCAGGCGTGCGAGTCGGACCGCGTCGGTTCCGGCTTCTCCGCCCACGTCGTGAGCCCGCGCGCCAGCATCGCGTCCCATTCCCCGAGCAGATCGAGATAACGATCGCCCTCGCCGGCCTCGTTCACCGCCGAGTGCAGGTAATGACGGAAGTAGTACGTGCACGGCGTGAGCGACGAATCGCCGAGCACGCGGATGACGAGCGCGCGCGCCTCCTCGCCGTCCACGAGGTGGGCCAGCACCGCGAGCGCGTTGGCCTGCTGCGAGAACGTATCCTTGCGCGGCGTGTCGGCGAAGAGCTGGCGCGTGGCATCCCAGTAGCGCTCCCTGATCGCCCTGCGGAGCGAAGCCGCCGAGCCCCGGAATTCACTCGCCTGCGCGGGTGAACCGAGCGCGTCTTCCAGGTCGGCCGCCCAGTCGAGCGCCAGCAGCCGCTGCAGATCGAGCGCGGCGGAGCCGCCGTCCGGGTCCATCGGCGGCACGCCGTTCCTCCACGACCAGTCCACGAAGTTCCACCATGGCAGCGCGCCGAGCGTTCCGTCGAGCCGTCGATGGCGCTCGAAGAACGCGAGCACGGCGCGAACGCCGGGAAGCATCTGGCGCACGAACTCGGGATCGTCCACGTACCACCAGTAGTCGTGCACCATGCCGATCCACCAGAGCGAGAACGGCGGAATGTACTGCTGCTGCCGCGTGGGCGCGCGGCTCATCGTCGCCCCCTCGGCGGTGCGCGAGTCGTCTATCTGCGCGATCGCGTTCTTCATCAGCCGCGCGTCGCCCGCGTCGTAGAGCGAGACGAGCGCCTGGATGCGGGTGTCGCCGACGTACTGCAGCTGCTCGTAATACGGACAGTCCATGTACGTTTCGTGCGCGCTGAGCCGCGCCGTGCGCCAGCCGACCTCGAGTATCCTGTCGAGCCGCGCGCTGCCGGCGTCGAGACGCGCCTTCATCTGAAACGGATAGCCGGTGTAGACGCCGCGGAAATCCTCGATCGTGATCGGGTCGGCGTCGGTCTCGATCGTCATCTCCACGTAGCGGTACGTGCGCCACCACAACGGCCGAAAAAGACGACGGGGGCCGCCGTCGGCGATGAAGACGTCGGCGTAGCCGCGCAGCGTCTTGCCTTCGATCTCGTTGCGATTGCCCTTCGTCCTGCCGTCGGCGCCGACGAGCGCCTCGGCGTATGCGAGCCGGACCTTCGCGCCCTTGCCGCCGCTCACGATCAACTCCGGATACGCGGTCGTCAGGTGCGACTGATCCAGGAGCAGGCGCGCCGTGGTGTGCGCGGAGACGGCAAACGCCGCGGGCTGCGCCGGAAAACTCGCCGGTGCCGCGACGCCGTTCGCGAGACGCACGGTCGCGAGACGCTCGGCCTTCTCCTCCATGAGCGGGATCGTGCGCGGGACGAGCATCCATCGGTTCGGCCCGTCGCGCGCGTCGCGCGGCGCGCCCGGCCCGAGCGCCTGCGCGGCGCTCCACGCGCCGTCGTCGAAGTCGGCGCGCTCCCAGTTCCACGGGTAGCGGCTCGCGTCGACCTGGTCGCCCGGACCGGCGGCATAATAGCCGCCAACGGTCGCGGACGTGACCGGCAGCGGCGCATACGCCTCGTCTCTTAGAGCTTTCCACGAGGCGTTCGTATCGACGACGCGTTCCGCGTCGCCGTCTCCCTGCAGCAGGAATCCGGTCTGGTTGGTGAGCTGGGCTTCCGGCGCGTACTGCGCGAAGTTCCAGACGACCGCCGCCAGCACGTTCCGCCCCGGCTTCAGGTACGGCGCGAGATCGACCGTCTCGAATCGCCAGTGATTCAGGTCGCCGCGCGCCGGGCCCCACACGACGCGCGTGCCGTTGACGAAGAGCTGATACCGATTGTCGCCGGTCACGTGAATGACGAACGTCGACGGGACCGCCGTGACGTCGAACGCCTTGCGGAAGTGATAGACGCCGTACGCGAACGGCGGCGCGTTCGGCACGGTGATCCACCGCGCGCTCCAGGCCTTCGTGAGCAGATCGGGATTAATGTCGTCGCGCGAGGCAGTACCAGCAGGCATTGAAAGCGCCACCACCGCGAGAACCACCGCAACGATCCTCATCCGCATTTCACCACCCCGTTCGCCCCGCACGCAGCACGAGCACCCCGCACCGCCGTTCCCCAGCACTCTCTCTCAGCACCCGGCACCCAGCACGCGTAGAATACCCCCATGCTGAAGGACCTGCGCCACGCCGTCCGCATGCTGCTGCACGCGCGAGGGTGGACCATCGTCGTCATCCTCTCGCTCGCGCTCGGCATCGGCGCCAACACGGCGCTCTTCAGCGCGATCAACGGGATGCTGCTCACCAAGATCCCGGTGAAGGATCCCGACACGCTCGTCCGATTCCGGTACGCGGGCCGCAACGACATGGTCACCAGCTCGAGCGACTACGGCTACGTGAACAGGCTGCAGGGCGAGAACGTCCGCACCACGTTCTCGTATCCGATGATCCAGCAGTTCATCGCGGACAACCGTACGCTGTCCGAGCTGTTCGCCTGCGCGCCGCTCGGCCGCGTGAACGTCGTCGTCGACGGGCAGGCTGAAATCGCCTCGGCGGTCATCTCGACGGGCAACTATTACCGCACGCTCGGCGTGGGCGCGCGACTCGGACGCACGATCGTGCCGGAGGACGATCAGCCGTCGGCGCCGCCCGTGGCGATGATCAGCTCGAAATACTGGCACACGAGATTCGGCAGCGATCCAGCGGTGGTCGGCAAGACCATCAAGGTCAACAGCGTCCTGGTCACGATTGTCGGCGTGCTGCCGCCGGATTTCACGGGCGTCCAACAGCCGATCGACGACCTCGCGGACCTGGCGGTGCCGCTCGCGCTCGATCCACAGCTGGATGTCTCCTTTCGCGTGAACCCGCCACGGCTGCGACAACCGACCTACTATTGGCTGCAGGTCATGGGACGCCTCAAGCCGGGCGTGACGGCGGCGCAGGTCGAAGGGAATCTTGCGGCGGTCTTTCAGAACACGGCGCGCGCGGGGCTCGACTCGTACATGAAATCGCTGCCGGAGAAGGAGCGCGACACCGCGGTCAACCGATCGCGCAAGGAAGTGCCGCGGCTGCGGATCGAATCCGGCGCGCGCGGCGTATACGATGTCAACACCAACGAGCTGCGCTCCATCACGATTCTCAGCGTCGTCGTCGCGCTCGTCCTGCTCATCGTCTGCGCGAACGTCGCGAACCTGCTCCTGTCGCGCGCGACGGCGCGGCAGAAGGAGCTGTCGGTCCGGCTGTCGCTCGGCGCGACGCGCGGCAGGCTGATCCGCCAGCTCCTGACGGAGAGCCTGCTGCTCGCGTCGATGGGCGGAGCGCTCGGGATCGCCGTCGGCTACTGGGGCAAACAGCTGCTGCCGGGCGCGCCGGGCAGAGCCGCCGGGCTGGACTGGCGGGTCCTCGCGTTCGTCCTCGTCGTCACGGGCGTGACGGGCATCGTCTTCGGCATCGCGCCGGCGCTCCGCGGAACCGCCGTCGACGTCAACTCCGGGCTCAAGGAAACCAGCCGCGGCGTCGTGCGGTCGCGCAGCATGCTGAGCAAGGCGCTCCTCATCGTGCAGGTCGCGATCTCCATCGTGCTGATCGTCGGCGCCGGCCTGTTCCTGCGCACGCTGCACAACCTGCGTCACGTGGACGTCGGCTTCAACCCGCAGAACCTCCTGTTGTTCCGGGTCAGCCCGCAACTGCTCCGGTACGACGACAAGCGCATGGCGGCGCTCTACGCCAACGTCATCGATCGAATGGCCTCCGTTGCGGGCGTGCGCGGCGCCGCCATGTCGCAGCCCGCGTTGCTGAGCGGCAGCGTCAATTCCACCGGGATTTACGTCCAGGGCCGCGTGTACCCCGCGAGGCGCGATCTGGACAACGGCATCAACCGTCTGGTCGTGTCCCCGAACTTCTTCGACGTGATGGGAATCCCGATCGTGATGGGCCGCACGCTGACGGATCGCGACGACGAAAGCGCGCCGAAGGTCGCGATCATCAACGAGGCGGCGGCGCGGAAATATTTTCCCAACGAGAACCCCGTCGGACGCCACTTCGGCACCAGCGCGGAGACGTCCGGCCAACTCGAGATCGCCGGCGTGCTGCGCGACGCGAAGTACGACAGCGTGCGGGAGCCGGCGCCTCCGACGATGTACGTCCCGTACCGGCAGACCCGTCTGGGCAATGCCGTGTTCGAGGTGCGAACGGCGGCGTCGCCCCAGGCGGTGACCGGCGCCATCCGCGAAGCCGTCAGACAGGCCGACCCGAATCTGCCGATCGTGGACGTGTCCACGCAGATCGAGCAGGTCGAACGCCGCTTCCTCCAGGAGAAGACCTTCGCGCAGGCGTACACGCTCTTCGGCGCGCTCGCGCTGCTGCTCGCGGCGGTGGGCCTCTTCGGGCTGATGTCCTACAACGTGTCGCGGCGCACGAACGAGATCGGCATCCGGATGGCGCTCGGCGCCCAACGGTACGACGTGCTGCGGCTCGTGCTGCGCGAGTCCATGATCCTCGTCGGCGTCGGCGTCGCGATCGGCCTCGGCGTCACGATCGTGGCGAGCCGCCTCGTCACGACGCTGCTCTACGGCCTCGCGCCAACGGATGTCCCGACGATGATGCTCGCCATCGTCGTCATGATGACGGTGTCCGGCATTGCGGGGTATCTCCCGGCGCGACGGGCGTCGCATGTCGATCCAATGGTCGCGCTGCGCTACGAGTAGGGAGCGGCCTGCGTCGTTAACGCCAGCGGCGGCCGGCGCGTCCTCCGCCATATGCTCGACGCCCTTCGACAAGCCGCGCGCGCGCTGAAGTCGCAGCCGGGCTTCGCGGCGATCGTCGTCGTCGTGCTCGGCCTCGGCATCGGCGCGAACGGGGCGCTGTTCAGCGCCGTGAACAGCCTGCTGTTGCGGCCGCTCCCGTATGCCAACCCGTCGCAGCTGGTCGAGGTTTCACCCCCGCGACGCGGCCCTACCGTCGCCGACCTGAAAAACAGCCGTTCCTTCGCCGCGGTCGGCGCATACCGCATACAAGTCTTCGACGTGTTGTCGCGCGGCGCCGTCACGAGAACGAACGGGTTCTCCGTGACGCCGAATTTCTTCTCCGTCCTCGGGGTTGAGGCAGCGATCGGCCGGGTGTTCACGCCGGACGAGCACGACCGGGCGGTCGTGATCTCATATCCGTACTGGCGGGAGATCTCCGGCGATCCGTACATCATCGGGCAGACGCTGTCGATCTCAGGCGAGCCGCGCACCGTCGTCGGCGTTCTGCCGGCGGACTTTACACTCTCGATCCGCGACGCAATGGTTTTCCTCCCGGCACCGGACAACCAGAGAGGGAACGGCGGGATCGTCGCGCGACTCAACGATGGCGTCACCGCCGCAAGCGCTCAGGCTGAAATCACCGGTATCTCTCGCGCGCTGGGCGCCGAGATGAGTGCCGGCTCGGAGCGGGCCACGGTAATTCCGCTCGCCCAGGCGCTCAGGAGCAACGACGCGAACGTCCTGCTGTTGCTCCAGGCGAGCCTCGGCCTGGTGCTGCTCATCACCTGCGCGAACGTGGGGAACCTGCTGATCGTCCGCGCGATCGCCCGCCGCCGGGAATTTGCGATTCGACTCGCGCTGGGCGCCGGCCGCGGGCGCCTCTTCTCTCAGCTCATGACGGAAAGCGCCGTCCTCGCGGTCCTCGGCGGGCTGCTCGGGTCGCTGCTCGCGAGCTGGAGCCTGGGGATCGTCGACGCCGGGCTGCCCGCCAATCTCGAGCGGCGATTGCGCGGCGCCGAGGGCCTTTCGATCGATGCCACCGTGCTGGCGTTCCTCGCGGCGCTCTCGATGTCGACGGTGGTCCTGTTCGGTCTCGCGCCAGCGCTGCAGGTCTATCGCGCCGATCTGATGTCGACGCTGCGCGAAGCGAGAGCGACGTCACCGCGCCGGCAGCGACTCGGCCGCGGCCTCGTCGTCGTGGAGATTTCGCTGGCGCTGATGCTGTCGATCGGCGCGGGCCTGACCGCGAAGGATCTCTTCGGACTTCAGCGTGCGGACCTCGGTTTCAGCGCCGGCGACGTCCTCCGCGCCGCCGTCGATCTTCCGGCCGCGCGGTACCCGACCGGGGAGCGCCGGGCCGCAGTCGTGGCGGCGATGGCGGAGCGCTGTCGAGCGCTGCCTGGCGTCGAGCTCGTCGGCGTGATCGCGCCGCAATACTTTCCGTTCGGCGGACCACGCGTGCGCGGATCGTTGTTCGCGCTCGGGCCGGCGCCAGGCGTTCAGGCGCGCGCCGAAGTCTATGTCGCGAACGCGGATTACTTCCGCGCCGTGCGCATCCCGCTGTTGAAGGGACGCCTTTTTGGCGACGCCGACACGAGCACATCCCCGCCCGTCGCCCTGATTAGCGCAAGCGTCGCGAGCCGCTACTGGGGAACGCGGAATCCCATCGGCGACGAAATCAGACTGCAGGCGGAGGAACCGCGCAGCTCGTGGGCCACGGTCGTCGGCGTGGTCGGCGAGACGTCCAACCGACGGCGTACCGCCCGTATTCGCAAAGTCTGGAGGCGTCCCCCATCCTGATGGTTCGCACCAACAGACCTGCGACGACGCTCGTCGAACCAGTGCGGCAGGCGATGCACGCGATCGACCGCGACGGACCGGAACCGCGCGTCGTGTCGTTGCAGGCCGCGCTGTGGGATTACCTGTCGTATCAGCGTTTCTCGACGTCCGCCATCGCGATCTTCGCCGCGCTGGGGCTGCTGCTGACGGCGGTCGGCGTCTACGGCGTGATGCGGAACTGGGTCACCCTTCGTACCCATGAAATCGGCGTCAGGATCGCGCTCGGCGCGCGGCCGCGGGACGTCCTGCGCCTGGTCGTGGGCAGCGCCGCGGCGACGGTATTCGCCGGCGTGGCGATCGGCGTCGCGGGGGCGCTCGCGCTGCAGCGGGTAATCGCGAGCTGGCTGTACGGCGTCAGCGCCGTGGATCCCTTCGTGTTCGCGATCGTGATCGCGATGATGTCCGCCGTCGCGTTTGGCGCCGCCTTTCTGCCCGCGCGGCGGGCGGCGACCGTCGATCCGGTCCTCGCGCTGCGCGTCGAGGCCTGAGCCCTCACGCGGAGACGCGGGGAAACATTCACGCGGGAGACGCGGGGAGGATCTCGCATGTCGGACCAGAGGTCGCCGACGTCCGCAACGCGGGCGGCCATCGTTCTCAGCGTGAACGTCCGCGGCGCCACGGCACCGCGCTCGACTTCTTCCCACGTGCACGGCGCCGACACCGGCGCGCCCGGCTTCGGCCGGACGGCGTACACCGCCGCGAACGTCGCGCTGTAGCCGTTCCGTCCCGTGTCCACGAGGATCCGTCCGCCGCGATCGGCCTTGCTGAACTCCTGCGTCAGCGTCTTCGCATGGCGCTTGACGAGCAGCGTCCCTACCGTATTCGCGAAGCCGGCGACGCGGCCGACGTCCGCTTTGCCGTCGAGCGGAACGACGATGTGAAAGCCCTTCGACCCCGACGTCTTGACCCAGCTTGGCAGGCCCAGCTCGTCGAGCAGATCGCGCAGCGCGATCGCGGCGCCGCGAAGCACGTCCGGCTCGTCCTCGCGACTCGGGTCGAGATCGAAGACGCAGACGTCCGGGTGATACAGATCGGGCGCGCGCCTCGTCCACACGTGCGGCGTGATGCAGTTCTGGTTCACGATCCAGAGCAGCGACCGCGTATCGGTGACGAGGGGATGGTGCACGGTCCCGCCCTTCTTCGGAACCTCGACGCGCTGGAGCCAGTCCGGAAAGCCTTTCGAGACGTCTTTCTGGATGAAGCCCTTGCGGCCGATGCCGGCCGGGAACCGCTCCATCGTGATCGGCCGCGCGCGGATGTGCGGCACCATGATCGGCGCGATCGCCTCGTAATACGACGCCAGCTCCCCCTTGGTGATCCCGTCGTCGGGAAACAGGATTTTGTCGGGGTGTGTGATCATCGGTTTCTTTTGGCATTTTGCATTTAGCATTCTGCATCGTTCTCGATCCGATCGCCTGCCGCGGATCACGGGCAGCCCTGTGAAGGGCCGCGCTACGACGACCGGCGATCGACATTCGTAGCGCAGGTCTTTAGACCTGCTCGTGACCGGCGCCCGTTGCGGATCACGGGCAGCCCTGTGAAGGGCTGCGCTACGAACGATCGGGGACACCACGACGCTCCCTCACTCGTCTCTCAACGCCACGACGGGGTCGACGCGCGTCGCGCGTCGCGCGGGCACGACGCACGCGACGACGGCCACCAGGATCTCGTCATCGTCAATAAATGGGTGTACGGCACAGGAGAGCCACACGTGGGCGACATCGTCATGCTGTATTACCCGCTCAAGCCGGACAGGACCCTCGTCGAACGCGTCATGGGCGAGGAGGGTGATCAGATACGGATCGTGGACGGGCGGGTGTATCGCAATGACGTGCGGGCGAACGACATCTTCGTGCTCGACGAGTACCGCAGCCACGATGACTGGGGACCGCAGGTCATCCCCGAAGGGTACTACTTCGTGATGGCCGATCGCCGCAACCGAAGCTCCGACAGCCGGCACTGGGGATTCGTGCCGAAAAAATACATCATCGGCAAGGTCGACCTGCGCGTCTGGCCGCTCGCGCGCGCGCAGCGCTTTTGATCGATTGTCACGAGCAGGCCTGCGGCGCGTCCGCCAAAGCGCTTCGCGCGAAGGCGGAAAGGCCTGCTCTACGAACGTC
>QHWR01000165.1 GCA_003223835.1 Acidobacteriota bacterium | reverse complement strand
TCACCGCCAGCGGGTCGAACCGGTTTGACGGAATCTGGTTGCCGGCGAACGGATCGCGCGTCCACACGCCGTTGACGTCGCGGCCGGTGGCCGGGTCGTAAACGATGATCTGGCGTCCCTGCGCATCGACCAGGCCGCTGAAGTCGCCGCGGCGCATCGCTTCGGTCGGCACCGTGCTGAAGAGCGGCGCCGGTGTGCCCTCGCGGTATTTCTCGCCGGTGAAGGCGAAGAACGTCTTGTTCTTGCCATCATAAAGACCCGGGATCCGGACGGGCCCGGTCACGCTGAAGCCGTACTGATCGAGGTAGTGCTGCACTTTTGGTGAGTTGCGCGAGTTCAGGAGGAAGGAATTCGCGTCCAGCCACTTGCGCCGGTAGAACTCGTAACCCGAGCCGTGGAAACTGTTCGTGCCGGACTTGAGCGACATGTTGACGACGCCGCCCGCCGTGCGGCCGTACTGCGCATCGTACGAATTCGTCTGAATCTTGAATTCCTCGACGGCGTCGGCCGGCGGGACGTACGCGATGTTGTTGCCTCCCTGGTTGGCGTTGTTCGGCGCGCCGTCGAGCAGGAACTCGTTGTTCCGGTTCTGTCCGCCGTTCATCGACCAGTCGGCGAGCGCGCCGTTGTCGAAGGGACGCAGGTAGATCGCCTGCGCGTTGTAGGTCACGCCCGCAACCAGGACGGCGAGCGCCATCGGGCTGCGCGACTGCAGCGGCAGCTCCGCGATGCGGTGGCTGTCGATGACGGAGCCCCGGTTCGCGTTGCTCGTCTCGAGGATCGGCGACTCCGCCGAGACGGTGACCGCTTCGGCGACGCCCGCGACCGCGAGCTGCGCGTTGATCATCGCCGTCTGGCTGACCTCCAGCCGCATGTCTTTGCGGGTGTACGTCTGGAAGCCGTTCATCTCGACCGTGAGCGTGTAGATCCCGGGACGCAGGAACGGAATCGTGTAGTTCCCTTCCTGGTTTGTCGTCGCGGAAGCGACTTCGTTGGTTTCCTGGTTTTTGATCGAGACGGTCGCGCCGGGCAGCGCGGCCTGGCTGCTGTCGACCACTTGCCCTTTCACCGTGGCGCGGAATTCCTGCGCGGCCGCCGCACGGGATCCCGCCAGCAGCAGCACGGCGCAGACGACGCCAGTCCAGCATCGTGTTCTCATCCTGAGCCTCCTCCAGAGCGCTTACAGATCGCGAACCGGGCGTTCGCGGCAGCGTGGCGGACCGGAAAGGCGGGACCGAGTAGGGCGGGCGGTCGTCACGCCTCGCTGCGACGGCCCGTTATACAACGAATTGGTGAATTGGTGAATTGGTGAATTGAGGAGTTGGTGAATTGGTGATTCAACGAATTGGAGAATCCTGAGGGGTTCGATCGAGGCCAGCCTCAATTCACCAATTCACGAACTCACCAATTCACCAATTCACCCGCCCGGCGGCACGAGGCTGGGGTTGAGCTGCCGCGCCCGGCTGAAGGCGGCGTCGGAGGCGTCCCGCCGGCCGAGCCGCAGGAGCGCGCGCCCCATCTGATAGTGGGCGGGAGCATAGGTTTCGACGATGGCGGTCGCGCGGCGGAAGCAATCGACGGCGCCGGCGGCGTCGCCGGCGTCCAGCTTCTGCGTCCCGACGGCCGTCCAGACGCCGGCTTCCTGCTCCCGTTCGCCGCGCTCGCGCAGGCGATCCGCCTCCGCGCGCTCCGCCCGCGCGCCGCGGGCGTCTCCCTTCAGCTCGAGCACCTGCGCCAGCGTGTATCGCGCCGCCGGCAGGTCGGGGCGAAGGGCCGTCGCTTTCCGCAGCGACGCCACGGCGCCGTCCCAGTCGCGCTTGCCCTTCAACACCGCGCCGAGCGTCACGTGGGCGTCGGCGTACTGCGGTTCGGCCGCAATGGCGGCCCCGAGCGCGGTCACCGCGCGATCGAGATCTCCCTGCTGCCAGTAAATGACGCCGAGCGTGTACTGCGCCTCCGCGCGCGGCTCGATCGCGATCGCACGCTGAAGCTCGTCGATCGCCTCGGCCTGCCGGTCGGCGCGCTTGAGGACGAGCGCGAGGTTGTAGCGCGCGAGCGCATGGCGCGGCGCGAGCTGGAGCACGCGGCGGAACGTGTCGATCGCCGCGGTGAAATCCTGTTCCGATTGCGCAAGCCCCAGCGTGAACACGCGTTCGGGATCGGTTGGCGCGGCGGCGACGAGCGTCTGCGCGCGCGCCACCGCCTCGGGTCCCTTTCCCGCCTTCACCAGCGCCAGGATCAAATGGTTCGACGCCTTCGGGACGTCGGGGCGCCCGGCGAGGGCCGCGCGGTAGGCTTCGATCGCGGCGTCGAGCGCGCCGATGCGTTCGAGCGCCTCGCCGAGCCGGTCCTGAATGTCAGGGTCGGCAGGCGCGAGCCCGGCGGCTTCCCACAGGAGCGCCAGCGCCGCCGGGTGATTGCCTTCCGTTTCGAACGTCTGCGCGCGCGCGTACGCCTCCTTCGCGCGGGCGCCGGGATCCTGCGGCGCGCTGCCGGAAACGGTGCCCGCGCCCAGCACGCACACGACCGCAAGCGCCCCGATCCCGGATGCGCGATCCGGGATCAGGGACTCGCGATTCACTACCAACCCAACCGAAGGCCGACGCGCACCTGACGCTCGCTGCCGTCATTCGTTCCGGTGATGACGGCGAATCCGTTCAGGTCGCGCACCGTGCCGTCGGCGTTGAGCCGCAGGTTCGACACGTTGCCGCCGGGATTGCTGAACCGCGGCCGGTTCGTCACGTTGAAGGCCTCCACCCGCAACTGGAGGTTCGCCTCCCGCGGTAACTGGAACTGCCGGAAGACGCCGAGATCCCACGATGCGACGCCCGGACCGTGCAGCACGTTGAACGGCGCCGTCCCGAAGCGCGGCTCGGTGACCGCGCGGAACGCCAGCGGATCGAAGTAGGGATTGGTGCGGCCGATGCCGCCGAGGATCTCCACGTTCGATTTCACCTGGTCCGCGCGCTGGTCGCTTTCCCGCGTGTTGAGCGACGTGCCGGATGCCGTCACGCTGAACGGCGTGCCGCTGTAGAAGCTGAGGATGTTGTTGACCTGCCAGCCGCCCACGATCTCCGCCAGCACGCCGTCGCGAAGCCAGCGGCGATCGTGGCCGAACGGCAGCAGCGTGATGTTGGTGATGTGCAGGTTGTGCGTGCGATCGAAGTCGCTCAGCGACTTGTTCAGATCGTAGAACTCGGGGATGTTGATCCGCAGGGCGCCGTCGCTGTTCGGGTTGCCGGCGATGCCGGTCGACTTCGACAAGGTGTAGTTCACCGCGACCTGAACCCCGTTCGCGAAGCGGCGTTCGAGCCGGCTCTGGAGCGCGTCGTACCGGCTGTTGCCGACGGGCGCGATCAACCGCGTCTGCCCGGTCCGGCCGAACTTCTGGTTCAACTGCCGTCCGGCTTCTCCGCCGCCAATCGGCGACCAGTTCAGCTCGCGGAATCCGAGCTGATCGATCTGCCGGGTCCCGACGTAGGCGGCCTCGCCCACGAGTCCCCACGGCAGCTCTTTCTGAACCGCGGCATTCCACGACCGGATCTTCCCGCGGACGAACGTGTCGGGCAGCGTGAACACCGTAATCGGGCTCGGGACCGGGATGATCCCGTTGCCGAGATCCGCATCGGGAATCTCGGGAATCCCGTCGGCCAGCCGCGAGACGAACGACAGCGAGTTCGCCGCATTCAGCAACAGGTTCAGCACCGCCGGATGATTGGTGCGCAGCGGCCGCGCGAGGGAGTATGGATCGTTCGTGATCCCGAAGCCCGCGCGCAAGACGAGCCCTTCGGTCGCGCGGTAGATCACCCCCAGCCGCGGCGCGAAGAGCGTCTTGCTCACCTTCACGCCGACGTCCTTCGGCACGACGCCCACGCCGCCGACCATCATCGTGTTCGTGTTGACGTCGTAGCGCTCGATGCCTCGGTTCGCGCGCGTGGGGACGGGGAAGTATTCCCACCGCGTGCCGTAGGAGATCGTCAGCTTCGACAGCGGCTGCCACTGGTCGCGGACGTACAGGCTGTACTGCCAGTTCCGCGTCGTGTACGGCTCGGCCAGTTTCAGCCGGCCGATCTGATCGGGGACGCCGAGCAGGAAGGCGGCGAACGCGTTGTACTGATTGCCGCCCGGCCCGCCCTGGATCTGCGTCGGTCCCGAGCGGAACCGGAAGCCGCCGCGCGCGCCGAAGCTGTCGCCGCCGCTGATCTCCGGCTGCGTGTGATTGAGCGCCTGATAATAGATGTCGGTCCCGCCGCGGATGTTGTGGCGTCCCTTGACCCAGTTGACGTTCATGACCGTCTGGTACTGGTCGTCGCTGCGGTAGTACGGCATGAACGTGTCCACCGTGCCGAGATCCGCGTACGTGTCGAGATCGAAGAACGGCGTCCCCCCTTCGTACGCGCGGGTCCCGTTCGTGCCCGGCAGGTGGAGCCAGTCGAGCCCCTTCCGCTCGGAGATGTCGGACTGCGCGACGCCGGTGTTCATGCGGACCCAGCCCAGATGCGCGTCGATGGCGAGCGTGGACGACAGCGTATAGGTGGCGCCCGCCGACACGTTGTAGGTGTTCCCGTCACCGCGGCCCGGGTTGCTGCTGCCCATCGCCTGTCCCTGCAGCTGCTGGCCGAACACGGTGCCGTTTTCGGTGAAGAAATCGAGGATGCTGAAGCGCCCGAACACGTTCAGCCGGTTCGTTGCGTTCCAGTTCATCTTGCTGTCGACGGTCGTGCGGTCCAGGACGAACGGCGCCTGCGCGAAGTAGTTGTTGGTCTCCGGGATCGAGCCGTCCGTATTGCGCAGGTTCGGCAGCGGGATCTGCGCGATGAGCCGCGCGGCGATCGGATCGATGCGATCCGTTGGGATGATGTTGTTCTCGAACGGCGTCCGGCCGGCGCCGCTCGACGTGCCCGTCAGCGGATCGTAAATCGGCGTCGACGAGGCGCTCAGATCGCCGCGCCGGACCGCCTCGGTCGGCACCGAGACCGTCCGGTTCAACATCTGTCGATCGCGCGTCCCCTCGTAGCTCACGAAGTAGAAGAGCCGGTTGCGCACGACGGGGCCGCCGACCGTGCCGCCGTACTGGTTGTATCGCCACGCGCCCTTCGGCGTGCCGGGCGGGGCAAAATAATTCTGCGTGCGCAGCTTCTCGTTGGTGTGGTACTCGAACGCCGAGCCGCGGATCGTGTTCGTGCCGCTCTTGATCTGCACGTTGATCGCGGATCCGCCGGCCAGCCCCTGCTCCGCGTCGAAGCTGTTCGTCACCACGTTCACGGTCTCGAGCGATTCGAGCGCGGGGACGTACGCCGCGACGTGCGAGCTGCGGCTCGCCCCGTTGACGTTGAACACGAGCGCGAGCGCCGGATTCGAGGGGACCGAGTGCGCTTCGGCCGGAGGCGTGAAGCCGGGCAGGACGCGCAACAAGTACTGATAGTTCCGGTTCAGCGACACGGGCAGGTTCACGAGCTCGCGCGACTTCAGCTCGGCCCGCACTTCCGCGCGGTCCGTCTGGAGGATGGGCGCTTCGGCGCTCACCGAGACGGTCTCGCTGAGCTGACCCACCTGCAGGGCGGCGTCGACGCGCGTCACGCTGTTGAGCGTAACCGGCACGTGGTCGCGCGTGAACGACCGGAAGCCCTCGAGTTTGACCGTCACCGTATACGCGCCCGGCTGCACGGTCGTGAACCGATACGCGCCGGTCGAATCGGTGACGGCGTCGTGGGACGCTCCGGTTTCCCGGTCCGTCACCGTGACCGTCGCGCCCGGCACCGCCGAGCCCGTGGCATCGGTGACGTTGCCGACGAGCGAACCGTACAGGACCTGCGCCGTCGCGGGTCGCACGGCCCAGCACGGCACCAGCAGGATAGGGCCCAACAACGCAAGGCATCGACAGAATCTCTTCATGACGATCTCCTCCCCTCGCGGCCGGTAAGATACGGCGTACAGTAGAAACCCCGGCACGTCTTGTCAACGTCGCCGATTCGCCTTAGAATCGCGCCTTCATTCCTGCGGCCGCCGCACTTTTGCGTCGATCCAACAATTTGGGGGAGGCGGCCTATGAGACTTCGGCTGACGAGTCTGCTGGCGGCGATGCTGCTGGGGCTGATCGCGGCGCCACGGCCGGCGATCGGGCAAACGTTCCACGGCGGGGTCCGCGGCGCGGCGCGGGACCCGGGCGGCGTCGTGCCCGGCGTCGAGGTGACGCTGACCAACCAGGCGACCAACCTCAAACGATCGACGGTCACCAACGAAAGCGGCGAGTACGTCTTTGCGGCCGTCGAGCCGGGGACCTATTCGCTCAAGGCTACTCTCCAGGGCTTCAAGACGATTGAACAGAAGGATCTGCGGGTCGGGACGCAGCAGTTCCTCGTCATCGACCTCGTCATGGAAGTCGGTCGGCTCGAGGAGAACGTGACGGTGACCGGGCAGTCGCCGATCATCGAAACCGCGAACGCGTCGCAGGGCACGGTGCTCGATTCGGCCGCGTTGCAGACGCTGCCGGCGCCGGGGCGCAACGCCTTCATGATCGGCGTCACGGTGCCGACGGTCATTCCCACCGGCGATACGCAGTTCAACCGCCAGCAGGATCAGACCAACGCCTCGCTGCTGTCGCTCGGCGGCGGGACGCGCCGCGGCAACAACTACACGCTCGACGGCGTGCCGATCACCGACATGCGCAACCGCGCGAGCGCGAACCCGACGATCGAGTCGATCGAAGACGTGAAGATCCAGGTCCATACCTACGACGCCGAGATGGCGCGGACCGGCGGCGGCACGTTCAACGTGACCGGAAAGTCGGGCAGCAACGAGATGCACGGCACCGGCTTCTTTCAGACGCGGCCCATTTGGGCGGAAAAGAACAACTACTTCAACGAGATTGCCAAGGACGTCGCCCTCGCCAAGGGCGACACGCTGACCGCGTCGCGGAACGCCAAGCCCCACAATCCCTACTACCTCGGCGGCGGCAGCCTCGGCGGCCCGATCGTCAGGAACCGCACGTTCTTCTTCTTCGCGACTGAGGACTACCACGACGTTCAGACGCGGAACGCGAGCGTCCTGATGCCGACGCAGGCCGAGCGGAGCGGCGACTTCTCGGCGCTGACCAATTCGTCCGGCGCGCCCGTGACCATCTACGATCCGCTGACGCGCACGCCGTTCGTCGGCAACGTCATCCCGTCGAACCGGCTCAACCCGGTGGCGGTGGCGATGCTCAAGTATCTGCCGATGCCCGACACGAATGTCGACAACGGCGGTCCGAATTACAACCGGGTGTCGCTCGTCAACAACAAGTTCGAGCAGGAATACACGTTCAAGGTCGAGCACAAGTTCACCGACAAGGTATCGCTCACCGGTTTCTACTTGTACAACCGGACCAACGAGCCGTGCGCGAACTACTTCGGCAACGCGACGCAGGATGATCCGCTGCACGTTGCCGATCCGAACGACTACCTGCTCAAGAGGCGGCCCCAGATTCTCGCGCTCAACAATACCTGGGTGTTGAGCAACAGCTCGGTCATGTCGCTCCGCTTCGGCATGACGCGGTTCCCCGACGACCAGACGATCGCGGACTTTGATCCGTCGACACTCGGGTTTTCGCAGAACTATCTGAGCCAGATCACCCTGAACCGGTTCCCGGTGATTCGCGTCCGCGGGTACGATCTGTTCTCGGCGGGAACGCTCGGAACCACCTACCAGTTCTACACGCTGAACTGGAAGTCGACGAGCGCGAATGGCACGTACTCGAAATCGTTCGGGAGGCACACGTTCAAAACGGGCGCCGATTTCCGGAAGATCGGCGCCGACAACAACAACCCGGGCGATGCCGCCGGCTTCTTCGACTTCGACAAGGACATCAGTTCGTCGAACGGCGGCAACACCAGCACGACCGACGGCAACGCCTTCGCGTCGTTTCTGCTCGGCTATCCGTCGGCGCTGTCGAACCGGCAGAGCGACATCACGCTGTCCACGCCACTGAAGATCTATACGTACTATTACGGCGGCTACGTGCAGGACGACTGGCGCGTCAGCTCGAAGTTCACCGTCAACTATGGCCTGCGCATCGAGCACGAAGACGGCCTGCACGAGGTCCATAACAACTTCACGGTGGGCTTCGATCCAGCCGCGACGCTCAGCGGGATCACCAACGTCGTGACGATTCCCGCCGATCCGTCGGCGAACACGCCGGCACGGACGGTGACCGGCGGTCTCATGTACGCAGGTGTCAGTGGGAATCGAACGACGCAGGGGAACCCGCCGAGGGTGAAGTGGTCGCCGCGCGTCGGCGCCGTGTACTCGCTGAACCAGGATACGGTCATACGCGGCGGCTACGGCATCTACTGGGCGCCGTGGAACTATCCGATTCCCGACTCCTCGGCCAACAACTACGGGCAGGTCGGCTACGCGCAGAACACCCTGGTGCCGCAGACCGCCCCCGTGCCCACGGTCACGTTGTCGAACCCGTTCCCGAACGGCCTCGTCCAGCCGCTCGGCAACTCGCTCGGCACGCTGACCGGGCTCGGGACGAACATCAGTTACATCGATCAGCACGGCACCGCTCCGCGCGTCCAGCAGTACTCGGTCGACCTCCAACGGGAGCTGCCGGGCGGCATGGCGGTGACGATCAGCTACATCGGCGCGCGCGGCACCCATTTGGGCGTCGGCGGCACCGTCGACCAGGCGGTCAACATCAACCAGCTCGATCCGAAGTACATGGTGCTCGGCAGCGCGCTGAGCGACCGGCTGCCCAACCCGTTCTTCGGCAATGCGGCGGCAGGCCCGTTCGCGACGCAGGCGACGGTCACGCGCGCGCAGTTGCTCCGGCCGTACCCGCAGTTCGGCAACGTCCTCGCCCGACGCGTCACCGAAGGGCGAAACGTGTACAACGCCGGCGTGTTGGAGTGGACGAGGCGGATCACCCACGGCATCGGCGGGCGCGTCAGCTACACCTACAGCGTGCTGAAGGACAATCAGGTCGGGGAAACGAACTTCTACGCTGCCGGCGGCAACGGCCCGTTGAACAACTACAACTACATTTCCAGCATGCCGCGGTGCACGACGACCAACTTCGCGGCCTGCTACAACCCGAACGCGGACTTCACGTACGGCGCGCTCGACGTGCCGCATCGCCTGATTGTCGCGCCGGTCGCCGAACTGCCGTTCGGCAGCGGGCGCAGGTGGGCGACGAGCGGGCCGGCCGATTGGATCCTCGGCGGGTGGATCCTGTCGGCGGCGATGAACTTTCAGAGCGGATTCCCGCTCCGTCCCGTGGCCAGCGACAACACCGGCACCTTCGCCGGCACTCAGCGCCCGAACCTCACGGGCGCGAACATCGCGACGTCGGGGAGTTACGAGAACCGTCTGACATCGGCCGATCAGACGCCTTTGCACACCTGGGTGGATCCGGCGGCGTTCAGCGTGCCACTGGCGTTCACCTTCGGCAATGCGCCGCGGACGATCACGTCAGTGCGGTCCCCGGTCCAGGCCAACGTCGATGCGGTGTTCATCAAGAACTTCCGCTTCGCCGGGACGAGGGTGGCGCAGCTGAAGATCGAAGAGCTGAATCTGCTCAATCGGGTCAACGTGCGCGCGCTGCAGGGCGCGAACACGGTGGGCAACTCGAACTTCGGCCAGACCACCGTTCAGGCCGGGTTCATGCGGATCACACAGATCATGCTCCGCTTCACGTTCTAGCCGGTTGCTGAACGAGCCAACCGGCCATGCCAAATGCTGAATGCAAAATGCCAAAGACGACGCGCGTTCCGCATGCGGCATTTGGCATTCGGCATTTGCGGAGTCCTCCTCGTTCCGCCGTTCGTGCCTTCTGCTCGATGGCGCGATGCGCCCGCGCTCGGGCGCATCGCGTTTCCCACCTCCGGATCGCCCTCGGCGCAGCCGCCGTTCATCCATGGTGTGCTCCTTCTCCATAGCTTCGAGTACGACGATGCGATCCAGGCGTTTCGCGAGGCCGAACGGATCGACCCGAGCTTTGCCATGGCGTACTGGGGCGAGGCGATGTGCGACAACCAGCCGCTCTGGTTCCACGAGACCCTCGACAAAGGACGCGATGCGCTGACCCGCCTGCGGGCGGCGCGCGCGGCCAGGCGCGTGACCGCGCGGGAGGACGGATACGTCGACGCGATCGAGCGTCTGTTCGGCGCGGGCGACAAGCCGGCCCGCGACCGCGCCTATGCGGTCCGGATGGGCGAGTTGTCGCGCGCCTATCCCGCCGACGACGAAGCGGCGGCGTTCTACGCGCTGGCCCTGCTCGCGACGATTCCGCCGGCACGGCCCGACCCGGCGGTCTCGCTTCGAGCGGGCGCGATCGCCTCGGCGATCCTCAAAAGAAACCCACGGCATCCGGGCGCCGCGCATTACGCGCTCCACGCCTACGACGACGGCCGGCACGCCGCGATGGGGCTCACGGCCGCGAGGATCTACGCGCGGATCGCGCCGGCGTCGAGCCACGCGCGCCACATGCCGTCGCACGTCTTCCTGCCGCTGGGCCTGTGGGACGAAGCGGCCGCCTCGGACGAATCGGCGTTTGCCGCGTCGGTGGACTGGGTCAGGCGCCATGGCGCGTCACCCGCGCAGCAGGATTTCCATAGCCTGTCCTGGCTGCAGTACGAATACCTGCAGCAAGGGAAGTTTGCGAAGGCGCGCGAGCTGCTCGACCCCGTCCGCCGGGCGCTGGAGGCGACCGCCGGGCCCGAGGCGCACGCGCACGTCGAGAGCGAGATCGGCCGCGGCTTCGCGCCGGTCGCGCTGAAAAGCGAGCTCGCCTCCATGCGCGCGCGGCTCGTCGTCGAGAGCGGAAGCTGGTCGGAGATGGCCGGGCGGCCGACGTTCGATAACGTCGACGAGCTGCTGGCGCTCGGGATCGCGAGCGTGAAGCTTCGCGATATCGCGCGCGCGGAAGCGGCGCTCGAGCACATGGGCAAGGCCGTCGATCTCGCGCCGGATGCCGACAATCGTGAGCTTGCCGGGATCATGCGGTTGGAGCTCGCGGGATTGATCGAGATGGCAAAGGGCAACCGGAGCGGCGCGCTGGCGGCCCTCGAACAGGCGAAGGTCCACGAAGCCGGGCGGCCGCGGCCGAACGCGCGCCCGTATCCGGTCAAGCCCGCCGCGGAGCTTTACGGGGAAGCGCTGCTGGAAGCGGGGCGTCCACGCGCGGCCGTCACGATGTTTCAGGAATCGCTGGCGCGAACGCCGCGGCGGGCGGCGTCGCTCATCGGCCTCATGCGCGCGGCAAAAGCCGCGGGGCTTCGAGTCGAGGCCGCCCGGGCGGCGCGCGAGCTGCTGGCGATCTGGCGGTCGGCGGACGCGGATCGCTCCGAACTGGCGGACGCGCGCGCGATTGTTCGGCGTGTGGGACCACCGTAGCGCGGGTCTTTAGACCTGCTCGTGATCACGAGCCGCTCTGAAATGGAAGGGCTGCCTGCAGCCTCACGGCGTCAAGTGTCTGTAATATCGATCAGCCTCACGTAGAAGAAGAGATCCAGCCGGCGCGTCCGGATTGCCGGATCGTTTACACGCAGCACGATTTCGTAGCGGCCCGGCTCGCTCGGCCGCCATTGATGCGACCACAACGTCCACGTCGCCGCCGTCTCCGGCCGCGGACAGTCGCTGACGTTCACCCAGGGCTCGCCGGATCCAAATCGAATCTGCAGCGCGTTCGTCGGCGTCGGGCCGCCCCAGAGGATGCCGACGATGCGATAGACGGGCCGGCCGTTGACGGCCCATTGCTCGACGCGAATCGGCGTCGCGGCGACGTCGATCACGGCGGGAACGAAATCGCGCGCGCGCGTTGCGTCCGCGGGTTGATGCGTGCGCGCGGCGAACTCCCGCATCTGCGGCGTCGCGTCCGCATCGTCCGCGACGAGGTCGATGCGGTCGACCCACTTGATGCAGGCGCACCCGTACCAGCCGGGGACGATGAGGCGGACGGGCGCGCCGTGATGTCGCGGCAGTGGCACGCCGTTCATGCGCGTCGCGAGAAACGCGTGCGCCCGCTCGAGATCGTCGCGCGAAAAGATCCAGCTCGCGCCTGGCGCCGACGTCCGCGAGGGCCGGTCGTCGTCAACGCCTGAAACGAGCACGCGCGAGGCGGCTGACGAGGGCCGCATGCGATCGAACACGGCCCCGACGGGAATGCCATCCCACCGCGCGACGCTCAGCAGGCCATAGTTGTTCGGATTCGAGTTCCCCGCGCATTCGAGCAGGTGGGTTCCCATCGGCGCCACGAGCGGATCGAGCAGGTCGAGGCGGACCGTGTGCGGCTGTCGCGCGTCGCCGCCGAGCGCGATCGTCCAGCCACGAGTCGCGTCGGCCTGGGGAGGACAGGCGGTCCTGATGTAGAAGCGATCGTTCGGCGTCACCATCGCGCCGGGCGCGAGCCCCGACAGGTCCGTGAAGAGACGCGCGTCGAGCCCCGCGCCGAGCAGTTGGTTCAGCGGAGGGTTGTCGGCGCGCGCGGGATCGCCAAGCCGTAACGTGCGGACGAACCGGCCGCCGGCGAGCGGCGGCTGTATATCCGTCAGCCGGGCCAGCGGCGTGAACATCGCCGCCGCGGCGCCGCTCGACGCCTCGAGGAAGCGCCGGCGCGAGATCCGCGGCGGCCCCGTCATGCCGGCCTCTCCTCAATGGGCCGGCTGCTGCGCGAACTGTTTGAGGAACTCCTTCTGCCGCGCTTCGATCTCCTCGCGCGTCAATTCCTCCTTGTGCGTGGCGATCGTCCAACTGTATCCATGCGGATCCTGGAACGTGCCGCAGCGGTCGCCCCAGAACTGATCGGCCATGGCCATTTTCACCTCGCCGCCGGCGCCGACGGCGCGGTTGAACAGGCCGTCGCAGTCCTCCACGTAAATCCACAGCGAGGCCGGCGAGCCGCCGAACGCCTTCGGGCCTTTGCTGCCCATCATCGGGTCGTTGACCATGATCCGCGAATCGCCGATGCGCAGCTCGGCGTGCATGACCTTGCCGTCCGGGCCGGTGGCGCGCGAGAGCTCCTCGATGCCAAGCGCGCGCTTGTACCAGTCGATGGCTGCGGCCGCGTGATCCAGGACGAGGTGCGGCGTGACCGTGTGATAACCCTTGGGAACGGGACTCTGTGCTTTCGCCATGAACGACCTCCTTCGACGACGTTGAAACTCCGTCACTATGGACACACGTCGCGCGCGATTGCAAGCTGGACGCGGAGGGAAGGCTGCGCGACGACGATCGGCGGTCACGTTCGTAGCGCAGGGCTTCAGCCCTGCTCGTGATCACGAGCAGCCCTAAAAAGGGCTGCGCTACGACGATCGGCAACCGCGTTCGCTACGACGGTCGGCGATTACGTTCGTAGCGCAGGGCTTCAGCCCTGCTCGTGATCAACGAGGGAGAATCGCTTCGAAGCGTTTGTCCGACACGCCGTCGGTGATCAGGAAGCGCGGCAGCGCGAGCGGCGGATCGCCGGGGCTCACGAGGCGGGCGCCCAGCGTGAACGCTGCCACGTACCCCGCCGCGCGGGCGCGCGCGACTAGATCGTCGTCGTGAATTCCGAACGGCCACGCCAGCATGTCGGCGTCCACGCCGAGCTTCGCTTTCAGCACGGTCTTCGGTTTCACGAGCTGCATCGTGACGAACCCGTCGAACGCCGCCGGCGCCAGCCGGCGTCTTTCGACCTTGAAGTTCGGATGCCAGTACGTGTGCGACTGGATGTCGAACAGACCCGTGCGGCGCAGCTCGTCGAGCTGCGCCCACGTCATCGCGTACGAGGCGTTCGAGATCGCGGACGGATAGATGAACAACGTGATCGGAATCTTGTACTGCCGCACCAGCGGCAGCATGTCGGTATAAACCGACCGGTGACCGTCGTCCGCCGTGATCACGACCGCGCCGGCCGGCAACGGATCCTTATGGAGCAGCGCCGAGACGACGGTGCGGAGCGGGACGACGTGGTAGCGATGATCCGCGAGATAGCGCAGCTGCGCGGCGAACTTCGCCGTCCTCACGGCCATCGAGTCGGTGACCGCCGATTCGAAGCGGTGATAGACGAGGATCGCGACGCGTCCGTCAGGCGGTGCCTCGAAGGGTGCGGACGCCGCGCTGCCGCCGCCGGCCGCAAGCGTCCACACGGCCGCGGCCACGCAAACGTATCCGAGTGAGCGGTTCATCGTTCGTGTGGGCGACTCCGCGCACGTGCACGGTTGCGGCCCGACGATCTCTCCGATGCGTCACCGATAGTACTTCGCGAAGAACAGATCTTTCGAGCCGGCGGTCAACAGCGTAATCGTCTGGCTGGGCACGTCGCTCGCGAATGTCGCGGACGCGGGCGGGATCGTGCCGATCACGATCGAGCCGCGCTCCCGCAGTGTCGCGACGGCGACGCCGAGATCGGATCCGGCGCCGCCCGCGGCGTGCGCGGACGTCACGGAGCCGTCGCCGTTGTAGTAGGCCACGAAGACGTCGGCAGCGCCCGCGGTGTTCAGCGTGACCGCGTCGCCAGCGCCCGCACCGAACGTCGCGATATTGCCGAAGCTTCCCACGACCGCGAGCGTGCCATCCGCGTACGTCGCGATGCCCGATCCGACGCCGACCGTGGTCGCCTGCGCCTGTCGCGCCCAGACGAACGTCCCGTCGGCCGAGTAGCGAACGACGAAGACGTCCGCCGTTCCCGGCGCGACCAGGGTGCCGCCCGGCGCCGCATCGAACGTGGCGGTCCCGAGGAAGAGTCCCGTGACGGCGACGCTTCCGTCGTCGAACGCCGCCACGCCGGCGGCGCGCACGATCGGTCCCGTCGCGCTCGCCTGCCGCGCCCACCGGACCGCGCCGTCGCTTCCGTACTCGACGACGAATGCGTCGGTCGTCCCGGCAGGCGTCAGCGTTGTCGCGCCGAATGCGATCGGCGCGGTGAAAGTGCCGGTGACAATCGCGTCGCCGGCCGGCGTCGCCGCGGCGGCGAGCCCCGGCGCCGCACCGTCGCTGCCGGGGTCGCTCGTTGTGACCCACGCGAGCGTGCCGTCGCCGTTGTACTTTGCGGCGAACAGCGCGGTGCCCGCTGTGCCGACCCTCGTCTGATTGACGTCGCCCGAGCCCCACGTGACTTCGCCGGTGAAACCGCCGGTCACGATCGACGCGCCGTCCGCGAAACCGGCGACGCCGGTCGTCGTGACGGCGCTGCCGGCGCTTCCGGTCGTCTGTCTCGCCCATGCGACGGTTCCGTCCGGGCCATATCGCGCGATGAAGAGTTCGGGCGCGCCGACTGCCGTCAACGGGAACGTGACGTCCGCGCCCCCGAACGTCACCACGCCGGTGAACGTGCCGGCGGCGATGGCGCTGCCGCCGATGCTTCGCGCCAGCCCGGTTCCCGCCACGCGTTCACCAGGCCCCCCGACGGACTTCGCCCACTGGAGGATTGCATTCTGGTCGTAACGGGCGATGAGGAAGTCGGCGTCGCCGGCGGCGACGAGCGATGTCTGTTCGCTTTCGCCGAGCGCGACCTGGATCGTCTGTGTGAACGTGCCGTCGATGACGAAGCTGCCGTCGTCGAAGCCCGCGACGCCGGCGGCATCCACGCTGGCGCCGACGCCTCCCACGTTCTTCGCGAAGCGAAGTCCCCCGATGATTGTGCGGCTGACGGAGTCCAGCGCGTTCGCGGCGTCGCTGACGGTAACCGTCTGCGGACCCGCGGTGTTGAGCGTGCCCGTGAACGCATGCGACCCGGCGTCCGCGGCGGTGAACGTATAGGTGGCCGGATTGAACAGCGCCGCCGCGTCGCTCGATGTGACGCTGACGGTGCCCCGGTATCCGGCGACGACGTTGCCGGAGGCATCGAATGCCGTGACGGTCAGCGTCGTCGCGACGGCGGGGTCGACGGTCGCCGGCAATCCGGAGAGCACGATGCGCGACGCCACCGGCGGAGGCGTCGCGACCGGCGCGATGGTTCCCGTCAACGCGATCGAATCGAGGGCATGGCGTTTACCCGAACCGTCTATCAGGACGAGCACGATCGCCGCGCGGTACGCGATGCTCTCGCCCCGGTCGAGGACCGCTTCGATCGCGGGGGCGGCCACGGTCTGATCGATGACGCCGGCAATCGGCTGCAGCTTGACGGTGCTGCCGCCGCGCAGCCCGGTCTGCGACTCCGCGTTGAGCGTGTTCAGCGCCGGGCCCACCGTCGCGACGCTCAGGCCGTGCGAGTCCGAAAACGCGAGCGTCGTCTCCAGGAAGAAGCGATCGTTGTCGGACGCCTGTACGATCCCTCTGTTCGCGGCGACGTCGCTGATGGTGCTCGTGAGCAGGACGTTGGCGGTTCTCGAGAAGACGATCGCCGGCGTGCCGCCGATCAGAGCGCGAAGCGGCGCGACCGCGGCGATGAACACCAAAACGAGAACGGTCGAAACGAAGACGCGCTTCACGATGCACCTCCCCGTCCACGTGGATTGTTCCCGGCAAGCATCGCGGAGGGAGCCCGCGGTGCGGTTATCGAGCAACTGTTGTGAGGAGGAGCGGATTATCGAGCCGCGCGTGCGCGCTGTCAACATGCGCACGTTCGAGAATACGGCGGCGCTCAAGCATCGCCGATGAGGAACGGGACGTGGACGGCGCCGGATCGATCAGGGAAGTCCGGTCGAGCGGATCGTCTTGATCCAGGCCGCCAGCAGCGCGCGCGAGAAGGCGCTCTTGT
>QHWR01000164.1:14900-28747 GCA_003223835.1 Acidobacteriota bacterium | reverse complement strand
CCATCGCGTGATGCCACGGCGCTCGAGTCGGTGCGCCAGTGGAAGTTCACGCCCGCGACGCGGAAAGGGCGCGCCATCCCGTTCGTGACGGCGATAAGCGTCGCCCGCCAATAGACAGACAGCGGATCTTCCGCCGGTCAGGCGGAAGCCACGAATTCACACAGGAACAGATTACGCGCGGCGCCGCGGGCGGCCGCCGGCGTCGAGCCACTCCTCCTGAACCGGCGGCGACGGCGGTTCTTTGAGCAGGAAGTGGTGATAGAGCAGGGCGGCGGTGCAGCCGCCGAGAATCGGCGCCACCCAGTACGCCCAGTGCCACGTCCAGACGCCCGCAACGAGCGCGGGGCCGAACGACCGCGCGGGATTCATCGAGGCGCCGGTGATCGGGCCGGTCGCGAGGATGTCCATCGCGACGGTGAGGCCGATCCCGAATCCGCCGATCTTGACCGTCTTCCCGCGTTCGTCCACCGCCGTGCCGAACACCGACGTCACGAGCAGGAAGGTGGTGACGAACTCGACGACGAGGAGCGTGCCCGCGCCGACCCACGGCGCAGGCAGCGGAATACCGAGCGTCGCCGAGCGGATCGCCTCGGCGGGGAACACCTCGCGGCAGATCAGCGCGGCAAGGCTCGCGCCAAGCAGTTGCGCGACGATGTAGAGAAACCCGAGCGCGGGCGCGATGCGGCCCGTGACGAGCATGCCGGCCGTGACGGCCGGGTTCACGTGCGCGCCGGAGATGCCGCCGAAGTTGTGCACGGCGATCGAGAGCGCCAGCCCGTGCGCGAGCGCAATCGCGACGAGCCCGCCGGCGCCGCCGACCGATCCTGTCGTGCACAAGATGGCCGCGATGCCCGCGAAGCACAGATAAAACGTTCCCAGCGTCTCCGCAACGAGCACCCTCATCGTCGTCATGGCAGATCACTATACGCCAGACGGCGGGGAGCGGAGACGCCGGTCAGCGCGACGAAATCGCGTAGCGGATCAGGACCCCTTCGACGAATTCCGCCTCGATGCGCTGGTCGCCGCGGCTGAACACGGCAGTAATGACGTTCAGCGTGCCTTCCGTTCGCTGCGATTCCCGCTCGGGACGCCCGAGCGTCTCTTCGACCTCCTGGCGGCTCATCCCTTTGTGGAGCGCGCCCGCGTTGACCGGCATCTGTCGCAGCTCGACGGCAGACGGCGGACGATCGGAGGCGGCCGCGTCGCGAGGTCCACCGAAATCGACGTAGTCTTCGAGCGCGCGCATCACGCCGTCGGCGCCGAGGCCCGGCGGCACGGCGTTCTGGTACCGGATGTTGAAGCGCGAGCCGCTGCGCAGGCGCTGCTGCGCGATGCGCTCGCGCTTCTGCTCCTCGGCCACCGTTGCGACGGCGCGATTGCGGTCGTCCTCGCGCTCGCGCGTGCGCCGCAGCCGATCGATCTCGTCGCGGATCTCGCGCCGGCGCGCGGAGTCCTTTTCGTCTTTCAGCTCCCGCTCGAGGCGTCGTTCGCGCTCGGACTTCGGTGTGGACGGCACGTACACGCTGCTGCTCGTGTCGTCGCCGAACGTGCCGAAGCCGCCTCCGGCGAGTTGAAACTCGATCAGCTTTTCCTTCAACCGGACCCGCGTGACCATGACGGCGTCGCCGGAATGGATGGCGACGCCGTTCGCCTTGATGCGCGCCGAGTATTGGTCGAAGTCCATCGGCCGGCGCGCGTCCGGATATACGTCGACGCCGTCGGATGTGCCGGGCAGGTCCATCTTGATCGTGACCGTCTTGCCTTCGAAGAATTGCTTCAGCGCCGCTTCGCTGGTCTGCGCACACACCGGGGGCGCTGCCAGGACGGCACACACCGCCGCGACAGAAATTTTCATGGAGCCTCGATGAAAAGGGAGCGCAAAAGAGCATAGCACGGCGGTATGATGGGCGACCTATGCATAATGCCTTTCTCAGAATTGCACTCGCCGTCATTCTCGTTGGATGTGTCTCGTCGCGTGCGGCCGCGCAGGCGCCGGTCGAATCGCAGGATCCGCAGCGGGCGCGCGCGGATTCGACCGAGCCGGCGGAGCAGAATCCCATCGCGCAGCCCCCGGCGCCCGTCACGCGCACGGGGTTCCACGCGTACATCTACAGCGTGGCGCACGACTTCGCCGCGATGCCGACAATGAAGAGCACGTACGCCGTGCTCGGCGGCACGGGGCTGCTCGCGCTGGCGGTGCACCCCAAGGACGACAACATCAACGAGCACTTCGCCGGACACGACGGCTTGTGGAAGACGGGCAAGTACCTCGGACAGTCGTACACGGTCGGCGCGGCCAGCTTCGCGACATACTTGATCGGGCGCGCGACGCACAACGAGAAAGCGACGCACATCGGGATCGACGAACTGCGCGCGCTGCTGGAGACCGAAGCGATCGTCCAGGGATTGAAGTACACCGTCAGGCGCGAACGTCCCGACGGCAGCGGCAAGAGCAGCTTTCCGTCGGGCCACGCCGCGGATACCTTCGCCGCCGCGACGGTGCTGCAGCGGCATTTCGGTCCGAAGGCCGCGATTCCGTCGTACCTGATCGCGTCCTACATCGCCGTGTCGCGGCTCCACGAGAACCGGCACTTCCTGAGCGACGTCATCTTCGGCGCGGGTGTCGGATACATGGTCGGCCACACCGTGACGCGCCACGGCAAGGGCAATTTCGTGGAGTTCGCGATGTATCCGGTGATAGTCCCGCGCGGCGTCGGCTTCGTCGTAACGCGCACGGTCAACTGACGCCGATGCGCGGGCCGCGAACAGCCGGCTGGCGCGGCGCTACGCGCCCGCCGAGGCGTCGCGCGTTCATCCACCGGCTTCATGAGAAGATCGAGCAGGGATTGGCGGCCGGCCGCTGATCCCGGCACGATGACCATTCGACACCGCATCGGCGTGCTGCTCGCCGAACCCCGCACGGTGTCCTCGCTCGCGCATGAGCTTCGCCTGACCCGGCCCGAGGTCGAGGATCACGTGCGCCACTTGATCCGGTCCGCGCGCGCGACGGGCCGACGCGTCGCGGTCGAGCCCGCCAAGTGCCGGAGCTGCGGCTACCTGTTCAACGAAGACAAGATCACCAAGCCGGGCAAGTGCCCGGACTGCCGCGGCACGCGCCTCTACGAACCCCTGATCCGGATCGATCCGGCCGAGGATCGCGACGATGCGTAACGACGCGCGCCGTCTGATACGCCGCACGCTGGCCGTCGTCGTGCTCGCGTTCGCGGTCGCGACGACGACGTGGGTGATCTTGACGCTCGTGCGCCTCGATCGCGCCGCGGCGGAGGATCGGCCGGAAGCAACCCACCGCCTCGAGCGCGAGCCGGACCCGCGAAGCTGGAGCCGCCTTGCTTCCGGGCTGGCGACGATCTTCTACGTGCAGGCGCAACGCTCGGTCCTGATCGGTCCCGCCGCCGCCTTCACCATCGGCGGCGCCTGGCTGCTCGTGAAACGTGGTCGTCAGTCCCTCGTCCCTCGTCCTTAGTCCCGGGTCCATCGTCCCAAGTCCCGGGTCCCTCAGACCGAGGACGAAGGACCAGGGACCAGATACCAGGGACTGTACAATTCTCACTCTGCGTCATGCGGCACTCTCTTCGCTTCTTCCGACATCATTCTCTGCTTCCCGCGCTGACGGTGGTCGCGTGCCTCGCGCTCCTGGCGCCGCGCGCCTCCACGCCTCAACCCGCCGGCGCGCGCCGCATCGTCCTGCTCGGTCTTGACGCCGCCGACTGGCTGGCAATCGATCCGCTGGTGACGGCGGGCAAACTGCCGACGTTCGCGCGGCTCGAGCAGCTCGGCCGTACCGGCATCATGCTTTCGACGCCGCCGCTCGTCTCGCCGATGATCTGGACGACGATCGCGACCGGCGTCGAGCCGGAGAACCACGGCGTCCTCGATTTCATGGTGGATCTGCCCGACGGACGGCAGGCGCCGGTCGGATCGAGCCAGCGCCTCGCGCCGGCGATCTGGAACATGTTTTCTGCGGCGGGCCGGCGCGTGGCGGTCGTCGGCTGGTGGGCCACGTGGCCCGCGGAGCAGGTGCGCGGCACGATCGCGTCGGACGCCATCGCGCCGCAGCTCACGCGACAAACGATCCGATCGACGTCGGATCTGGTGTCGCCGCTGTCGGCTCTTCCGCGCGTCCTCAATCGCGTGACGAAGGTCGATGCGCTCACGCGGCATGATCTCGCGGCGTACATCCCGCTGACGGACCAGGAGTATGCCGCTGCGCGCGCGGCGGCATCCGGCCCTGGTCTGTACGACAACCCGCTCGCGCATCTCGCCGCGGTGATCGCCGCCACGCGCACGTACGCGGCCGTCGCGGAAGACGCGCTGCGGACCGACGCGCCGGACCTGCTCGCCGTGTATCTCGAATCCATCGACACGGTGTCGCATCTTTTCATCCGCGATCCGCGACGCGGACGCCAGGCGATCGATCGCGCGTATCAGGACGCCGACAACGTGCTCCGGCGCCTCGCGGAAGCGAGCCGCCCGGACGCGCTCGTCATCGTGTGTTCGGACCACGGGTTCCATCCCGCGACCGCGGCGATCGTGGAGGATCCGGCGAACCTCGCCGGCCCGGCGACCGCCTGGCACCGGCCGTACGGCATCGTCGCGGTCGCGACGGCCGGGTCTCTGATCTCTGGCGAGCGCCCCTCGGGTCCTCCGGCCCGGGGCGCGGGCGGCATCATCACGCCCCTCGACGTCGCGCCGACGGTCCTGCATGCGGCTGGTCTTTCGATTGCGAGCGACATGCCGGGGCGTGCCGCGACAGAGTTGCTTCCGTCGGACGTTGCCGCACGTCCGGTCGTACGGAGCGCTCCGCTCAGATACTCACCGCCCGCGCCCATCACGCGCGCCGATGACGGCGAGGCGCGAAACCGCCTGCGCGCCCTCGGCTACGTCGGCGCGACGACGACGTCGCTGGCGAGGCAGAACCTGGCGGAGAGCCTGTTTCGCCGGGGCAAGTACGGCGCGGCCGAACGCGAGTTGCGCGCCCTCGTGGAGGCACGGCCACGCAACGTGGCGGCGCAGCTCTGGCTCGCGCAAACGTTGATGCGGACGGGCCGTCCGCGCGAGGCGATTGCCGCGTTCGAGCGGGCGATTGCGCTGCCGGGAGGGGCGCGCGACGCGCTGGCGGAAGCCGTGGACGCGGCGGTCACGAACGGCGCGGCCGACGCGGCGGAGCGGATGCTCCGCGCGGGCGGAACGACGCAGCCCTACGTCCGCGTCGCCCGCGGGATTGTCGCGGATGCGCGGCATGGTGCGCGCACGGCGGAGCGCGAATGGCGCGCCGCGCTCGCGGCCGAGCCGACGTCGTTCGACGCGGCGTCGCGTCTCTTCGATCTCCTCGTGCGCGGCGGCCGCGCGCGGGAGGCGCTGGAACCGTTGGAGCGCGCGGCGCGTCTGGCGCCCGATGACGCCCGCCTCGTCGCGCTCGCCGGAGACGCGCGGCTGGCGAACGGAGACGCCGCCGGCGCCGAGCGCGCGTTCCGCCGCGCGCTCGATCTCGCGCCGGACGGCGACGCGGTGCGGCTGGCGCTCGGGCGTGCGATGCTGAAGCAGCAGAAGACCGCGGAGGCGATCGCCACGCTCGGTCGCGCGGTGCCGTCGCTCGACCGCCACGTGCTGCTCGGGGCGGCGTACTCGACGGCGCGCGACTGGCCCCACGCCGTCGAACACCTTCAACAGGCGCTCGACGGCGGCCGCGCGACGACCGATGTGTTGAACGGACTCGGATGGGCGCACCTGCAGCTCGGCCACCGCCGCGACGCGGCGGCTCTCTTCGCGCGCTCGCTCGACGTTCGGCCGAATCAACCCGAAATCCGGAAGCTGCTGCGCGATCTGGGTGGCGCCTTCCTGTGAAGAGGGCGCCGGGGCGGCGGAGCAGGTCTCACGCAGGGACGCGTTCTCCCTTTCTTATGACGGTCGCGATCGTCTTGATCGTTGCCGTCGCCGCGTTCTACGCGCGCCGCGCGTGGTCCGGACGATCGCGCGGTCACCGGCCCAACGTGCTGCTGATCACGATCGACACGCTCCGCTGGGATCATGTCGGCTGCTATGGCGCGGCGCAGGCGGCGACGCCGGTCCTCGATGCGCTCGCCGCGCGGGGCGTCCGCTTCGAGACCGCGATTGCGCACGCGCCGCTGACGGCGCCGTCGCACGCGTCGATCCTGACCGGGTTGACGCCGGTCCGCCACGGCGTACACGACAACGGCGCGTTCGTCCTCGCGCCCGATATTCCGCGCATCGCGACGATGATGCACGCGGCGGGTTATGCGACGGCGGCGTTCGTCTCGGGCTTTCCGCTGGATCGCCGGTTCGGGTTCGCGAGCGGCTTCGATCTGTACGACGACCGCCTGCCGCGCGGGAACGCGCCGCGCGGCGCGGGCGAGACCGAGCGGAAGGCGGACGCCACCACGGCGCGCGTGCTGGACTGGTGGCCGCGGCCGCGCGCGTCGGCCGATGCGGCGAGCGCGGGGCGTCCCTGGTTCGTGTGGGTGCACTACTTCGATCCGCACGCCGCCTACGATCCGCCGGACGAGTACCGGCGCCGCTTCGCCGCGAACCCGTACGACGGAGAGGTCGCATTCGTGGACGCCCAAATCGGACGTCTGTTCGCGCGGCTGACCGGAATCGATCGACTCGACGACACGATCGTCCTCGTGACGGCGGATCATGGCGAGAGCCTCGGCGACCACGGCGAGGAGACGCACGGCGTGTTCGTCTACGACGCGACGCTGCGCGTGCCCTGGATTGTCGCCGGCGCCCGCGTCCCTGCGGGCCGCGTCGTTCAAACCGTCGCGCGCGGCGTGGACGTCGTCCCCACGCTGCTGGATCTGGCGGGCGTCCAGATCCCCGCTGGTCTCGACGGCCGGTCGTTGCGCGCCGCGCTCGACGGCCGCGCCATGTCCGACGAGCCGGCCTACGTCGAGTCTCTGCTCGCGAGCCGCAATTTCGGGTGGGCCGCGCTGCGCGGTCTCCGCGATGCGCGGTGGAAGTACATCGCGGCGCCGCGGGCCGAGCTGTACGACGTCGCGCAGGATCCGCGGGAGTCGGCGAACCAGATCGAGCGTCAGCCGGAGCGCGTGCGATCGATGTCGCGCGACCTCGACGCGGCGCTGCGCGCGCCGGCACGTTCCGCCGCCCGGCCCGTCGATGCGGAAGCGGCCGGCCGCCTGCGCGCGCTGGGCTACGTCACGGGAACGGGATCGCCTCGGGGCGACGGCGGCGGAGGACGCGATCCGAAAGACGCGATCGCCTTGATCAACCGTCTCGAGCGCGCGATTGCCGACACCCGCGTCGATCCCGCGCGCGCCGCGACGGAGCTGCGAGGCGTGCTTGCGGAGGACCCGGGCATCGTGATCGCGCACCGGCAGCTTGCCGTCGCGCTGTCGGCGGCCGGCGATCATCGCGGCGCGATTGCGGAAATCGAAGCGCTCCGGTCGCGGGATCTGGCGACCGCGGAGGATCTGGTGCTCCTGAGCGAGTCGCTCCGCGTGACGGGACGCCGAGAGGAGGCCGCCCGCGCGATCGAAGCGGCGGCGCGCCTGGACCCGCAGTCGCCGGAGCCGGCGCTGACGGAGGCGCGCGCGCTCGCCAGCGAGGGCCACCCCGCCGAGGCGGCGGGTGCGTATCGGCGCGCGCTGGACCTCGCGCCCGATAATGCCGAGGCGCTGGTGGGCCTCGGCCAGGCGGCGCTGGTGCAGGGGGACGTCGAGTCCGCCGCGGCGGCTTTCGAGCGCGTGCTGTCGCGCGATTCAGGCGACGTCGCGGCGCGCACCGGTCTCGGACTCGTTCGCGGGCGTCAGGGGCGAATGGACGATGCCATCGCGCTGCTGCAACAGGTCGTGCGCGACTCGCCCGCGAACGCCGAGGCGCTCGCGGGCCTTGGGGCCGCGCTCGCGCGATCCGGCGCGCCGCGCCAGGCGGTGCCGTACTTCGAGCGTGCGGTCGCCGCCGGACTGCGTACGACGCCGGTCCTCAACGGTCTGGGATTCGCACGGCTCGAAACCGGCGATCGCGCCGGCGCGCTCGCGGCGCTGCGTGAGTCGCTGTCGGTTCAGCCCGCTCAGCCGGCCATTCAGCAGGCCGTCCGCGATCTCGCGGCGGGCAACGATCCGTCGATCAGGAAATGAGGAAGCGAGCGAGCAGCGCGAGCGAGCCACGACACCGGCGCGGGGCGCGGGGTCCCCGCGAGGTGTCGTGTAGGGGGGCCGCGGGGCGAAGCCCCCGGATTGAGAAATGAGGAAGCGAGCGAGCCGCGCGAGCGAGCCACGACACCGGCGCGGGGCGCGGGGTCCCCGCGAGGTGTCGTGGCGGTTCATCGCGGCGGCGCTGGTGTTCGGGGCCGTTGCCGCGGGCGTCGCGTTCTACACGTGGACGCGGCAGGCCTCGCCGCTCCCGTCGCGGCGGCGCGACAACATTCTGCTCGTCACGATCGATACGGCGCGCGCGGATCGGTTCGGCATGTACGGCTATGCGGCGGCGCGCACGCGGCATCTGGATCGACTGGCGGCCGAAGGCGTCCGCTTCGACCGCGCGTTCAGCGCCGCGCCGATTACGCTGCCGGCGCACGCGTCGATGTTCACCGGGCTGTATCCGTTCGAACACGGCGTCCGGAACAACGGCAACTTCTATCTGGCGGATACGTTCGAGACGCTCGCGACCGCGCTGAAGAAGCAGGGCTACCGGACCGCGGCGTTCGTGAGCGCGTTCGTGCTGGATCGCCGCTACGGTCTCGCGCGCGGGTTCGACGTCTACGACGACCGCATGCAGGGAGCGCAGGCGCAGGTCATCAGCCTCGAGGCGGAGCGCCGCGGGGATCGCACCGAGCTCGCGCTCGCCGCCTGGCTCGAGCAGAACGCCGGGGCCGGCGGCACGCCGTTCTTCGCGTGGCTGCATTTGTACGATCCGCACGAGCCGTATCACGCGCCGCCGCCGTTCGGTCCCGCGTTCGCGAACAGCCCGTATGACGGCGAGATCGCGTTCACGGACGCGATCGTCGCGTCGCTGTTCGACAAGCTCGGCGAGCTGGGCGTTCGAGACCACACGATCATCGCGCTGATCGGAGATCACGGCGAGAGCCTCGGCGATCACGGCGAGGAAACCCACTCCATGTTCGTGTACGACGCCGCGATCCGGATCCCGTTCGTCCTCTGGCGTCCGGGGCGGATCCCGGCCGGGACGATCGTCGCGGAGCCCGTGCGCGGGATCGATCTGGCGCCCACGCTGCTGGATCTGGCCGGGGCGCCGGCGCTCGCCGCGCCGCACGCGCGCAGCCTCGTGCCGCTGATCGACGGCGCGCGCGGGCCGGAAACGCCGCCGGTCTATGCAGAGACGTACTTGCCGCAGTTCTATCTGAACTGGTCGCCGCTCCGCACGCTGCGCGACGATCGCTGGAAGTTCATCGACGCCCCGGCGCCGGAGCTGTACGACATGTCGGCGGATCCGGCGGAGCAGCACAACCTGTACGCGTCGCAGCGGCAGACGGGGGAGGCGATGCGCGGCGCTCTCGCGCGGCTGACCGGCGGGTCGCCGGGGGCGATGGCCGCCGGCACCGTCGATCGCGACACCGCCGAGAAGCTCGCCGCGCTCGGCTACATCGGCGCCGGCGCGGCCCCGACGCCGACTCCCGACGCTTCGCCGCGGCGAGATCCCAAGGACGTCATCGCGCTGTTCAACCGCCTGCGCCGCGCGAACAGCGCCGTCCGGGACCGCCGCTTCGCCGAGGCGCTGCCGATCCTGCACGACGTGTTGAAAGACGATCCACGCAACGCGTTCGCGCAGCTCGTGCTCGGCAGCGCGTACATGGGGATGGAGCAGTATCGGCAGGCGATCGATCAGTACCGGAAATACGTCGCGCTGGTGCCGACCAGCGCGTACGCGCACCAGTGGATGGCGATTTGTTACGTGCGCCTCGGCCAGCAGGATGACGCGCTGCGCGAGGCAGACGCCGCCCTCGCGCTGGATCCCCGCTACGCGGACGCCCGCGTCCTGCGCGGGGGCATCTTCGCCAGCCGCGGCCGGTACGATGACGCGCTGCGCGAGCTGCGCGCCGCCGTCGCCTCCGATCCGGCGAAGGCGATGGTGCGGCTCGACCTGGCGAAGGTGCTCGACGAGGCGGGCCGTCGCGACGAGGCGGCGCACGAGTACCTGGCGATTCTGGCGCAGCAGCCGAATGACGCCGCCGCGCTCACCGGACTCGGCGCGCTACGGGCCCGGGAAGGGCGCCTCGCCGACGCGGCCGGCCTCCTGCGGCGCGCGCTGGAGATCGATCCCTCGAACGAAACGACCCGGTTCGATCTTGCGGGTGTGCTGGAGCAGGAAGGAAGAGCGGTGGAGGCGGCCGCGGAGTACCGGGCCCTGACGACCGGGCCCGGCGTCTCCGAAAAGACCCGCCAGGCGGCACGCGCCCGCCTGACGGGTCTCGATCGTTCGCGCTGAAGCGTCAGAACTTGAAGCGGATCCCGATCTGTCCCTGCCGCTCCGAGTTCGGAATGATTTCGCTGGGCGTGCCGAAATTCGACGACGTAAAGCGCGTGAAATACGAATCGCGACTGTAGTTCACGTGGTCGGTGATATTGAACACCTCGAACATCGCTTCGAGCGTGCGCGACCCGGCGAGCGGAATGTTGTACGCGAAGCGCATGTCCCAACTGAAGAACCCGCCGGCGCGGAACGAGTTGCGCGGGAACATTTGACCGGTCGCCGAGTCCAGTGCACGGATCGCGTTGCGAGATCCACCGAGGCCCGCGGAGGCGCTGAACGGCTTCCCGGTATTGGCCTGCAGGATCGTCGAGAGCTGGAGTCCTTTCCAGACGGCGAAGGTCCCTCCGAGCGTCCCGCGATGCCGGACGTCATTCGGCGTCGGGCCCCAGTCCTGTTCCCAGTTGAGATTCGTCAGGTCGCTGGGATTGCTGCCGAAGTCGTTGGCGAGATTGTTCGCCTTCGTCCAGGCGTAGCTGGTGATGACCTCGGTCTTGGGCAGTCGCACTTTGCCGGTGACGTACACGCCGTCGAACTGGGAATGACTGCGATTCCCCTCGACGCGCACTTCGCCGTAGTACGGGTTGAACACGCCGGCCGGCGAGATGCCGGTGTTGAGGTTGGTCACGGACTGACCGAAGACCGTGTACCGCCGGTTGATGGGGTGCCGCGCGATTTCGTCTTTGCCGATCGAGTGGATGTAGTCGAAATCGAGCGCGACGGCGCGCGTCAATTGATGGGACCCGCCGAGATTGAAATGCTGCGCCCACGGCTGCACGAGGTCGGGCGACGTGAGCCGCATGATCCCGCCGGCGAACGTCGGGTCGATGAACGAGTTGCGGATCGTCTCCCGGTGCGCCGCGTAGAACGCAGGCGTCCACGGGCTCGGGGAGAACGACAGGAAATTGAGCGGCGTCCGGACGTCCGTCCACCGTTCGTACAACGTGATGTTCTGGAAGATCTCGTCGTAGTAGATGCCGTACCCGCCCCTGATCACGCTCTTGCCGTCGCCGTTCACGTCCCAGGCGAAGCCCAGGCGCGGGCCGAAGTTGTTCAGATCGTTCTTGCGCTTGTTGTTGAAGCCCAGCCGCCCGAGGTCCGAGAGCACCGGCGTCTGGAAGTCATTGCTGTACGGTCCGATCTGCTCTTCCCACCGCAGCCCGAGGTTCAAGGTGAGGTTGGTCGCCGGATGGTAGTCGTCCTGGAAGTACACCCCGACGTGCGTCCAGTTGTCGTCCGCGACGTTGGTGCCCGCCGATCCGGTGAACGTATCCGCGACTGAATTCAGGTACGCGTCGATGCTGTTTCCCGGCAGCCGGTCGTTGAAGACGAAGAACCCGTACAACGTCGGGATGAAGAACCCGCCGTAGTGCGACTTGACGATCTCCGTGCCGACCTTGAAGTCGTGGTCGCCGCCCCAGCCCTGCTTGCGGAACGCGAAGTCGTCCTTGAACTGCCAGCGCCGCTGGATGGTCTGTTGCGGTGTATTCGAGCTGGCCCCGAACGTGAAGTCCGGCGTCTGAATGCCCGGCTTCGCGTTGTCGTTGGCGGTGATGTCGTTCTGGAAATTCTGGAAGAGGATGAGCGCCTCGTTCACTTTGTTGCCGCCGAACACGGTCGTGTTCTTCGCGATGAACGAATCGATCACGTTCGTGTTGAGCGCGCCGCCGGACTTCAGCGTGTTGCCGCCGATGAAGTCGTTCTCGCGTTTGTTGTCCTCGCGCGCATAGCGGAGGATCATCGAGTTGGCGTCGTTCAGCCGGAAGTCGGTCTTCGCGGTCAGCAGATGGTTGCGGAACGGCGCGAGCTGCGGTCCTTCTTCCGCCGGCAGGACACCGTTGGTGAAGACCGTCCTGTAGTCCTGGCGTCGGTTGAACTCATAGGACACGAAGTAGTGCGCGACGTCCTTCTTGAACGGCCCGCCGAGCGTCCCGCCCGTCTGCTGCTGCTGAAACGGCTGCTTGCCGGAGCTGGTCTGCTTCTCGAAGAACGTCTCCGCGTTCAGCTTCGAGTCGCGCGCGAACAGGAACGCGCTGCCGTGCTCGGTGTTCCCGCCGCTCTTCGTGATGACGTTCACCACGCCGCCGGTCGAGCGCCCGAACTCGGCGCTGTAGCGGCCGGTCGTGACCTTGTATTCCTGGATCGCGTCCTCGCTGAACTGCTGCAGCAATCCGCGGACGACGCCGTCGTTGTTGTCGCCGCCGTCGACGGTGATGTTGACGGCGCGCCCCGTCATGCCGCCGTAGCTGATGCCGCCGACTTCGGTCTTCGTCGGGTCGTAGTAGTTCGACGGCCGTGTTCCGGGAACGAGCAGCGACAGGTCCTGGAATTTGCGTCCGCTGAGCGGCATGTTCTCGACGAGGGTGGACGTGATCACCTGGCCGACGTCCGACTTCGTCACCTGTACGAGCGGCGATTCCGCGCTGACGGTGACCGACTCGGCGACCGACGCCACCTTCATCGCGAAGTCCACCGTCGTCGAGGACGCGATCTGCACCTTGACGTCCTTCGCGATCATCTTCGCGAACCCCTGCAGCTCGGCGTCCACTTCGTACGTTCCTGGCGGCAGGAACTCGATCCGGTACGTGCCCAGCTCGCTGGACACGCTCGATCGACTGAAACCGGTGGCGACGTTCTTCGCCGTCACCGTCGCGCCGGGCACCGCCGCCTTGCTCTCATCGACGACGCGTCCGTCGATGATGCCGGTGTCGGTCTGCGCCCACGCGGAGCGCGCATCGAACGTCACGACGGCCGCGGCTGAGAACAGCATCGCGGCCATGACCCTTCGGGTCCACATGAGGGACACCTCCTGAAAACGAACCAGTCGTCGGTTGGACGAACGTACTGCAGGCCAATCTACAACCGGATCGCGCCGGGCGCAATATTCGATATCGAACAACTCGAATGGGCGGTTCGAGATTCGGGTTCTCCGGTTGTGCTCTACGGTTCTATGGTTCCGCTTCTCCACAGAACTGGAGGACCACCTGAACGGAGAACCAGAATCTCGAACTGAACCGAGAACCGAGAACCAGACCTCGAACTGCGAACCCCGAACCCCGAACCTTTCAGCGAACAGTAATGCTCTGCGCGTTCGACGTGGAGGATTGGCCGAGGTCGTCGATCACCTGCATCTGGACCTGGTGCGATCCGGTTTTCAGTTTCGTCGTGTCCAATGTGATGGAGTAACCCGTCGTCTTGGAAATGCTCGGGCACTCACCGGCGAACGCGGACGCGACGTCGCCGCGAAGCACGCCCGTCTTCAGCGTGACGGAGACCTGTGCCCCGTCAACGAGGAAGGTGTAGGACTTGATGCTGCCGCCGCAGCGGAATGCCCAGCCGCCGCCGCCGGCCGTCCCGGT
>QHWR01000164.1:1631-14893 GCA_003223835.1 Acidobacteriota bacterium | reverse complement strand
CGTCGAGCCACACGCGCGTCCGCGCCGGCACGACCGTGACGCTTTGCGCGTTCGACGACGTCGTTCTTCCGAGATCGTCCACGACCTGCACGCTCACCTGGTGCGTGCCGCCCGCCAGCCGCGTCGTGTCGAGCGTGAAGTTGAAACCGGTGTTGCTCGAGATCGACGGACACTGCGACGCGAACGCGTTCGCCACGTCCGGGCGGTAGACGCCGGTCGCGACGCTCGCGGACGCCTCGGCGCCGTCGACGAGCACCGCGTACGATCGAATGCTGCCGCCGCACCGGAACGCCCAGCCGCCGCCGCCGACAACGCCGGTGACCGATCCCGTCGGGGCGTCGAGGCGGACGAGCGTCGGCGCGGGACCGCCCGTCGTGAAGCTCCAGACGGGACCCTCCGCCGTCACGTACGCCATCGTCTTCGACACGATCTTCCAGTAGTACGTCGTCTGGGTCTGCAGCGGCGGGAGCGTGTAGGACCGATAGTCGGTCGAGTACTGGCTCGGGCCGAGCTGCTGATTCGCGGCGAAGAGCGGCGGGTTCGGCGACGGGCCGAAGTAGATGTCGTAGATCTGGCCCCACAGGCCGCCGTTCCACCGCAGCGTCATCGTCGTCGATTGCGCGGCGGCGCCGTCAGCGGGGGCCGCGTACGCGGGAACGTCGGGCGGCAGCGGCACGAACGGCTTCGTCTCCGCGAATCCGGCGCCGTTATTCCACTTGCGGTTGAACTGCGCGTCGAGCCAGTCGAAGACCCAGGGTTTGGTCGTGAAGTAGTTGTGCTCGCGCTGCGTGTCGGTGGACGGCGACGTCCAGTTCGACGACCCGAAGATCGACAGACGCTGGCTCAACAGCATCACCGCCTTTTCGTGGTCGATCCCCTGGTGCGCATCGAGGCGCACCTGCACACCCGCGTGGTGCATGATGTCGACGTTGTAGGCGTCCCATAGTCGATCCGGATTGCGGTACTCCGTTTCGTCGGTGATCAGCCGGACCACGATGCTGCGGCCGAGCGCCGCGAGCACCGCGCTCGTCTGCTGATAATCGGTGATACGGAACATGAAGACGTCGATCCGCAGCGCCTCGCGCGCGTAGGCCGCGGTCGAGCGCGCGCGATAGCTGTCGTCGGGCGGGAAGTTCATCTCGGGATCGATCGAGTACCTCGGATAGTTCCGGATCAGCGGGCCGTTGATATTTCCGTAGTTCGCGAACTCCGTGGCGCTGGTCCACAGGTCGTCGAACTTCGTCATGAAGCTGTTCACGACCGGCGGGTCGTTCGTGTAGTAGATGACCTCGTCGGTGTAGTTGACGTAGGGCTGCTCGGGGACGAACTCGAACGGCACCTGGTTGGCGCCGGAGAACTCCACCTGCTGCTGGCCGGCAAACAGGAACATCTTCCAATGCAGGATGCCGCTGGTGATGCGGTAGCGCATGGGAATGCCGGCGCTTCTGAGCTGGTCGTTCGCGGCCTGACACGACGGATGCGCCGACGCGCATCGGGGATCCATGAGGACGCGTACAGGGACGCCGCGCTGCCACGCGCCCACGAGCGCGTTCGAGTAGCGCGCGTCGCTCATCATCCAGAACGCGACGTCGATGCCGACTCGTTCCTGGCCGATGTACGTGAGGATGTCCGCCCGGCAGTCCTGGAACGACGGATCGCACAAACGTTCCTGCGGCGCGAGCTGCGCGCGGGCGGACGCGGGTGCCAGCGCCACCAGGCCGAGCACGAGCAGGATTACTCTGATTCGATGAGCTGCCTCCGGCACGCGCACGTCACCCTCGAGCAGCTGGTCGCAGGTCGCTGCCCGGCGTGCCTTTATTGCCAACGCGGTGCCAGCCGGAAGCCGATTCCCAGGGGCCCAAAACGGTGCCGGATGGAATGGAAATGCTCAGGTTGGGAAATCGGCGGTAAGATTCGCCATCCGGAGAATCCGATGATCCGATTCGTCCTGCGCGGCGTCGCCGCCGCGGCCATTTGCGTGTGTTCGTTGTTCGGCGGCCCCAGCTCGACCGCGCCGTCTGCACAAACGCCGGCTGCCGGCCCCAGGGCGCCGGTCCACGCCAGGCAAGTGAGGCGCCTTTTAATAAAGGATGCGATGGTGATTCCCGGGACGGCCACGCCCGCTTACGGCCCGGTGGACATCCTGGCGGAAGACGGCCTGATCGCGCGGATCGGGAATGCGGCGAGCGAGCACTGGCCGGACGCCGACATGGTGATAGACGCCGCGGGCAAGTACGTGATGCCTGGCATCGTCAACACGCACATGCACTGGCACGAGGAGCGCGTCGGGCCGCTCCCGATCCAGTACGAGCGCAATCTCTACCTCGCGTCGGGTGTGACGACGGCGCGCGAGGTCGGCGGGACGTTCGAGAAGACGAATCAGTGGCGCGCCGACAGCGCCGCCCACCGCATCGTCGCGCCGCGCATCGTCAATTACCCGATGGTCGCGAACCTGCTGGCGAAAGACGAGGCGTTCAGCAGGACGCCGGCGGAATACCGGACGCTCGTGCGCCGCGCGAAGGAGCGCGGCGCGGACGGCGTCAAGTTGATCGGGCCGATGGATCGCGACCAGGCGGCCGCCGCGCTCGACGAAGCGCGCAGGCAGGGGCTGCCGACGACCGTCCACATCGCCGTCGGCGAGGCGACCGCCCGCGATTTCGTCGATCTCGGCGTCAACTGCATCGAACATTTCTACGGCATCGCCGACGCGTCGCTCGACGGCATCCAGGATTTCCCGCCCGAGATGAATTACGCGAACGAGATCCACCGCTTCGGCCGCGCGGGCGAGTTGTACATCCAGCACAACTTCGACCGCGCGAAGCTGACGAAGCTCCTCGAGGACATGGTCGCGAAGGGCGTCGCGTGGAGCCCGACGATGTCCACGTACGAGGCGGCGCGCGATCTCGTCAGAGCGCAGAACCTGCCTTGGTACAGGGACTACCTGCACCCGGCGGTCGAGGAGTACTACAAGCCGTCCATGACGCGGCACGGCACGTTCTGGATCGGCTGGACGGCGACGCAGGAGGCGCGCTGGCGCCGGAACTACCGCGTGTGGATGGACGCGCTGCGCGAGTTCGGATTGAAAGGCGGAACAATCACAATCGGCGACGATGCCGGGTATCTCTACGGATCTCTCTACGGCTTCGGCACGATTCGCGAGCTGGAATTACACGAAGAGGCGGGGTTCCACCCCCTCGAGGTCCTGAGGCACGCGAACGCCGACGGCGCGAAGGTGCTCGGGCTGCAGGATCGGGTCGGACGCGTGCGCCAGGGGTTCATCGCCGACCTGCTCGTCGTCAACGGCAACCCGCTGGAGAACCTGCACGTGCTGAACCCGTACGGCACCGATCTGATGTCGTACAACGGGCCGATCATCAACAACTATTCGGGGGTCGTGAAGCCGGGCGACGCCAGCGTCAAGTCGGTCCATGGGGGCGGGATCGAGTGGACGATCAAGGACGGCATCCCGTATCACGTGCCGACGTTGATGAAGGAGGTGAAGGAGCTCGTGGAGAAGGCCCGCGCCGAACGGGCGCGCCAGACGACCAGCTCGCGATAACGTACCTTGACACGGGGGGAGCCCCGTCGTAGTTTTCAGGCCACGCGTATCGTGTAAGTGGGACCAGGAGGAGGACAGATATGTATTTTTCCGCTCGGGTCGTGCGGCGCTGCGCCCTTGTCGTGGCGTGTGCGCTCGGGGTCGCGGCGCCCGCCGCGGCCCAGCTCGATCGAGGACAGATCTCGGGCACCATCAAGGACGCGCAGGGCGCCGTCGTGCCGGGCGCGACCGTCACGGTGACCGCGACGGCGACCCAGATTCCGCGCACCGCCGTGAGCGACGCGACGGGGTTCTTCACGTTTCCCAACCTGTCGGCCGGGCGGTACGAGGTGAGCGCCGAGCTGCAGGGATTCAAGAAAGTCCTGCGGCAGAACATTCAGCTCGACGCGGCGGGCTCGCTGACGCTGGACTTCACGCTGCAGCCCGGCGCACTCACCGAAGAGGTGACGGTGACGGCCGAGAGTCCGCGGCTGCAGACCGACGTCGCGCTCCGCAAGACGATCGAGTCGAAGGACATCGAGCAGCTGTCGTTCAACGGCCGCAACCCGATCGGTGTGGTCGGCCTGAAGCCGGGCGTCATCGGCGGGAGCTTCAACAACTACAGCTTCTCGGACCTCGGCAACGGCGGCTTCACGATCAACGGGAGCCGGAGCGACGAAAACAACATCACGGTGGACGGCGCGACCGCGATCCGGACGCGGTCGTCGGGCGCCATCGTCGGCATCCAGGACGTTGATGCGCTGCAGGAGGTCCAGGTCCTGACCGGCAACTACATGCCGGAGTACGGACGCGCGAGCGGCGGCCAGATCCGCATGGTCACCAAGAGCGGCGGCAACCGCTTCACCGGCAGCGGGTCGTACTACCTGCGGGACGAGCACCTGCAGGCCAATACGTGGGCGCGCAACCGCAGCACCAATCCGACCGACCGCGCCGGCGCGGCGCCCTTCAATTACAAGCAGTACGGATATGCAGTCGGCGGCCCGATCAAGAAGGACAAGCTGTTCTTCTTCGGTGCGCAGGAGTGGGTGAACTTCTTCCAGGTGCAGACGAACACCGCGACGGTGCCGACCGCGAAGATGCGGCAGGGGGACTTCAGCGAGCTGCTGGACCCGGCGAACGGCTACTTCAACGGGGCGCAGGTGATCCGTGATCCGCTCACGGGTCTACCGTTTGTTGGCAACGTCATTCCCTCGAACCGGTTCAGCGCGAACGGCGTCGCGCTGCTCAACGCGTATCCGCTTCCGACGCCCGGCTTCCGGCAGGGGCGAGACAACGTCATCCTGAACAGCGAGAACCCGCAGGACCAGCGCAAGGACAACTTGCGGATCGACTACCGGCTGAACAACAACAACACGTTCACGTACCGGTACGGCAAGTACAGCTGGACGGCGGTGGACGCGTTCCGCGGGACGTTCCCGTACGCACGCACGGACTGGGATCGGCCGAACAAGAATCAGACGGCGAGCTGGACGAGCACGATCCGCAACAACCTCCTGAACGAGTTCGCCTATACCTACTCGCTCGACCAGGTGTTCATCAAGGTGTTCCGAGGAACCGATTTGTTCCTCCGCAGCAAGTACGGCATCAACTATCCGTACATCTTCCCGGACAACAAGGAAATCCCCGACAAGATTCCGACGATCACCATCGACAACTTCACCGAGCTGGATGGCGGACCGTACCCCTCGTCATCGGAAGGACCGATTCACACTTTCTCGAACGCGACGACGTGGGTGAGGAACCGGCACACCTTCAAGGGCGGGATCGTCATGGAGTATTCGGGCGAGGACGACTTCGACCAGATCAACGTGCAGGCGATTCCGGGCAGCACCAACAACCAGAACGGGCGGTTCGAGTTCCGGAACAGCGGCAGCGCGCGAACTGGACTCGGCATCGCCGACATGGCGCTGGGCCTGTTCACCAACTACGGCGAGATCGGACAGCGCGCGCGGACGAACTGGCGGGCGCTGGCCACCGACCTGTTCGTTCAGGATTCGTGGAAGCCGACGAGCGCGCTGACGATCGAAGGCGGGTTCCGTTACGTGCTGTGGCCGCCGTGGTACTCGACGACGAATAACATCGCGACGTTCGATCCGCGATACTACGACACGGCGAATCAGGGCGTCATCGACCCGGCCAGCGGGCGCCTGATCAGCGGTCCACGCTATAACGGCATCGTGCTGCCGGGGTCCGGGTTCCCGAGCGGGGCGAGCAATCTCGTGGTCTACAACGATCCGGCGGTGAAGGCGCTGTTCCGCGGCGCGCCGCGCGGCTTCGCGGAGACGCACAAGAACGTGTTCGAGCCGCGGCTCGGCGCCGCGTACTCGATGAACGAGAAGACGATCGTCAAGGTGAGCGCCGGCGTATTCCACAACCGCGTCACGCTCAACGACTCGATGCTGCTCGGCGGCAACCCGCCGTTCCAGCCGCAGGTCAGCGTGAGCAACGGGTCGGCCGACAGCCCGGGCGCGGGCGGCGCCGCGTCGCTGCCGTTTAGCATGACCGCCATCGACCCGGTGTTCAAGCATCCGACCGCGTACATGTGGTCCGGCGGCGTGCAGCGGGAGATGCCGTTCGGGTTCGTGCTCGACGTCGCGTACGTTGGCCGCCGCGGACTCTATCTGCAGCGCGAGCGGAACATCAATCAGCTGCTGCCGGGTACCGTTCAGGCGAATCCGACGATCAACTCGGCCGCGCTGCGGCCGTATAAAGGCTACGGCACGATCCGGCTGTCGGAGAACGCCGGCAGCTCGAAGTACAACAGCCTGCAGATCAGCGCGGACCGCCGGTATCGCAACGGCTTCAAGTTCGGCGCCGCGTACACGCTCGGCAAGTCGACGGACAATGCGAGCAATAAGCGCGACGTGCTGTTCAACAGCTACGACGACAGCGGCTTCCGGGGTCCGTCGAGCTTCGACCGCCGTCACGTGCTGACGTTCTACTACATCTACGATCTGCCCTGGATGCGCGAGCAGAACACGCTGATGTCGCGCGTGCTCGGTGGATGGCAGGTGACGGGGGCGACGTTCATCCGCACCGGAACGCCCTTGTGGGTCACGCGCACCGACGATACCGCGGGTGTCGGCGACTCGTTCTCGCAGCCGTGGAATCTCGTCGGGGATCCCAAGGCGAATGCCAACGGTCGGTTGTCGGGCGGCGTCGTCGGCGGCGTGCGCGAAGCCGACGGCCGGCACGTTCGGCAACACGCCGCGCAATAACATGTACGGCCCGAAGTCCCAGCAGTGGGACATCGCGCTGTTCAAGAACGTTCCGGTGTATCGCGGCCAGACGGTGCAGTTCAGGGCGGAGATGTTCAACTTCCCGAACCACCCCAATCTCAGCAGCCCATCGACGGATCCGACCAACGCCCAGTTCGGCCGCATCACGAGCAAGGACGGATCGCGACGGGACGTGCAGTTGAGTCTTCGGTACCTCTTCTAGGATTCTAGGGTTCCAGGGTTCTAGGGTTCTAGGGTTCTCAGAACCTTAGAACCTTAGAACCTTTAGAAAAGCCGCAGCGCAACGCCGGCGTTGACGATGACGGAGTCGGTTTTCCAGCGTCCTTCGATATCGCCCGCGGGGGTCCGCAGCGTGATCTTGGGACGGTTCACGATGTAGCCTCCGAAGCCGACGAGGTCGAGCCGCTTGGCGACCGTGTAGGTCAGGCTGACGCCGGGGCGCACCGCGAGTCCCCAAACCCCCACCTTCGACTGGCCGACCTGCGAGACGCGATCGCGTATCGCGCCATCGAGGTGCAGCGTGTTGATCGAGGGTCCGCCCACGACGGAGAACGTTGTGGCGGCGCGTCCACGCAAGACCGTGTAGCCTGCGCCTCCCATCAGCGGACGGACGTTCAGGCGGCCCAGGCGTCCCGGGACGCCGGCGAACGTGGCGGCATCGACAGTGATTCCGAACCAGCTCAGGCCCCCGGCGAATCCCCACCCGGAGCGCGGCGTGAACTGGAACACCCAGCCTATCCCGCGATCCGTGCTCAGCCCGGGTCCCGTAGGATATGTGACGCCGTAGTTGATGCCGGCATCGACGCGCTGTGCGAACGCGGGCGCGGCGGACGCGAGCACGAGCACGGCGAGCGCGACGGGACCGAAGCCGCTCTTCACTCGGATCATGGCGATTACCTCCAGCAACGCGGGCAGCACCTTAGCACGGATCGCTTTGTGCGTGCTCGCGCTGCCGCTCGCGGTTTCCTCGGCCGGATCCCCGCCGGCGGACCTCCGGAACAATCTGGTGTACGAGATCTTCGTCCGCTCCTTTGCCGACACCAATGGCGACGGCATAGGAGACCTGCGCGGCGTGACGAGCCGGCTCGATACCTACCTAAACGACGGCCGTGCCGAAACGAACACGGATCTCGAAGTCGGCGTGCTCTGGCTGATGCCGATCTTCCCGTCGCCCAGTTACCACGGATACGACGTCAGCGACTACGAATCGATCAATCCTGAGTACGGCACGCTCGCGGACTTCGACGCGCTTATCGCGGCCGCGCACCGGCGCGGCGTCCGCGTGGTGCTCGATCTGCCGCTCAACCACACCTCCAGCGAGCATCCGTGGTTCAGGAAGGCGCTGGCGGACCCGCGCGCGGCGGAACGCCGGTACTATCACATTCGTCGCGACGAGGGCCCGGCCGAACGCGGCTGGCACGTGGCGTCGACTCCTGCTGGCGACCGGGTCCGCTACTTCGGCCTGTTCGATCCGTCGATGCCGGATCTCGATTTCGACACGCCGGCGGTCCGCGATCTCGCCAAAGGCATCGCGGACTTCTGGCTCGCGCGGGGGCTGGACGGATTCCGCCTCGACGCAGCCAAGCACGTGTACGGCGATACCTTTGGAGCAATCACAGACGACCAGGTGCGACGTGACAACGAGTGGTGGCGTGAGTTCTCGGAAGCCGTGTACCGGCGCCGCCCCGACGCGGTGCTCATGGGCGAAGTGCTTGGCAATCGCCGTGACGTGCTCCGCTACGTATCCGGTCTCGACGGCCTGCTCGACGAGACGTTCATGAGCGAATTCGCCGCCGGCGTTCACGCCGCGTTTTCCTTCGTCGCGAGCCACGACCGCGATCCGCGGCTCGCGTCCGCGCTGGACGACGCGAAAGCGCAGGGGAAGGTCGCGAACGTGGACCGAGCGTACCGGCTCGCGATGTACATGCTGCTCACGATTCCAAATCATCCGGTCGTCTACATGGGCGACGAGGTGATGCAGCGCGGGCGCAAATGGCCGGACGATGGGTCAGGGGTGTTCGATAGGCCGCTACGAGAGCCATTTCCATGGTTTCGATCGAACGATGGACCTGGACAGACGCGCTGGTTCGAGCCTCGCTTCGATCGTCCCGGCGACGGCGTCTCGCGCGAAGAGGAAGACCGCCCGGGCGGCATGCTCGATCTGGTCCGTGCGCTCAGCCACCTTCGCGCGCGCCATCCTGCGTTCGCCAACGGGGATATCGGCGCGATCCTGAGCGATACGCCGGAGTGGCTCGTCTTCGAACGGGGAACGGACTCGGAGCGCTACCTCGTCCTGATCAACCAGACGGCCGAAGCGCGCGCGTACGAGTTCCACACGGACTGGTATCCCGCGTGGATCGGCGGCACGCTCCTCTTCCGAAGCGACGGCGCGTCGCGGCGGTGGATCGAGATCCGCGCGGACGGCGAACGGATCGGCCGAACCGTGCGCGTTCCAGCGTGTGGCCTCGTGGTTCTTCGGCGGTCACCCTGATCGCGCTTCCCCTGTCCCTCGTGGCCGTGTATATTCTGCGCGCTCGTCCGAGCCATCCCGGCCGCGGCAGTGGATTGTTGAGGAAGGAGAAAACGTTGACGCGCATTGCGCTTGCGTTCGTCCTGTCGATGGTGGCCGCCGTCCAGCCGCCGGGACGTGCAACTTCAGGAGACGAAACGGCAATTCGTGACGTGGTCCAGAAATACCTCGACGCGCGCGAGCACGCCGATCCGCAGGCGGTCGGCGCGCTCTTGACCGAAGACGCCGACCAGCTCACGTCGGCAGGCGAATGGCGCCGCGGGCGCGCCGAGATCGTCCGCGGCACGCTCGCCTCGACCCAGCAGACGGGCGGCACGCGGAAGATCACGATCGAGACGATCCGGTTTCCCGCGCCAGGCGTCGCGCTGGCGGACGGCCGCTACGAATTGACGGACGCCCAGGGCGCCACGCGGCGCATGTGGTCCGCCTTCGTGCTCGTGCGCCGCGGCGCCGGATGGCGGATCGCGTCGATTCGCAACATGCTGCCGGCCGCGCGATAGGCCACGGATGCGCACAGATAACAAGACGTCCAGCCACAGATGCAAACAGATACACACAGATAACAAAACATCTAGCCACAGATGCACACGGATACACACAGATAACAAAACATCTAGCCACAGATGCACACGGATACACACGGATAACGGAACATCTAGCCACAGATGCGCACAGATAACAAAACGTCCAGCCACAGATACGCACGGATACACACAGATAACAAAACATCTGTGTTCATCTGTGTGTATCTGTGGTTGATCCCGTATCTGTCGCTGATCCCATATCCGTGGCCGATCGCATATCTGTGGCATCCGTCGACACGTCTCGCGGCCGGGCAGCAGGCGCCGAATCGTCCGCCGATCGGCGGGATCGATCACCTCGCGCTGCGCGTGACCGACATCGCGCGCGCTCGCGCCTTCTATCGCGGCGTGCTCGGCCTTGCGGAAGAACAGGCGAGCCCCGCCGCCGTGTATCGCGTCGGCGGCCGGCAACGCATCGTCATCGAGCCTGGCCTGCGGCCCGACGAAGACGAGCGGCTGCTGCACCTGGCGTTCGCGACGACGAACCTCGACGCGGTTGCGGAGCGGCTGCGCGGCGCCGGCTTCGAGCCCTCGTCCAGCGATGCCCCGCTCTGCGGCGGGCACGTGCTGCGTGTTCGCGATCCGGACGGGCACACGATCGAGTTCGTGCAGCGTGACGTTCGCAATCCCGGCGGCGGCCCTGCGGCCCCGGCCGCGCCGCCGCTCGCCGTGTCGTCCCGTCTGCTCCATGCGGGGCTCACCGTGCAGAACGCGGACGCCGCCGATCGGTTCTACAAGGAGACGCTCGGCTTCTCGGAATTATGGCGCGGCGGACGGACCGACGCCGAGGTGGACTGGATCAACATGCGCGTCCCTGACGGAACGGACTACCTGGAGTACATGCTCGTCCGCGGCCCGGTCGATCGCCGGCAGCGGGGCGTCCTCCACCATGTGTGTCTGCTCGTGCCGGACATTCAGGAAGCGTACGAGTCGGTGCTCGCGCGGACGCCTGCGTCCGGACGCGGCGCAATGGCGGCGCCGAGCGTCGGGCGCAACCGCCGCTGGCAGCTCAATCTGTACGATCCCGACGGCACCAGAACCGAGCTGATGGAACCGCATACGATGAGATAGGCGAGTGCTGAATGCTGAATGCCGAAGGCGCCAAGCTGGAAGCTGGAAGCTGAAACCTCAGGTCCCGGGGAGTTTCTGGGCTCCGCGCGCCGATGCCAGCACGACGAACGCTTCGGCGGCCGCGACGCGCGCTTCGCGGCCCCGGAAATTCTCTATCACTTCGTGATGATCGCGGTAGATGCGCTCCCCGTTCTGGCTCCGGTGCGCGAAGAGCGCGGCTTTCTTCTTTTCCCGCGTTTCGGCAATGTCCACGTATTGTGTCGGCGTAAATCCGAGCGTCTGGCTGCCCGTGTTGACTTCGAACAGATAGAGCGGAAATCGGCGGTTGCCCGCAACCCAGGCGCGGATCGTCAGCAGGCTCGCGGCTTCGTGGTCCGGATGCGTGTCGATCGGCCAATGCGTGAAGACGACGTCGGGGGACGCCGCGTCGATCAGCGTCCGCAGCTCCGCGGCGCGGGACGGAGTCACCTCGGTCGCGCCATCGATCTGGCCGGCGAAGACGGGGGTCGCGCCGATCGTGCGGCAGGCCGTCCGCGCCTCGGCGGTCCGGATCGCCGCCGCTTCGTCGAGCGACTTCCCGGGAATGCCGCGCTCGCCACGCGTGAGATACACAATTGTCACGCGGTGGCCGTGCGCCGCGTACGCCGCGAGCGTCCCGCCGGACCCGGACTCCGGATCGTCCGGATGCCCGCCGACGCACACAACCCGCAGCGAACCCGGTCCGACCTGAAGCGCGCCGCTCGCGGGGAGATTCGCCTGCGCCGCGAGCGCCGCCGGAACGGCAAAGGCCTGACGCAGAAAGGCGCGGCGGTCCGGCGGCGAAGTGCGCATGACGACGCAGATTATACTGAACCACACGCACCAGACCGTCGCGTGCGTCCGTGACAAGAAAGCGCAGTACGCTACGCCGCCGGCAGACGTTTGATCAGCGCGGCGGCCTTGCGGAACCACGGCCGCTCGCGCCGCCGCAGATACGTCGGCATCGTCGGCTTCTTGGCGAGCACCCGCCGCGCCCAGTCGCGCGCCTCGGCCGTCCGCCCCTCGGCCGCGAGAAAAGACGCATAGTTGTACTGCGTTTCCGAGAGCGTCGAGATCTGCGTGACGTCGGCGAACAACGCCGCTGCCCGTTCGCGTTCGCCGATCTGCGCCAGCGCGTGCGCCAGCAGCGCCGGAGCGCGCTGGTAATCGTACCTGGGATCGACCGAGACGACCTGCTCGAGGTCGGCGGCGGCCGCCTTGAAATCGTCGAGCGCCAGCGCCGCGAGAGCGCGGCGGTAGAACGGATCCGGCGACGTCGCCCGCGCGCCGATCACGCGGTCGAAGCACTCCCGCGCCTTCGCGTACTGCTTGTCGTCCAGATAAAGATCGCCGAGCTCCTCGTAGTTGGCGATGGACGGGTTGTCGAGAATCGCCGTCTCCAGCGCCTTGATGCGCTTCCGGCGGGGAAAGACCTGGAGCGCGCCGCGCAGCAGCCCCGCGTCGGGGATTACCTCGACGAAGATGTACACGAGCGCGCCGACGCCACCCCCCATCAGGATGATCCAGAGCCAGTAAGTGTTCGGGCGGCGCTGTACGAAGTGCACGATCGCGAGCGCCTGCAGGATGATCCCGTACGGGTAGAAGATCGCGAGCATTCGCCGCGCCCGACTATAGCATCGGATCGCCGGGGTTTTGACCCCGGGCGACGAGCAGGCTACGATGACGCCTCCACCATCAGAGGAACGAGGTTCGATGCCGGAGCCGAAGAGCAACGATTACTACGAAGTGCTGCAGGTGAGCGCGAACGCCGAGCTGGACACGATTCATCGCGTCTACCGGCTGCTCGCGCAGCGCTTTCATCCCGACAACCGCGAGAGCGGCGACGACACCCGCTTCCGGGCAATCCACGAGGCCTACACCGTCCTCAGCAATCCGGAGTCGCGCGCGCGGTACGACATCGTCTACCAGCAGCAGCGGCAGGAACGATGGCGGCTGGTGTCCACCGGCGCGAAAGCGGAAAACGATTTCGAGATCGAACAGATCGTGCGGCTGACGGTGCTCGAGGCGCTCTACACGAAGCGGCGGCTCGAGCCCGGCGACCCCGGGATCTTTGCGCTGGATCTCGAGGGCATGATCGGGCGTCCGCGCGAGCACCTCGAGTTCACGGTGTGGTACCTCACGCAGAAGAAGCTCGCGATCCGCGACGACAACTCACGGCTCGTGATTACCGCGGAAGGCGTGGAGTACCTGGAGCGGAACTACCAGACGAACCTCTCGCGGAAGCGGCTCCAGGCGGGCACGCC
>QHWR01000164.1:0-1582 GCA_003223835.1 Acidobacteriota bacterium | reverse complement strand
GTTCTGATCGGCGGGCACGGCGTCGTTGTGATCGCCGCCCCGAATCGAAACGAATTGCTTCGGACCGGGAATGCCTTCGTAGAGCGCGCGGCCGAGCGCGAACGGAATCACGCTGTCGCGGTCGCCATGCAGCACGAGCGCCGGCGCACGAACGCGCTCCATCAGGGCCGCGGCAGGAAAGCGATAGGTCGAAAAGAGCGCGAGGAATGCCAGCGGCGGCGACGAGCGCACCACCGCTCGCGCATCAGGAAATCCGGACTCGAGCACGATCCCATCCGGCGCATGAACGCTCGCCGCGTATGCGGCCATCGAGCAGCCCAGGGAACGTCCCCAATAGATGAGTGGCACGCCCGGCTCGCGTGTCTCCACGACGCGGCCGAGGACTGCGTCGACGTCACGATACAGGCCGCGCTCGGTCGGCCGTCCGGTGCTGACGCCGTACCCCCGGTAGTCGAACGCGAGGACGGAGTATCCGTGGCGTGCGACGCCGGCGAGGATCGACGCCCAGAGCGACAGATTGCCGCCGTTGCCGTGAAAGTACACGACCGTCGCGCGAGGCTCGCGCGCCCGCATCAGCCAGGCGCGGAGCTGCTCGCCGTCCGCGGTCGCGACCGTCAGCGGCGCATACGTGACGCCGTAGCTCCGGGGCGTCTCGCTCTCGCCCGCGTCAGGGAAGAACGCGAACCGGGGTTCCAGCCATCGGACGACGAGCGCCAGCACCGCGGCGCAGACGAGCAGGGTGACGAGCGCGACCAGCATCAGCCGCGCGGGACGGCGTGTTCGGGGCATCGAGCCCGTTTACTATAAGAGGAGAAACGAGGGGCAGGCATGAAGAATCCAGGCACGGCGGCGGTGCTGAGCGCGATCATTCCCGGGCTCGGACAGATTTACAACGGCGATTTCCTGCGGGCGATCTTCTGGTTCATCGTGACGCCCGGGATGTGGATCGGGACCGGCGGAACGCTCGGCTGGATCTGTCACGTGGTCGCCGCGGCAACGGCGTACAGCCGCGCGCAGAAGAACAACCGCGGCGTGCTGGTCTGAAATCCGAGTGTCGTAGATTGACGAGCGAGCGAACGTGAGTGAGCGAGCCACACGAGCTGAGCGGGGTCGGGGTCCCCGTGAGCGAGCGTGTAGGGAGGCCCGGCGGGGCAAAGCCCCCCGGACTCATTGATAAATGATGAGCGACGGCTGCGGCGTGAGCGCCAGCACCTGCGCCGGCTCGAGCAGGTTCGTATCCTGAATGTAGAACAGCTTGAAGCCCGTGAACGCCAGCGGCCGCTGGCGAAGGACCGCGCGATACGTGCTGCGCTTCAGCGCCGGCGGTCCGAATCCGTCCATGTCCAGCACGATGTCGAGCAGCGGGCTGGCGTCGATCCGTTCCTTGTCGGGCAGCATGCCCGTCGTGAACTGGTGGACGATGAGGATCTTCGGCGGAAGGTTGCGCCGGCGGATGACGTGCTCCAACAGCGCGATCGCGTCGTTCACTTCGTCGGCCCGCATCGTCCCGATTCGCCGGCCCGGGATGCCGTCGCTCCCCATCGAGAACTCGGGGTCGAGCGCCAGGTAGACGTCGGGCTGT
>QHWR01000333.1 GCA_003223835.1 Acidobacteriota bacterium | reverse complement strand
CGCGCGCTGTGATCTTCAGCGGCGCGTGTGGTCCATTCGCGTGTCAGACCCGATCTACGCCGTTGCGCGAAACAATCTTCCCATGCCGCGATCATTGCGTGAAGAGCGCCGTCGCACCAGCGGCTCGACGGAGTGGGTTGCCACGCGCAGAGGGGACAGCGAATTCCGCGGAACGCATTTTCATCCGCGTCCTCGTTCACGGTAACCGTGACCACGGGATCTGTCGACGGTGTTTCCCGTTTGCGCAGCGAGAAGCTCATGGGTGTTCGCTGTAAGCGCGGGCGTGCGAGCGAGCCGCGCGGATCTGACCGTGCGCACAGGGCTTGACACAGTCGCCTCGTGCGCCCCTTGACGCGCGACGACAAACAGCGCGTCCCAAGCAAGCCAGGCTTCATGGATTCTGCCGCCACTCGCAAATTCATCGTTGACAATGTGCTGCAACACCCGTCCCACCAATCGTCACTTCGGGCTTGGACACCGCGGGGATCTTATCTGCGATACACTCGCGCGAACAATCCGCCCAGGGAGGGCCGATGGAGACGCTGCTCCAGGACCTTCGGTTTGCATTCAGAAGCTTTCGCCGCGCGCCGGCGTTTCCGCTTGCCGCCGTCGCCACGCTCGCGCTCGGGATAGGGGCCACCACCGCGATCTTCAGCACGCTCAACGCCGTGCTGCTGAAACCGCTGCCCTATCCGCAGCCGGAGAATCTCTACAACATCCGGACGGCCTTGACGGACGGACGCGTCACGACGGGCATGCTGTCGAACGGCGAGATCTCCCGTTTGAATGGGACGACGACGTCGATCCTGCGGGCGGCCGGCCTGCAGGAGGCTACTCTCACGCTGCTGCACGAGGATGGCACGCCGCAGCACGTGAAGATCTACGGTGTCACGGAAGGCTTCTTCGAGATCTTCGGGCTGCCCATGACGCTCGGCGGCTTCAGACACGACAACTTCGTCCGGCCCGCGCCGCCTCCACAACCTGCTCCGGGCGCGCAGCCGCCGGCGGGACCTCCGCCCGCGCCACCGGTCGTCGTCATCTCGTACCGCGTGTGGCAGGACCTCTATCGCGGCGACCCCGCGATCGTCGGCAAGCCGATCCGGTTCGCGGAAGTGGCGACGACGATTGCCGGCGTGGCGCCGCGAGACTTCGATACGCCGCACGGCGGTGACTTCTGGTTCAGCCAGCAACTCGACAAGGACGACATCAATCATTTCTTCGACGGCTACATGCGGCTCAAACCGGGCGCGACGCTGCAGCGCGCCAACGCGGAGATGGCGCCAATCATGAAGGGACTCGAGCGCGACTTTCCGCAGGCGGACCTGAATCGCATCTACGTCACCAAGCCGCTCGTCGCATCCGTGGTCGGCGATCTCGGACCGATTCTCATCATCGTGATGTCGGCGACGGGGTTGCTGCTCCTGCTCGGCTGCGTCAACGTCGCCAACCTGCTGCTCGCGCGCGGCGCCGCCCGCGCGCGCGAGATGGCGGTGCGCGTCGCGATCGGCGCTCCCCGCGGCCGCATCGTCCGGCAGCTGCTCACCGAGTCGGTGCTGCTGTCGACGTTCGGGGCGGTGCTCGGCCTGGCGCTCGCCTATGCCGGCGTGCGCGCGCTGCTCGCGCTCGGCGCATCGAAACTGCCGCGCCTGGATGCCGTCACGTTCGACGCGCGCGTCCTCGGGTTTTCCGTCGTCGCGCTCGTCGTCAGCGGGTTGCTCGTCGGCTTCGCGCCCGCGCTGCGCCTCGCGGCGACGGACGTGCGAGCCCTCATGAACGAGACGACGCGGTCCGCGACCGGCGGCCGCGGCACCGCGCGCTGGCTCAGCGCGATGACCGTCGTCGAGATCGCGCTGGCGATCATCCTCGTCGCGGGCGCTGGCTGGCTCGTGCGCGGCTTCGCGAACCTGCGCAGCACCGATCTCGGATTTACCCCCGAGAATCGCCTGATCTTCGACGTGTCGTTCCTCGGACCGAAGTATCCGAATCCCGCGGCCGTGGTCACCGCATCCCAGACGCTGCGAGAGCGGCTCGCGGCGCTGCCCGGCGTGACCGGCGTCGGCGCGACGTCGAACTTCCCGTTCAGGAACACGCTCGAGGGATCGCTGATCGCGCAGTTCCATGGCGAGACCGTCGATCCCGCGCACCCGATGGGCGTGCGCCAGCGGATCGTCAGTCCCGGCTACTTCCAGGCGACCGGCACGCGCCTGCTGCAGGGTCGCGACTTCGGACCCGACGACCGGCAGGGCACGCGCCCGGTCGCGATCGTCAACAGGACGTTCGTCAAGCGATACCTGAAGGGCCACGATCCGATCGGGCTGCAGTTCTCCGCCGGCTATCCGGCGCCGGATCCGCGCAACGAAGTCACCGTGGTCGGCGTCGTGGACGACGTGCGGCAGAAGACGGTCAAGGACGAGCCGGAGCCGGCGTTCTACTCGCCGCTGTCGCAAATCCCGCTGCGCCGGCAGACGATGGTG
>QHWR01000335.1 GCA_003223835.1 Acidobacteriota bacterium | reverse complement strand
GACGACGGGCCCGATCTGATCGAACAGGCGTCCCGGCCGGCCCAGACAGTACTGCATCACGCCGTCGTCAGTGCGGATCGCGTGCGCGTACTGCGGCGCGCCGTGAAAGGCCCACTCCAGCAAGGAACCGCGCGTTCCGCCGAACGTGTCGCAGTCCTGTTCGATGACGACGGAGAGGTCTGCGTCGGTAAGCGGTCGCACAAGAGCTGAAGCCGGGCGCCTTCGCGCCTCCGGCGTTTCGGTGAGCCGGGCGTCACGGACCTGACGGCTGAGGGTCGCCTCGTCCTCGAACCCGTATTGCTGATACAAGGGCTGCCCAAGCGGCGTCGCATCGAGCCGAATCGGAAGGTCGGATGGCACGGTGTGCATCGCCGCCTCGAGCAAACGCCGGCCGATCCCGCGACGGCGGTACGCGGGATCGACGAGCATCATCGCAATCCACGCGAAGCGGCCGTAGTCGATGCCGATGGCCGTGCCGACGATGGACGCCTCGCGCGCGTCGGCGACCGCGGCGAACGCACCCGCGGGCGCAAGCCTGAGCAGCATTCGCCAGTCGTCGAGCCGTTGATTCCAGCCGTTGCACGTGCTCAAACGGAAGGCGCCTTCGAGGTCGTCGAGCGCCAGCGGCCGGATGATCGGATCGCTCATGCCGGCGGCGATCGCGACATGAAGGCACGACGGTTCATGGCAGCTCCCTCCTTCGCCGACGGCAGGCCATCTTGTAGCACATAAAGGGACCCCTCGGCTGACTGGAGCGAATGACCGGCCAGTGGCTTCAGCGTGCCTCCACGCGAAAGGTCTTTGTGCCTGCGGGCTGACCGTCGAGAAAGACGTCCGCGCGGTATTCCCCCGGCGGAAAGCCCGCCGCGCTCTGAAGGCGAAAATCAGTCGCCGCGACGTCCGTGTACGAGACCTCCTTCTTCGGCTCGTCCACCACGTGCCCCGCGTACATCCAGCGCACGCTGATCGTGCCGGAACCGATGCCTGTCGTGATGACGGACAGATAGATGTTGTCGCGTGGGCCGAAGTTGTTGGTGGGGTCGGCGATGCTGTGGTCCGCACTCAACGATCGCCCGAGCTGGATCCCGGTGACGCGAAGCGGCTGACGCGATCCGCAGCCGGCAAGACACGCGACAATCAGAACAGACAGGAGGACGTTGCGGGCGGGCATAGGCACTTGAAATTGTACCGCCGGTTTCGTCACGCTGGACGACAGGCGAAGGAATCTACGTTCGTTCCGCCGCGACGGCCGCGATCAGCGCCTTGATGTAACCGAACGTGTATGCGAATGCCTGCGCCCCTCCCGCGTCCCCCGAAATCGACGGGACGTGGTCCGGCATCATCATCCCGTCGAACCCTACCTCTTTGTACACGCGCAGCGCCTTCAGCATGTCGACATCCCCATCGTCGATGAAGGTTTCGCGGAAATCGAGGAAGCGGCCGCGGATGTTGCGGAAGTGCACGTTGAAGATTCTCTTTCGGGCGCCGAAGTACCGGATGACGTCGAAGATCTGCTCGCCGGGCTTCTCGAGCATCTCCGACACCGTGCCCTGGCAGAAGTTGAGGCCGTGATACGGGCTCGAGTTGATGCTCACGAACCGCTTCAGGCCATCGACGCTGCCGAGAACCGTCTCGACCCCCCGAAAGCCCTTGCCGCGAGGCATGCCCGGATCCTGCGGGTGGCAGGCCATCTTCACCTTGTACTCTTCCGCCACCGGGATCACGCGCTCGAGAAAATACGCGATGCGTTCCCAGTACACGTCGGCGGTCATGCGGCCGGCCTGCGTGAGCGGCGCATCAGCGGCGGCGTTGTCGTAGATGAACGCACTGTATCTTGCGGCGCCGCGTCCCGCTTCGGTGCCCGTTCGAACCACGCCAAGAACCGTCAGGTTGTACTTCAGCGCCGGAATGCCCGCGCGGGCCGCGTTTCGGATCATCTGGCAGAGATCGTCGATTTCCCTGTCGCGCTCGGGACTGCGGCCGAGCAGGATATTCGGGTTCTCCGACCTTCTGATTTCGTTCGAACTGAGCGGCAGCGGTACCATGTCGAGCGCAATCCCGAACTTCTCCACGCGCTCTCTCAGCCGCATCAACCCATCGACCGACCACCGCTCATCGAGTTTGACAGCGGGGAGCGTGCTGCAGATGTGGTTGACGCCCAGCGCGGCGAGAACGGCCAGCGTTTCATCTGAGGAATCGTGCTGGGTCCCCACTTTCATCAGCGCTCTCGGCGCCGGGGCCGGCGACGCCGCCGGCGGATCCGACTCGACCCGCGCGAGCGCGCGCGCCTCGCCGGCCGCCGCGAACGCCGCACCTGCGCCCGCGGTCCGCAAGAAATGCCTGCGATGCATTCCGGCCCCCACTGAATCAGGCGGTCGGTCTGGAGTTCCTCGTCACGGCTGACACGTCGGCCTTACTTTTCCAGGTACTCAGTTTGAAATTTGCCGGTACCGCTTACCTGGACGACGACGGCACCTTTCTCCGCAGCGACGAAGTGAGGGACGCCGGCGTGGATGACGATGAAACTACCCCTCGGGTAGCGTCTTAGCTTCGCTGCCTCAAATTTCACTCCCTCGCCCAGATACCAGGTGCCTTCGATGACCGTCACCAGTTCGTCTTGTGCGTGGGTGTGCGCCACGACACGCGCGCCACCGGGTATTTTCACTCGATCGATCCACGCGCCACCCTGGCTGGAGTCGCCGAACAGCTGCGCTCGCTGTCTGCCATCGTTGTAGTAAGGGGGAGTAAACCACCGTACTTCGTCCGGCGTTGACGCCACAATCCCTTTCTGGCTTTGTGCAGCCAAAAT
>QHWR01000334.1 GCA_003223835.1 Acidobacteriota bacterium | reverse complement strand
TTGTAGGCCTCGGGCATTTCTTCGGCGACGGTGGCGATCCCGGCGGCCATCACGTGGACGCCCCGCGCGCGCATCTCGTCGAACAGCGACCGGCCCCGGACGGCGCGCTTCGCCTGCGACCGGCTCATCTTCCGTCCCGCGCCGTGACACGCCGACCCGAACGTCTCGTCGAGCGCCGCGTGCGTGCCGGCGAGCACGTACGAATACCGTCCCATGTCGCCGGGGATCAGGACGGGCTGCCCGACGTCGCGGTAGGCCGCCGGCGTGCCCGGGTGATTCGGCGGATACGCGCGCGTCGCCCCTTTCCGGTGCACGCACAACCGCCGCGGACGGCCGTCGATCGTGAACGTCTCGAACTTCGCGATGTTGTGGCACACGTCGTACACGACGGAGATGCCCGTGCGGTGCGGCGCCGTCCCCAGCGCGGCCGCCACGCTCTCGCGCACCCAGTGCGACATCACCTGGCGGTTCGCGAACGCGAAGTTCGCCGCCGCCGCCATCGCGCCGAGGTAGTGTCGCCCCTCGGGCGAATGAATCGGCGCGCACGCAAGCTGGCGATCCGGCAGCGAGATGCCGTACTTCCGGCTCGCCTCGCCCATCACGCGCAGGTGATCCTGGCAGACCTGGTGTCCGAGGCCGCGCGAGCCGCTGTGGATCATCACCGTGATCTGGTCCTTCGACAGTCCGAACGCGTGCGCGATGCGCTCGTCGTAGATTTCGGCGACGTACTGCAGCTCGGCGAAGTGATTGCCCGATCCGAGCGTGCCGAGCTGCGTCTGGCCCCGTTCCTCCGCGCGATCCGAGACCAGTTCCGGATCCGCGTCCGGCAGGCGGCCGCCTTCTTCGACGTGATCGAGGTCCGCCGCGTCGCCGAACCCGCGCGAGACCGCCCACGCGGCGCCGCGCGCGAGGACTTGACGGAGATCCTTGCTGGCGAGGCGGAGATCGCGCCGGTGCGCGCCGACGCCGGTCGGCACGTTCCGGTACATCTGGGCGACGATCGCTTCCAGATGCGGGATGACGTCGGTGCGGCTCAGACCTGAGCGCAGCAGCCGGACCCCTCAATTGATGTCGTAGCCGACCCCGCCCGGCGAGATGACCCCCTCGCCTTCATCCATCGCGGCGACGCCGCCAATCGGGAAGCCGTACCCCCAGTGGATGTCCGGCATCGCGATCGACGCGCGAACGATCCCGGGCAGGTGCGCGACGTTGCGCACCTGCTGCAGGCTTTCGTCGCTGCGCAGCTCCCGCATCATCGCCGCGTCCGCGTAGACGATCCCGTCCACGCGCATCCCGCCGTCCTTCGGCAGCCGCCAGCGGTAGGCATCGATTTGTTCGATTGTGCTCATGTTCGCCGTCCAAGTCGGAGTGCGCGCGATCAGGCGGCGCTCGATATCGTCCAATCAGATATCAAAGATGATCCGCGCCCGCCACCCATCCGGCGTCTCCGTGACGGACAGCCCGTGATACGTGGCGCTCTTCACGAGGACGCGCGCAGGGTGACGCGCGGGGTCGAATCGCTCCCCGGCGATCGTCCCGTCGAGCCTCCAGCCCGCCGTGTCGCCCGCGATCTTCAACGCCGTGCCGGCGGTCAGCCACTGGTGCACCTCGAATCGATACACCAGCTCGTTGAGCCACTCGACCAGCAGGTCCTCGAGCGAGGACGCCTGCAAGCTCACCGCCGCCTGTTCCACCTCCCGTACGGCCGTCCGGTCCGTGAGCGTATCGGTCAGGGCCTGTGCCTCCGAGTCGAACAGCTCCTCGCCGGTGTGATCGAAGAATTGGTACACGTCAGGTTAGGCTTAGACTTTAGGCTTTGGGCTTTGGACGCCCAAAGCCCAAAGCCCAGTACGTTTATACTCAGAAGACATGCCCCTGCAGGTCCCGGCGGTGCAACGCGCATTAAAAGAGGATGGGCTCGACGCCTGGCTGCTGTACGACTTCCACGGATCGAACCCGATTGCGCGGCGGCTGACCGGCCTCGACAACGGCGCGAAGATGACCACCCGCCGCTGGTACTACCTGATTCCCGCGGCCGGCGAGCCGAAGAAACTCGTCCACGCGATCGAGTCGCACAATCTGGATCACCTGCCCGGGGGCAAACGCATCTACAGCCAGCGCGATCAGCTCACCGGCGGCCTCAAGGATCTGCTCGCCGGGACGAAGCGGATCGCCATGGAGTATTCGCCGGGCAACGCGATCCCGTACGTGTCGCGCGTCGATGCGGGCACGGTCGACGCGGTGCGGCAACTCGGTGTCGAGGTAGCGTCGTCGGGCGATCTGGTCCAGCGATTCGAGGCGGTCTGGTCGGACGAGGCCATCCGGTCGCACATGGCCGCGGCGGAGCGGTTGTACCGCGTGAAGGATCGGGCGTTCGAGCTGGTGCGGAGCGCGCGGCGCGCGGATCGCGTCCTGACCGAATACGACGTGCAGCAGGCGATGGTCGGATGGTTTTCGGCGGAAGGGCTGATAACCGATTCCGCGCCGTGCGTGTCGGCTCAGGAAAACGCGGGGAATCCGCATTACCAGCCGACGGCCGAGACGCACCGCCGGATCGGCCGCGACGAGATCCTCCTGCTGGACCTCTGGGGCAAGCTGCCGGACTCCGGCGCGGTGTTTGCCGACATCACCTGGGTGGGGTTTACAGGCGCGCCGGCGCCGGACCGATACGTGAAGGCGTTCACCACGGTGCGCGACGCGCGCGACGCCGCCGTCACGCTGGTGCAGGAATCGGCGCGAAGCGGACGCGAGCTGCGGGGCTGGCAAGTGGACCAGGCGTGCCGCGCGGTGATCGAGCGCGCGGGATTCGGCGCGCAGTTCATCCACCGCACGGGCCACAGCCTCGGGCTGGAGGTCCACGGCAACGGCGTCCACATGGACGACTACGAGACGCACGACGAACGGCGCCTGCTGCCCGGCACGGGGTTCACGATCGAGCCCGGTCTCTACACGAGCGAATTCGGCGTGCGGACGGAAATCAACATGATCGTCGGCGAGCATGACGCGCGGGTCACGGGCCCGATGCAGACGGAGTTGGTCATGTTATAGCTTCCAGCTGGTAGCTGGAAGCTGGAAGCTGGAAGCTGGAAGCTGGCAGCTTTTTGAGGAGCAAAAGAGAAATGTCCAAGGGGAAGACGACGCTGTTCTACGCCATCCTGCTGTCGATCGCGTCGGTCGCCGTCGGGATGGTGATCGCTTCACGGCTGGACCTTGCGCCGGCCTCCTCCGCGCAAACGGTGTCGGTGCCGCCGACCAACAGCACACCCATCACGGGGGCGCTCGACGCCACGACGTTCCGGACGATCGCCAAGTCGGTCGCCCCCGCCGTCGTCAACATCCAGACGCAGGCGCGCGCGCGCGGACGCGACCTCACCGAGTTCTTCGGCGGCGGCGATGACCTGTTTCAGCGTTTCTTTGGTCAGGGGGGCCAGGGAGACAACCAGAGTCCTGGCGGGCGCGGCCGCAATCGAGGTAGGCGCCGGCACGAGCTTCATCATCGACAAGAACGGATTCATCCTCACGAACAACCACGTCGTGGAAGGCGCCGAAAAGATCAAGGTGTCGCTCTACGGCGCGGACCGCGGCGTGGCGTACGCCGCCAGGGTCATCGGCCGCGACACGCTGACCGACAGCGCGCTCATCCAGGTCACGGAGATGCCGTCGCAGCCGCTGGCGGAAGTGCGGTTCGGCGACTCCGATCAGATGCAGCCCGGCGACTGGGTGATGGCGATCGGCAACCCGTTCCAGCTCGGTCACACCGTCACGGTCGGCGTCATCAGCGCGCTCGGCCGGCCGATGGGGATTCCGGGACGCGAACAGAACATGCTGCAGACCGACGCGGCGATCAACCCGGGCAACTCCGGAGGTCCGCTGCTGAACGTGCGCGGCGAGGTCGTCGGCATGAACACGGCGATTTACACGGACCAGCGTTCCGCGAACATCGGCATCGGCTTCGTCACGCCGATCAATGCGATTCGCGATCTGCTGCCGCAGCTCCGGAACGGCAAGGTGATCCGCGGCGTGATCGGCGTGAACGTGCAGCGCTCGCACATGACGCAGGACGAAGCGAAGGCGTTCGGACTTCCGAGCGCGACCGGCGCCGTCATCAGCCAGGTGAATCCGAACGGGCCGGCCGACAAGGCGGGCCTCGAGCCCGGCGACGTCGTCATCGACTTCAACGGGAAGCCGGTGAAGGACAGCGACTCGCTCGTGGCGATGGTCGTCAACACGAAGCCGGGCACGACGGTGCCGATCACCGTCTTCCGCAACAATCAGCGCAAGACGCTCAACATCACCATCGACGAGCTGGATCTCGACGCCGAACAGGGCCGTCTCGCGCGTCGGGGCACGGGCGGTCCGGATCAGACCGAGCCGACCGCGACGGGATTCGGGATGAGCCTCGAGCCGGTCTCGCCCGACGTCGCGCGCGACATGCCGCGCAACCAGGGGGGCGCGATGGTGAGCGACGTCGATCGTGACGGCGCGGCGTTCAACGCCGGCGTCCAGCCGGGAGACGTGATCCTCGAGGTGAATCGACAGAAGGTCGCGAACGTGAGCCAGGCGATGCGCGAGCTGCAGAAGGTGCAGCCCGGCCAGCCGGCATTCCTGCTCGTGTGGCGCGACGAACAGAACATCTTCATTACGATGACGAAGAAATAGACGGTTCTCGAGGACCGAGGATCGAGGTCCGAGGATCGAAGGGGGCCGCGTTTTCGTCGCGGCCCCTTTTCATGTACAGACCGATGACGGACGGCAGACGGATGAGCGCCTGCGGCCCGAGCGAGGCGCGAAGTCGCCGAGCGAGAGCGAGTGGGGGTGGCCGCCTTCGCCAAGGCTACGGCGAGCGTGGCCGTAGCAATGCGGAGGCCCGGGCCCCGCGAGCGGTGAGAGAAGATGGCGAGTGTGCTGCGCGAGCTGCTGGTGATGCTGATTCGTGAGAACGGGCCGATCACGGTCGCGGTGTTCATGGAGGCCGCGCTCTACCATCCGGAGCACGGCTACTACGCGACGGAGGCGCGGCGTTCGGGACGCGGCGGGGACTGCTATACGAGCGTCGACGCCGGGTCGCTCTTCGGCGAGACGCTCGCCGGATACTTCGCGCGACGCTGGATCGAGATGGCACGGCCGGACGCGTTCGATCTGGTCGAAGCGGGCGCGGGGAACGGACGTCTGGCCCGCGACGTCGCGGACGCGGCGGCTCGCGAACATCCCGATTTCTACGAGACGCTGCGCCTTCACCTCGTCGAGCGGAGCGCGCACGCGCGCGATGCGCAGCGCGGCGTGCTCGGGCCGCACGCGTCGAAGCTGGCCTCGAGCGCGCCGGGACTGCCCGCCTCGGTGACGGGCGCCATCGTCGCGAACGAGCTGCTCGACGCGCTTCCCTGTCATCTCGTGACGCAGACCGCCGATGGCTTGCGCGAGCTTTACGTCGCTGAAGACGCCGCCCGGTTCGTCCTGCAACAAGGCCCGTTGTCGGATGACGCGATTGCCGAACAGCTCGCGCGCGTGGACGCGAGGCTCGAGGCCGGATGGCGCGCCGAGGTCAATCTGCTGGCGCCTCGGTGGATTGAAGAGGCGGCGAGCGCAATCCGCGCGGGAGAGCTACTCGTCTTCGACTACGGCCACGAGGCGCGCGAGCTGTATTCGGCCGCGCACGCGTCGGGCACGCTCGTGAGCTACCACCGTCATCGCGTGGATGCCGACTGGCTGGCCGATCCCGGCGAACGCGATCTCACGGCGCACGTCGATTTCACGGCGATTCGCCAGGCGGCAGAAGCGGCCGGCCTCACGCGCGCGCGCCTCGTCGACCAAACGCGCTTTCTGCTCGACGCGGGCATTGCGGAACGGCTCCCGGCGGGATCCTCCGTCGAGGACGTGCGGCGCCGGCTCGCCGCAAAAACGCTGATTGCACCGGAGGGGCTCGGCGGTACGATGAAGGTGCTCTCGATGGTCCGACCCGCATGACTCGACGTCTGCCCGCGTACGCCTGGGCCGGCCTGCTGACGATGGTGGTATCGGAAGTCGGCGACCTTTGGCAGATCGAGCCGTTCTGGTCGTGGCACACGCCGATCGCATGGACGGGCTACATCCTGCTGGTGGACGGCGTGATCTGGCGGAAGCGCGGCGAGTCGTGGCTGCGCAATGCGCGCGCCGAGTTCTTCTTTATCGCATGCGCGAGCGTCCCGCTCTGGGTCGTATTCGAGCTGTACAACAAGTTCACGCTGCACAACTGGTATTACGTCGGCCTTCCCGAGAATCTCCTTCTGCGATACTTCGGCTACGCCTGGTCGTTCGCGACGATCTCGCCGGCGATCTTCGAGACCGGGGAGTTGATTGCGATGGTGCGCGATCGGCGCGCGCCGCCGTGGCGCAGAACGCCGCGCGTGCGCGTGCCGCTCGGCGCCGCCGGATGGCTCAGCGTCGTCTCCGGCGCGTGCCTGCTGCTCGTGCCGATCGTGCACCCATCGCAGTGGCTTGCCGCGCCGGTGTGGCTCGGCTTCATCTTCCTGCTCGATCCGTTGAACGCGGCGTCACGCGAGGAATCGGCCGAGTCGATTCGCGGCGATCTCGCGGCCGGTCATCGCGGCCGGCTCGTCAATCTGCTCGCGGCCGGGCTGGTGTGCGGCCTCATCTGGGAATTCTGGAACTACTGGTCGCGCACGAACTACGTGGTGCCGGTGCCGCCGAATGTGAAGATTTTCGAGATGCCGATCGCGGGCTTCGGCGGCTTCCCGCCGTTCGCGCTGGAGTGCTTCGTCATGTACGTGTTCGTCCGACGGTTGATCTGGCGTGGAGCGTGGCGGCCGATCTCGTTATAATCGCGGTTTCTTTTCCACCGGAGGGTCGAAAGAAGTACGAAGGTGGAGGAACGGACGCCATGACTACGACGACCTCGCTCGAGCGCGAAATCAAGCTGCGGTTCGACTCCGTCGAGGAGGCGCGCCGCGCCGTGCTCGGGGCGGGCGCGACGCCCCTGCTGGGGCGCCGCCTGCAGGAGGACTCGCTGCTCGACTCCGACGACGAGGAGTTGCGGCGGCGCCGCTGCGTGCTGCGCGTCCGCGTCGAGAACGGCAAGAGCCGGCTGACCTTCAAGGGACCGGTCCAGGCCTCGGCCATGAGCGTACGCGAGGAGTACGAGACCGTCGTCGGCGACGGCGACATCCTGCTGCGCGTCCTGCTCGAACTGGGACTCCACGTGTGGTTCCGCTACGAGAAGTACCGCGAGGAGTTCTCCCACGAGGACGTGACCGTCGCGGTCGACGAGACGCCGGTCGGCGTCTTCGTCGAGATCGAAGGCAGCGACCCGGGGATCATGTCGATGGCCGAGGCCCTCGGGCGCACATCCGCCGACTACATCGTCGATTCGTACCGGACGCTGTTCCTCCAGCTGCGCGATCAGTGCGGTCTGGCCGGCACCGACATGGTGTTCGAAGAGTCGTAGATCTTCCGCCTGAAGGCGGAAGCCACGAGACGGCATAGAGAAATGCTGCCCGCGCGATGCCCCTCCCTGCGATTCTGTGGCTTCCGCCTTTAGGCGGAAGAGGCGATGCGCGCTCTCCTCCTCTGCGCCGGCCTCGGGACACGACTGCGTCCGCTGACGCGCGTCCGCGCCAAGGCGGCGGTACCGGTGGACGGCGAGCCGCTCGTGCGCCGCGTCATCGCCTGGCTCGAATCCGCCGGCATCCGCGACCTCGTCGTCAACCTCCACCATCGACCGGAAAGCGTCGCGGCCGTCGTCGGCGACGGCTCCGACCTCGGCGTCCGCGTGCGCTATTCGTGGGAGCAACCGGTGCTCGGGTCGGCGGGAGGCCCGCGGCGCGCGCTGCCGCTCCTGACCGAAGGGGACACCGCTCGTCCCTTCCTCCTCGTCAACGGCGACACGCTCACGGACGTGGACGTCGAGGCGCTGCTGCGCGAGCACACGCGATCCGGCGCGCTCGTCACGATGGCGCTGATTCCGAATCCGCGGCCCGATAAATACGGCGGCGTCCTGCTCGACGAGGACGGCGCGGTCACCGGCTTCACGCGGCGCGGCATGCCGGGACCGTCTTTTCATTTCATCGGCGTGCAGGCCGCGCAGGCGGATGCGTTCGCGTCGCTGACTGACGGCGTCGCCGTCGAATCCGTGGGTGCGCTCTACCCCGAACTGATGCGCGCGCGACCGCGGTCGGTGCGCGGCTTCGTATCCACGGCGTCGTTCCAGGACATCGGCACGCCCGCGGATTTGTTGCAAACCTCGCTGGCGCTCGCCGCGCTCGACGGCCGGGCTGGGCGTCC
>QHWR01000340.1 GCA_003223835.1 Acidobacteriota bacterium | reverse complement strand
CGAGCAACGCAATCCTGTTCTTCGACGAAGCGGATGCGCTGTTCGGCAAACGGTCCGAGGTCAAGGACGCGCACGACCGGTACGCCAACGTCGAGATCAATTACCTGCTGCAGCGGATCGAAGAATTCGACGGCCTCGTGATCCTGGCGTCGAATCTCCGCAAGAACATCGACGACGGGTTCTTCCGGCGGATGCACTTCGCGATCGAGTTCCCGATGCCCGACGCGGGGCATCGGTATCGCATCTGGCGTCAGCATTTTCCCTCGACGGCGACCGTGGCCCGCGACGTCGACTTCGAGTTCCTCGCCGAACGCGTCCCGATCTCCGGCGGCAGCATCCGCAACATCGTCCTGAACGCGGCGTTTCTGGCGGCCGGGGACGGGCGACGCGGCGTGAATACGAAAAGATCGGCCGCATCTGCACGGAAAGCGAGTTCGGCCCCTACCAGGCACTGCTGGAGGACCGATGACGCCCGACGCGCCGGTCGACGTCAGGCACGCGACGGTGATGACCGACGGCTGCACGCCGGACCGAGCGTTGCGCGTGAGCCGGCTCATCTTCAATCACCTTCAGGGGCTGCTCGCGCGCCAGTGTCTTCATCCCGGCGTGCCGCGGGTCGTCCCCCACCTGCGGGTTCCCTCGCTCGAGGTGGACTGGGACGCGATGGACGACGAGGCGATCGCACGCGAGGGAGCGGCGTGGATCTATCGCTGGCTTGGAACAGTTGGCTAGGAGCACGGGATGGCGTTTGCGAATCAGCCGAAGATCCTGAAGAGCGCGTTCGTGGAGTTCGGCATCAGCCTGCCGCCGCTGGTGCTCGTGTTCCAGTTCAACCCGCTCACCGTGACGCGGACGCGCGCGGCGAAGCCGGTGACGCCCGCGTCGCAGCAGTCCTCGCGCGCCTCGCAGAACGCCGGCCTCGTCGGCGGCCTCGTCGCCAGCGGCACGATCAGCGTCGACCCCGAAACGATCGGGTTCGACATCCGGCTCGACGCGACCGACAAGTTGAACGACGGCGACGGGCTCACCGAGCAGTTCGGGATCTCGCCGCAGCTCGCGACGCTCGAAGCGATGATGCTCCCCAAAGGGCAGAGCCTGCTCGGCGGGGCCGTGTCGGCGCTGCTCGGCGCCTCCGCCAGCCGCTTTCTCTGCCTCGAGAGCATTCAGGATCCGCCGGTGATCCTCTGGGTGTGGGGCCGCAAGAAGATCCTGCCGGTCAACATCCTCAACATGCAGATCAAGGAAGAGCAGTTCAGCACGGACCTGAATCCGACGCGCGCGATCATCACCGTGCAGCTGCAGGTCATCGAGGGACCGAACGTGCCGTACCTGTACTCGAAGGCGATGCAGGAAGTGATGTCGGTGCTCAACCTCGTGAACATCGGCGACCTGTCGAAGACGATGGTCCCCGCGTAGGAGCGACGATGTTCTTCAAGGGCTCGCGCTATCGCACGCTGCCGCAGTCGGCGCACCTCGACGCGCGGGGCGAGTCGCTGCTCGGCGTGGACGTCCGCGTGATCCCGCCGACGGACGGACAGTTCCTGCACACCGTGTCGGACCGCGAGCGGCTCGACCTGCTGGCGTTCAAGTACTACGCGGACCCGCGGCGGTGGTGGCTGATTGCCGACGCGAACCGCGCCGCCGTCGAGTTCCCGCTCGATCTGGTGGATGCGCGTCCCGTTGTCGAGGAAGAGCTGGCCGTCGCGCACGCGGAGCTGACCGGCCGCACGCTGCGCCTCGTCGCCGCGCTCGGCGAGCTCGGGACGGCGGAGCTCGGCCAGCTCGCGCCCGACGGCAGCCGGGTCGTGGATCTCATGGCGACGGTGGTGATCGTCCAGTACACCGCCGCGACGGTGCGCGCCGCGATTCTCGAACGCATCCGGACCGCGGGCTACCGGCTGCTGTTCACGTTCGCGTGGCCGCAGAACGGCCGCACGGCCGAAGCGTTCACCTTCGCGGACGACTCCGTCAAGGCGGCCTGGAACGCGCTGGTCGGGCGTCTGGCGGACATGCGCGGGATCCGGCGCGCCGAGTCGGTCAGCGCCGCCGAGTCGCTGCGCGTCGTCTACAACACCGCCGAGATCGCGCGCGGCACGATCGTCGCGCAGATCGAACAGGCGGGGTTCCTGGTCGTCCCGCGGTTGTCGCGTCAAGCCGAGCGCGTGGGCGCGAAGATCGTCATTCCGCCGAATCAGGCCGTGTGATCCGATGCCGATCGCCGAACAGACGATCACGCCGTGTCTGCTGGTCGGCGAAGGGACGACCAAGAAGGAGCTCGCGGGCTCGCTCCTCGAGGTGGAAGTCGAGGAGCACCACGAGCTGGCGAGCGTGTTCCGGATCCGGATGGCGATCGTCCGGGAAGAGGACGGCCTGTGGACGTTCCTGGACCAGGACAGCGCGAAGCCATGGACGAAGCTGCAGATCAAGATGAACGTCGGCGACCGCGAAGAGGATCTGATCACCGGCTACGTGACGCAGATCCGCGTGCACATCGATCCGGCCGAGGGCAACAGCTACCTCGAGCTGGTCGGGATGGATACGAGCTGCCTCATGAGCGCGGAAGAGGTCATCAAGGACTGGCCCGAGAAGAGCGACTCGGACATCGCGATCGCGATCTTCGACAAGTACAAGCTGGATTACGCGGTCGAGACGGTCGACATCATCCACACCGAGAAGATGTCGACGATCATCCAGCGCGAGAGCGACATCCAGTTCTTGAAGCGTCTGGCGCGGCGCAACGGGTGCGAGTGCGTCATCGTCGGGAAAACGGGGTACTTCGCGAAACCGAATCTGACCAAGACGCCGCTGCCGGCGCTGGCGGCGCACTTCGGCAAGGAAACGAACCTGACGTCGTTCGACGCGACCTGGAACGCCCTGAGGCCGAGACGCCGCCGAAAAGCAAGTCCAGGTCGTGACGCTCGAGCGGAGCGCGCAGAAGCTGCTGGGAAAGGACGCCGCCGAGCCGCCGCCGCACCCCGAAAACAAGCCGCCGCGCACGTTCGTGCGCCATCACGTGACGACGGGAACGCAGGAAACGACCCGGCTCGTCGATGCGATCGGCGACGAAGCGCAGTGGTTCATCGAAGCGCGGGGGGAAGTCGACAGCGTCGAGTACGGCGACATCCTGCACGCGCGGCGCACGGTGCCGGTGAAGGGCGTGGGCGAGCTGTTGAGCGGCCTCTACTACCTCACGAGCGTGAAGCACCTCTACAAGGTGGATCGATACACCCAGATGTTCACCGCGCGGCGCAACGCGACGACCGGCAACCTGGCGGACTTCGGGCCCAAGCCGTCGCCGTTCTGATGCCCAACCGGATCATGGAGGACAGGACGACATGAGCGTGATGACCGACGACCTGCTCGCGAGGCTCCTCGACAAGGTCGAGCACCGCTTCTACGGCAAGTATCGCGGGTTCGTCGTGGACAACGCGGATCCGCAGAAGCGCGGGCGCCTCCGCGTCACCGTGCCGAGCGTGCTCGGCGACGTCGTCTCCGGGTGGGCGCTGCCCTGCGCGCCGTACGGCGGGCACGCCGGCCGCGGCTTCTTCTTCATCCCGGAGAAGAAGGATGGCGTGTGGGTGGAGTTCGAATCGGGGCTGCTGGAGTTTCCGGTGTGGGTCGGGACGTTCTTCAGCCAGCCCGGCGGGACCACCGAAGCGCCGCCGCCGGGGAACTCGCAGAGCCCGCCGACGAGCAAGATCATCAAGACGGCGAAGCACACGATCGAGCTCGCGGACGCCGACAACAGCGAAGCGATCATCGTGACCGACAGCACCAACAAGAACACGATCACGATCGACAAGAACGGCGTGCTGATCGTCGACGGCAACGGCAACAAGGTGAAGCTCGAGTCCGGCGGGGTGACGATCGAGAGCTCGAAGATCAAGGTGGGCGCTGCCGCCGCCGAGAAGCTCGTGAAAGGGGACACGCTTCTCCAGCTTCTGACCCAGTGGCATACCAAGCTCTCCACGCACGTGCACCCGAACGGGAACATGGGATCGCCCACGGGTCCGGCGGTCACGCTGGCGCCGCCGCCGACGCTCAACAGCATGTTGTCGTCGGCCCACGTCGTCGAGTGAGGAGACGGACGTGGCTTTGGAAATCGGCGACGAGGGGGCGACGAGCGGCATGGCGAAGGCGATCTACGACAAGTTGAACGAGCTGCTGAAGACGCCCGTGCCCCCCGAGGATCTCGCGAACGCGCAGAAGGTGTGGAAGCAGCTCGCCTTCGGGATCGCCACCGGCGTCGTGACGCACCTGCTCAGCAACCTGGAGGTGGCCGGCCTCGGCGTCGCGGGGCAGGTGACGCTGCCCATCGCCGGGCCCAACGCGAGCGGCAACGTCAGCCTCGGTCAGACGGCGACGACAACAGGGTTGATTCGATAGGACCGCCATGGACACGACGGGCTTCAGCTTTCCGTTCCGGATCGACGCGCTCGGACAGGTCGCGACCGGCTCGGGCGACGCGAACATCGGCGCCAAGATCTACCAGGTCCTCCTGACCGCTCCCGGAGAGCGCGTCCAGGTGCCGGAGTTCGGGTGCGCGCTGCGCGACCTGGTCTTCGATCCGAACAACGAGATTCTCGCCGCCACGACGGAATTCGGCGTGCGCCGCGCGCTGCTGCGCTGGCTCGGCGACGACATCATCGTCGAGGACGTCTCCGCGGAGCAGGTCGACGAGCGGCTGCAGATCGCCGTCACCTACGTGCGCCGCGATCGGCTCGAGCGCCGGCAAGTGAAGATCGCGTTCTGAGGCAGCACGATGGCCACGATCAACCTTCGCGAGAACCGGCAGGTCATCGATTACCTGGCGCGGGACTACGACAGTTTCCGGCAGGCGCTCGTCGCGCTGATTCCCTCGAAGCTGCCCACCTGGACGGATCGGTCCGAGGCCGATTTCGGGATCGTGCTGCTGGAGCTCGTCGCCTACGTGGGCGACATCCTGAGCTACTACGTCGATCGCCAGACGAACGAATGCTTCCTCACGACCGCGCAGGAACGCCGGAGCGTGATCGAGCACCTGCGGCTGATCGGCTACGAGATGGCGGGCGCCGCGCCGGCGGCCGCGCGGCTCTCGCTGCGCGTGGCCAAGGACGCGGCGGGCACGGTCGAAGTGCGCCGCGGGGATCAGTTCTCGACCCTGAGCAGCCGCGATCGCCGCAGCGTCACCTTCGAGTACACCGAGGACAAGCCGCTCGTCATCAATCTGACGGCGCTCCCGCCGAGCGCCGACGACCCGAACTTCAAGGAGGCCGTAGCGGCGGTTCCGGTGCGGGAAGGCAAAACGATCCAGCAGGAGGTGGTCGGCGTCTCGGACGGCACGCCGAATCAGCGCTTCCAGCTCGCGCAGCCCCGCGTGCTGCGCAACACCATCGAGGTCGTCGCCGAGACGTCCCCGCCGTCGCCACCGTGGCGGTTGCGCAAGAACCTCATTTTCAGCGGCCGCGCGTTCGCCGCCGAACAGCTCGCGGCGCTCGAGTATCAGGAGCGGATCGCCTCGGGTCTCGGATTCAGCCGGGCGCCCGATCCCGACTTCGCGATCGAAACCGACGACAGCGAAATCACGACCATCGTATTCGGCGACGGGCAGTACGGGATGATTCCACCGGTCGGATCCCGCATCCTCGTGACCTATCGCGTGGGCGGCGGGGCGGCCGGCAACGTGGGCGCGGGGCAGATCGCGATCATCAGCAAGGCGCCGCAGCTGCAGATCATCGGCGCGCGCGTGTCGAATCCGCTCCCCGCGAGCGGCGGCGCCGAGCGCGAGTCGATCGAGCAGGCGATCAAGTTCGCGCCCACGGTCTTCCGGTCGATGAACCGCGCGGTCACCGCCGACGACTACGTCGCGCAGGCCCGCCTCTTTCCCGGCGTGTCCAAGGCGCGCGCCGTCGCGACGAACTGGAACACCGTCGTGCTGTTCATCGCACCGGCGGGCAGCGGCGAAGCCCCGTCCGACATCCTGCGCCGCGATCTCCTCGCCTACTTCGAAGACAAGCGGATGCTGACGACGCAGGTCGAGATCGGCAGCCCCGACTACGTGCTCCTCGACATCGACGTGAAGGTGGGCGCGACCCCCTACTTCCGCAAGTCGGACGTGGACGCCAAGGTCCGGGCGACCATCCGCGATCTGTTCGCGTTCGAGCGGGCG
>QHWR01000163.1:25565-30977 GCA_003223835.1 Acidobacteriota bacterium | reverse complement strand
CCGTTGACGACGGGCGCGTCGGTCGGCTGAGTATCTCGCGGTGAATGCACTGCCGCAGGCGGCGGCAGCACGTGAATCGTCTCGCCGTTGTCGTTGTGGTCGATGAACGGATCACGGGGATGCTGCGCGCCGGCGCGTACCACCCACACACAGGCGAGGAACGCGGCGACGCCGAAACAGCTGAACAGCTTTTTCACCAGGGCCTCCTTTGGGAACTTGCCTGATCGGGAAGGGGTCCGCGGACTATACACCAGCGATGGGACGAACGGAAAGATGGTGTTGGGAGGGCATAACAGGGACCGCTGCGGTGTTACGGTTTCGTAAGGAGCTGCCCATGACGACCTGCCTTATACAGATGCTCACCGTCACCCTCGCCACCACGCTCGCGGGTTTCACGCACGTCCAGCACCCGGCCGGACATCCACACGAAGCAATGGGGTTCGACCCCGACAAAGCCACGCATCATTTCCTGCTCGCGCCGACCGGCGGCGACATCCGCGTGCAGGCGAAGGATCCCGCGGACCACGCGACCCGTGCCATGATCCGCGCGCACCTGCGGCAGATCGCGCGCGAGTTCGCCAACGGCGTCTTCGACAAACCGTTCACGACCCACGGCGAGATGCCGCCCGGCGTCTCCGACATGCAGCGGTTGAAACAGGCGATCTCGTACGACTTCACGGAGATCGACAACGGCGGACGCGTGCGCATCACCACGAAGGATGCACGCGCGCTGGAGGCGGTGCACGCGTTCCTGACCTATCAGATCAAGGAGCACAGGACGGGCGATCCCATGGCAGCTGGGAGCTGAGAGCTTTATCCGACATTCCTCATGCCCGCGGCGATTCCGTTCACCGTGATCATGAACGCGCGCCACATCCGATCGTCGGCGTCTTCCCTGCCCGCGGACGCGCGCATGCGGCGCAGCAGCTCGATCTGCACGAGGTTGATCGGATCGACGTAAGGGTTGCGAACGTCGATCGACCGGCGGAGAACGGGGTTGCGCTCGAGCGGCTCGCGCGCGGCGGCGACGTCGAGCACGCACGCGATCGCGCGGGCGAGGCGGGCGCGCAGATCGGCGCCGAGCGGGCGGAGGCGCTCGGGGACGAGGCGGCGATCGTATTCGGCCGCGATACGGGCGTCGGTCTCCGCGAGCGCCATCTCGATCAGCTCCAGCGTCGATCGAAAGAACGGCCAGTCTCGATACATGGCGCGGACCACGTCGCGTCTCCCCGACTCGATCGCGTCCGCGAGGGCCTCGCCCGTGCCCAGCCATGACGGCAGCAGCAGCCGCGTCTGCGTCCACGCGAACACCCACGGGATGGCGCGCACGGATTCGACGCCCTCCCCCTCGCTGCGGCGCGGCGGCCGGCTCCCGATCGGCACGGCGCCCAGCTCGATTTCGGGCGTCGCGGTGCGGAAGTACTCGACGAATCGTGGATCGTCGTACACGACCTGCCGGTAGACGCCGTGCGCGGTTTCCGCGATCCGGTCCATCGCCGCGCGCCACGTCTGCGGTGGCTCTGACGGCGGCGCGAGGGTCGCGTCGAGCGTCGCGGTCGTGTAGACCTCGAGCGTCCGGACGGCGATGTCGGGCAGCCCGAACTGCGCCTGAATCATTTCTCCCTGTACCGTCACGCGCAGGCGGCGATCGACCGAGCCCGGCGGCTGCGATCCGATCGCGAGGTAGGTCGGGCCGCCGCCGCGGCCGATGCTGCCGCCGCGGCCGTGGAACAACGTCAGCTCCACGCCGGCGTCGCGGCACGCGGCGACAACCGACTCCTGCGCCTTGTAGAGCGCCCAGTTCGCGGCGAGCCTGCCGCCGTCCTTCGCCGAGTCGGAGTACCCGATCATCACCTCCTGCGCGCCGCCGATCCGGTCGCGATACTCCGGAATCCGCAGCAGGGCATCCACGGTGCGCCCGGCGGAGTCCAGCGTCTCCACCTGCTCGAACAACGGGACGACACGCAGTCGCGATCCGAATTGCCGCTGCAGGAGGACCACGGCGAGGACGTCGGAGGGAGCCTGCGTCATCGACACCACGTACGCGGACAACGTCTCCGGGTCGATCTCCGCGGCCACGCGGAACGTCTCGAACACCTCGCGGACCTCGTCGTCGGCATCAAGGTCGCGCGGCAGGATCGACCGGCCGTCGCGCAGCGCCGCGGTCAGGAACTGCTGCCGCTGCGGCTCGGTCCATTCAGCGTACGACCCGAGTCCCGCGGCGCGCGTCATCGCGTCGAGCGCGGCCGTGTGGCGTTTCGCGTGCTGCCGGATGTCGAGGCGCACCAGGGACACGCCGAACGCCGCCGCGCGGCGAATCGTATCGGCCAGGTTGCCGTCGGCGATGATCTGCTGGCCCGTCGCCGCGAGCGATCGGTAACACAGCAGCAGCGGCTCGAGCAGGTCGCCTGTCCGTGGAATCTCGCGGACCCGCCGGCGCAGCGCTCGCAGCACCGCGCGGTACGGTTCGCGCGCGCCGTCCGCGCGCTCGCGCAGCTCCGCCGTCGCGTCCTGCATCGACAGCTCGATCCGCAGTCGATCCAGCTCGCGTTCGTACAGCGACGCCGCCATCGCGCGCGCGGCGCGGCACGCGTCGCGCGTGACCTCCGGCGTCACGCTCGGGTTGCCGTCTCGATCGCCGCCAATCCACGAGGCGAACACAATCGGCGCCGCATCCACCGGCAGCGGCCGTCCTGTCGCCCGGCAGAGCGCGGCATCGACGAGCCGCAGGCAGCGCGGCACCGCGTCCCACAACGTCTGCTCGAAGATGTACAGCCCGGTGATCACCTCGTCCATCGGCGTGGGGCGCTCGAGCCGGATCTCCTCCGTCTCCCACATCCCGAGAATCCCGCGCCGAAGATCCTCGACGACCGCGTCGCGCTCCGGTTGCGTGAGGTCGGGGCGATCCTGCTGCGCGAGCGCGGCGGCGATCTTCAGGTGCTTCGCGACGAGCGTGCGCCGGACGATCTCCGTCGGATGCGCGGTCAGCACCAGCTCGATCCGGAGCGCCGCGACGGTCTCGTGCAGCGTGTCGCGATCGACGCCGCGCGCCAGCAGCCGGGCGAACGACTCGCCGCAGGAGCCCGGCTGAGGACCGGCCTTCGGGTCACGCTGGTAGTCGCGCCGCCGCCGGACGCGATGGTGCTGTTCGGCGATGTTGGCGAGCGTCAGGAAATGCGAGAAGGCGCGCGCGACGGGGACCGCCGCCTCGACCGGCAGCGCGCGCAGGTAATCGGCCAGCGCCTCGAAGCCGTGCTCGACGTCGGCGCGCCCGCTCTTCCCGAACGCGCGAACGCGCTCGACCGTCTCGAACAGCGCGTCACCTTCGCGCAGGCGCAGGACCTCGCCGAGCAGCTCGCCGAGCATCCGGACGTCGTCGCGCAGCGGTTGATGAGGATCGGTCATCGTCGTAGCGCAGCCCTTTCAAAGGCTGCTCGTGATCCGTGTCCTGCGGCGACTGCGGAGAAGACGATCTTCACGCGGAGAACGCAGAGGAGCAGAGGGCGCAGAGGGTAGAAGGCTGGCGACCCGCTCCGCCGGGCAGCCGGCTTAGCCGGCTGCGTGGAGGTCACACGATCCCCAGATACAAGCAACGCCCCGAGGCCACCGTCGCTTGTATCTGGGATCGTGTGACCTCCCGCCGCGCGCAGCGCGGCCCGGCAGAGCGGCACCGCAGCCGCTTCATTCAATTGTCTTCTCCGCGCGCTCCGCGTCTCCGCGTCAGATTGCCTTTATCCGTGTGCATCTGTGTTCATCTGTGGCTGGCCGTTGAACCAGCAGCCTGAATGTGACATGCCAGAAGACTCCTGTATCGGGAGGCTGCTCGTCGCGCAGGCTCTCGGCCGAAGAAAGATACCCCCGAAGTTGATAAGCTGTGCCGCTGTGATGAAACACGGAACATTCGTGAGTCGATCGTTGCCCGCGCTCGGGCTTCTGGCGCTCGCGTTTGCGGCTTTCAGGGGACCGGCGTCGGCGCAGCAGCAGACGGTCGACCCGGCGCTCTACTCCGGCCTGCGATGGCGGACGCTCGGGCCATTCCGCAGCGGACGCGTCGACGCGGTCAGCGGCGTGCCGGGCCGGCCGCACGAGTTCTATTTCGGCGCGGTGAACGGCGGCGTGTGGAAAACGACCAACGCGGGCCGCACGTGGACGCCGGTGTTCGACTCGCAGCCGGTCGCCTCGATCGGCGCGATCCTGCGCGATTCGATGGGCTACGGAAACGGCGTCTACAAATCCACAGACGGGGGGAACACGTGGACGCACGTCGGCCTCGCGGACTCACACCACGTCGGCCGAATCGCTGTCGATCCGCGCAACCCCAACGTCGTGTTCGTCGCGGCGATCGGCCATCTCTACGCGGCCAACGCCGAGCGCGGTCTGTTCCGATCCAGGGACGGCGGCGCGACGTGGCAGAACGTGCTTCACAAGAACGACAGCGTCGGCGCCGTCGACGTCGCGATCGATCCATCGAATCCGCAGGTCGTGTACACATCGCTCTGGAACACGCGGCGGCCGCCTTGGTACACCTATGCCCCGTCGAACGGACCCGGCGGGGGCATTTACAAATCGACGGACGGCGGGACGACGTGGAAGCCGCTCACGAACGGGCTGCCCGCGGACGGTTTCGGACGCAGCGGGATCGCGATCGCGCCGAGCAGCCCGCGCATCGTGTACGCGGTGATCGACGCCAAAGAGGGCGGTCTTTACCGTTCGGCCGACGCGGGCGCGACCTGGATGAAGACGACGGGAGACACGCGCGTGTGGGGCCGCGGTTGGTACTTCGAGAAGGTCGCCGTCGATCCGAAGAATCCCGACATCGTGTACGTCCCGAACGTCGGGATTCAGCGATCGAAGGACGGCGGGAAAACGTTCGGCACGTGGGCGATGCGCGGCTCGCCGGGCGGCGACGACTATCATCAGCTTTGGATCAACCCCGCCGATCCGAACGTCATGATCGTCGCGAGCGATCAGGGCGCGATCGTCAGCCTGAACGGAACGGCCGACACGCCGGAATGGAGCTCGTGGCTCAACCAGTCGATCGCGCAGATCTACCACGTGTCGGCCGATTACCGTTTCCCGTACTGGGTGACCGGCGCGCAGCAGGACAGCGGCGCGGTCGCCGTGCGGACGCGCGGCAAGTTCGGGCAGATCTCGATGCGCGACTGGGAGCCGATCTGCGCCGGCGGCGAGAGCGGCGACACCGCGGCCGACCCGCTGCATCCGGGCGTGCTGTACGGCGGCACGGTCAGCCGCTGCAACCTCGATCTGAACGGCGACAGCGTCAACATCCCGCCGCCGGCGGGGCCTGAAGGGCCGCGCCGCGACTGGACGCAGCCGCTCGTCTTCTCGAGGGCGGACCCGCGCGCGCTCTATTACGCCGACCAGTATCTCTACAAGACGACGGATGGCGGC
>QHWR01000163.1:11558-25507 GCA_003223835.1 Acidobacteriota bacterium | reverse complement strand
TCGCAACGGCAAGCGAGGCGTCATCTACACGATCGCGCCGTCGCCGCTGCTGCTGCCGATGGTGTGGATCGGCACCGACGACGGTCAGATTCAGCTCACGCTCGACGACGGCCGCAAGTGGGAAAACGTGACGCCGACCGCGGTGTCGGCGTGGAGCCGCGTGACGATGATCGAAGCGTCGCATTCCCGGTTCCTCGAGGCGTATGCCGCCGTCGATCGACATCAGCTCGAGGACTTCGGTCCGCACATTTATCGCACCCGCGACGGCGGCAAGACGTGGCAGGAGATCGTCAGAGGCTTGCCGAAGGACGGCTACGTCCACGCGATCGAGGAGGATCCGAAGCGGCCCGGGCTGCTCTTCGCCGGCACCGAACGCGCCGTCTTCGTGTCGTTCGACGACGGCGACACCTGGCAGTCGCTTCAACTCAATCTGCCGGTCACGTCGATGCGCGACCTGGAGATCCACGGCGACGATCTCGTCCTCGCGACGTTCGGACGCGGCTTCTGGATCATCGACGGGATCGCCGCGCTCCGTCAGGCGAGCGGCGACGTCGCGCAAGGCGACGCGTTCCTCTTCAAGCCCGGCGACGCGGTCGCGGCGATCGAAGGGAACGACAACGGGACGCCCCTGCAGAAGGACGAGCCGCAGGCGGAGAACGCGCCGGCGGGCGCCTGCATCGACTACTACCTGAAAGCCGCGCCGCAGGGTCCCGTGACGATCGAGATCGTCGACGCAACCGGGCAACCGGTTCGCACGTACTCGAGCGCGGATCAACCGCAGCCGGCTTCGTCCGCCGCGCCGCAGACCGTCTCGGTGTTGTGGGGACGCACGCCGGAGACGATATCGACCGCGGCGGGGATGCATCGGTGGGTGTGGAATCTCAGACGAGGTGCTACGGGTGCTAGTGGTGCTGGTGCTACGGGTGCTACAGGTGCTACGGGTGCTACGGGTGCTGGTGCTCCGGGTGCTCAGGGTGGACGTGGACGGGGCGCGGGGCGGGGCGGAGGAGGCGGCGGCTTCGGCCGCGGCGGCGGACCGGCGGTGGCGCCCGGCACGTACACGGTAAAGCTCGCCGTCAACGGCAAGAGCTACACGCAGCCGCTGGTCGTCGTCGCGGATCCGCGGTTGTCTGGGGCGCAGAGGTAGCGGAGCGCGCGGACACGACGACCTCACGCAGAGGAGCGGAGGCGCAGAGAAGAGCTGCGCCATCTGAGTCCGCTGCGGCCGGCCGATGGCCGGCCGTGGCGATGATGCGAGGGCCGCTGATGCAAGCAGGGCGCGCGTCTCAGATCTGCTTGCTTCAGCAGCCCTCGCGTCATCGCCCGTCGCGTGCAGCGCGACGCAGCGGACACACCGCGCAGCACCGCCTTTCCTGTCGGCGACGGCCTATCTTCTCTGCGTCTCTGCGCCCCTGCGTGAGATCCGTCCGTCTCCGCGCCCTCCGCTCTCCGCGCCCGCGATATACTCCTCGGTCGAATTCATTCGGAGGATCTCGCCATGAGGACGTCCCGACACCGTCTGCTCCTCCTCGCGATCGCGTTCGCGGTCGCCGCGATCTTCACCGCGCTTCCGCTGACGTCGACGCGCCTCGCCGCCTATCAGCCCAACGTCGCCGTCGATCCGGCCGTCTGGACAACCAGATGATCGCGCTGTACCAGAACATCGTGGGTCTCGAGCGGAAGCTGAACTCCCCGGTGAAGGAGCGCTACGCCGATCTGAAGCCGCAGTACGACCAGATCATGGCGCGCGCCGCGGCGGCGCTGAAGAACGACGTCACCGCCTTCAACGCCGACGCGTCGAAGGCGGGCGTCACGCCGGGGATTGCCATCAAATAAGCTTTGGGCTTTGGGCGCAAGCCGTCAGGCTTGCTTCAGCAGCTCGATCTCGAGCGCGATCTTCACGTCGTCGCCGACGACGACGCCGCCGGTCTCGAGCGCCTGATTCCACTTCAGGCCGAAGTCGCCGCGCTTGATCCTCGTCGTCGCGCTGAAGCCCGCGCGCTCGCCTCCCCAGGGATCTTTCGCGCGTCCCTCCGACGTCACGTTCAGCGTGACCTCGCGGGTGACGCCGTGGATCGTCAGGTCCCCCGTCAGCTTGAATTCGTTTCCGTCGACATCGGAGACGCGCCGGCTCCGGAACGTGATCTCGGGATACGTGTCCACGTCGAAGAAGTCCGGGGACTTCAGGTGCGCGTCGCGCTGCGGCTCGCGCGTGTCGATGCTCGCGGCGGCGATCCTGATGTCCACGTCGGACTTCGTGATGTCGTCGTCGTGCATGCGGACGGCGCCGCTGAGGTCGGTGAACCGGCCTTTGACGGTCGTAATCATCAGGTGCCGTACCGCGAACTCCACGTGGGTGTGCGCGGGGTCGATCGCCCAGGTCGTGAGGCCGGTGGCGGCGGCTGCGGTCGCGGTGCTCGTGCTCATGGCATGTCCTCCAGCTGCCGGGCTTGCGCCTCGTCAGCAAATTATCATTGTTTGTGGACTATAAATTAGTAAGTCACTTCTGTCAAGTGTGTCTTTCTGGTAAGATATCCGTGTGGCGCATCATCCGGAGTTGTGCGCGCGATTCCACAAGGCCGTGGAACTGATCGGAGGCCGGTGGACGGGAGCGGTGATTCAGATCCTGCTCCACGGCCGCGTCCGCTATGCCGAGCTGCGCGACGCGATCCCCGACATCAGCGACCGGATGCTGTCGGAGCGCCTCCGCGAGCTGGAAAGCGAAGGCATCGTCGTCCGGCGCGTGATTCCGGAGACGCCGGTCCGCGTCGAGTACGAGCTGACCGACAAGGGACGCGCGCTCGAGCCCGCCATCGGGGCGATCGGCGCCTGGGCGCAGAAGTGGATCAAGGAAGGCAAAAGGCAGAAGGCAGAAGGCAGACGGGGCCGACCGGTCGGCGTCTGAGCTTTGCTTCTACCTTCTACCTTCTACCTTCTACCTTCTGCCTTCTGCCTTCTGCCTTCTGCCTTCGACCTTATCTATTCACCGCCTTCATCCCGCCCTCGGTATAGCGCATTCCGGCAGCCGCGCCTTTTGGCGCGATTTCGTCGAGCTCCTCGAGATCCCGTCGCGTCAGCGTGATGTCCGCCGCCGCCGCGTTCTCCTCGAGACGCTGCCGGTGTTTCGACCCAGGAATCGGGACGATGTCGGGCCCGCGCGCGAGGAGCCATGCGAGCGCGAGCTGCGCCGGCGTGCAGCGCTTCTCTTCCGCCATCTGCTCGATGCGCACCACGAGCTGCAGGTTTCTCTGGAAGTTCTCTCCCTGAAAACGCGGGTTGTTGCGCCGCCAGTCGTCGGGCGCGAGATCGTCCGGCGACTTGAAGCGGCCGGTGAGGAACCCGCGGCCGAGCGGGCTGTAGGCGACGAACCCGATCCCCAGCTCACGGCACAGCGGAAGAATCTCCTCCTCCGGATCGCGCGTCCAAAGAGAGTACTCGGTCTGCAGCGCCGTGATGCGGTGCACGCGATGCGCGCGGCGGATCGTGTCGGGGGCCGCCTCGGAGAGGCCGAGGTAGCGGACCTTCCCCGCTTTCACGAGCTCCGACATCGCGCCGACCGTGTCCTCGATCGGCGTGTTTGGATCGACGCGATGCTGATAGTAAAGGTCGATCGTTTCGATGCCGAGGCGTTTCAGCGATCCGTCGCACGCCTGCCTCACGTACTCCGGCCGGCCGCTGATTCCAACCCATGCGCCGTCCGGCTGGCGCACGTTGCCGAACTTCGTCGCGATGACCGCGTCGCCGCGCCGATCCTCGATCGCGCGTCCGACCAGCTCCTCGTTCGTGAACGGCCCGTACGCGTCCGCAGTGTCGAGAAAGTTGACGCCGAGGTCGAGCGCGCGGTGGATCGTCGCAATCGATTCACCCTCGTCTCGGGGTCCGTAGAAGTCGGACATCCCCATGCAGCCCAGCCCGATCGCCGACACGTCGGGTCCGGTCGCTCCCAGTTGGCGTGTTTTCATTTGCGTCCCTTTTGCAACAATTCATCCAGACGCCAGCTCAACATGTCGCCGATGCGATCGAGCGTGACGTCAGGCTCGGGGAGGGCGTGGACGCGCGCGTCGGCGACATAGTGCCCCTGCTTGGGCCATACGGTCGTGACGCGCGAGCCCCAATATGCCTTGATCGCGTGCAGCAGCCACAGCTTGTCGTCCACGACGATGTAGCGCTCGGCGGGAAATCGCCGCTCGACATCGTCGAGCGCTTCTTCCTTGTGGATGTAGATCAGGATGTTCCCTTCGACGATCTCCATCAAGCCGGACCGCTCGATCTTTCGCGGCTGGAAGACGACGTCGCCGTCGGAGAGGATCGCCGCCGACCCCCACGTCTTCGCGCGCTCGACGACGTCGAGCGATTCGGGGAAGAGGCGGTTGGCGAACGGGTAATTCACCAGAAACGAGGAGACGATCAGGACCTGCGGATCGCGCGGATACTGCTCGCGATAGCGCTGCAGCGCCCCGAGGTAATCCGCATAGCCCAGCTCGTGCCTGAGCTCCTCGAAGATCTCCCAGTACTCCTGCTGCCGCTCGTGTCCCAGTTCACGATCCATGTGCCGCATCAGATCCGCCACGACGCGGTCGTTGTCCAGGAGCGTGTTGTCCACGTCAAAGAAGGTGACGATGGAAGGCATGGCACATGATAGTGCTGCGGGCTGCATGCTGAGAGGACGAGACTTCCCCAGCACCCGATGTCTGAGCATCGGTTTTGTATACTGATCGAATGGCTGATCCGCGCCGCGAACGCTAGTACTCCGTTCCCCCCGTCGGATACCGCCGCCCGGCTGGCGCGCCGTCTTCGTGGAAGGAAAGACACAAGGATGATGTTGTTGCTTTGGCTGCTGGCGCAGTCGATTGCGCCCGCGCAGCCGCCCGTTCAGGGGCCGCCGATCTCGAGTCCGTTCATGGGCAGCGTGCCGGCGTCCGCGACGGTGACCGCCGAGCCGCTGCCGCTGTCGATCAAAGACGCCGTGCAGCGAGCGCTGCAGCACAACCTCGGCCTGCTGCTCGCTGAAGAGAGCGCGGCGACCGCGCACGGCGCGCGCTGGCGCGCGCTGGCGGACCTGCTCCCCAACCTGTCGGGCTCGCTCGCCGAACGGCGGCAGGTCCTCAACCTCGAGGCGTTCGGCTTTCCCGCCAAGCCGCCGATCGTCGGGCCGTTCAACGTCTTCGACGCGCGGGTGAACCTGTCGCAGCCGGTGGTCGATCTCGCGGCGCTCAACGACGCGCGCGCGGCCAGCGCGAACGAGCGCGCCGAGCGGTACGGCATCAAGGACGCGCGCGACCTCGTGACGCTCGTCGCCGTCAATCTGTACCTCGAGGCGGTCGCACAACAGAGCCGGATCGAGATGGTGCACGCGCAGCGCGACACGGCCGAAGCGCTGTACAAGCAGGCGACCGACCTCAAGGGATCCGGTCTCGTCGCCGGCATCGACGTGCTTCGCGCGCAGGTGCAGCTCCAGGTCCAGCGGCAGCGCGTGATCGTCGCGGAAAACGAGTTCGAGAAGACCAAGCTGCAGGTCGCGCGGGCGATCGGTTTGCCCGTCGCGCAGCCGTTCACGCTCACCGACAAGATCCCGTACGCGCCCATGCCGCCCGTCACGCTGGAGCAGGCGCTCCAGCGGGCGCTCGAGTCCCGGCCCGACTTTCTTGCGTTGCGCGAACGGGTCGCCGCGGCCGAGGCGGAGCGGCGCGCGGCGAACGCCGCGCGCCTGCCGTCGCTGCACCTGGACGCCGACTACGGCGCGATCGGGCAAACCACGGAAACGCTGCACGCGACGTACACGATCGCGGGGACCCTGCGCGTGCCGCTCTTCGACGCCGGGCGCACGCGGGCGCGCCGCATCCAGGCGGCGTCGCTGCTGAACCAGCGCCAGGCGGAGCTCGCCGACTTCCGCAGCCGCGTGGAGTACGACGTGCGCGCGGCGCTGCTCGACGTCCGCGCCGCCGAACAACAGCTCGAGGCGTCACAGACGGGACTCCAGCTCGCGAACGACGAGCTGCAGCAGGCGCGCGACCGGTTCGCCGCCGGCGTCGCCAGTAACCTCGAGGTCACGCAGGCGCAGGAGGCGGTGGCCGCCGCGTCCGACACGTACATCGGCGCGTTGTACGGCCACAACCTGTCGAAGGCGTCGCTCGCGCGCGCGCTCGGCATCGCGGAGCAGACGATCACCAGTTATCTCGGAGGACTGCAGTAATGGCGGCGGACGCGGAAGAGAAAGCCGGCGGCTCGTCCGGCACCGGACGTTGGCGCTGGCTCGCGGCGGGCGCCGTCCTCCTGCTCCTGATTGGCGCGTTCGCGTGGTGGCACTACCGCGGCCGCGAATCGACCGACGATGCGCAGATTGACGGACACATCACGCAGATCGCCGCGCGCGCCGCCGGCACGGTGATCAGGGTCAACGTCGAGAACAACCAGCCGGTGAAGCCGGGCGACGTCCTCGTGCAGATCGACCCGCGCGATTATCAGGTCGCGGTCGACCGCGCGAGGGCGGAACTGGCGGACGCGCTGGCCACCGCCACGGCCGCGCGAACGGGCGTGCCGATCGAGCAGGTGTCGACCAGCGCCAACATCAGCACGGCGACCGGCGGCGTCGAGCAGACGCAGGCGGGCGTCACCGGCGCCGAGCGCGAGATCGAAGCGGCGCGCGCGAATCTCGTCTCCGCGCAGGCGCGCCAGCGCGAGCGCGAGGCGACCGCGACGAAAGCGGCACGCGACGTCGAACGCCTGCGTCCGCTGCTCGCGAAGGACGAAGTCTCGCAGCAGCAGTTCGACGCCGCGGTGGCCGCGGCCGACGCGGCGCGGGCCGCCGCGGACGCCGCGAAATCCGACGTCGCCGCGGCACAGTCCGCGGTCAGCGTCGCGGAACAACGCGCGGTGCAGGCGCGCGCGAACGCCTCGCAGGCGCGGGCGCAGCTGCAGACCGCGCGCACCGCGCCGCAGCAGCTCCAGGTCACGCAGGCGCGAGCGCGGGCCGCCGAGGCGCGCGTGCAGCAGGCGCGGGCGGCGCTCCGGCAGGCGGAGCTGAACCTCGAATACACGACGGTCAAGGCGCCGACGAACGGGATCGTGGCTCGTAAGGCCATGGAAGTCGGACAGGTCGTGCAGCCGGGACAGCCGCTGCTCGCGCTCGTGAACCTCGACAACGTGTGGGTGACGGCGAACTTCAAGGAAACGCAGTTGAAGTACATGCGTCCCGGACAGCGCGCCGCGATCGACGTCGACGCGCTCGGCGGCCGCGAGTTCAAGGGGCACGTGGACAGCATCGCCGCGGCGACCGGCGCCAGGTTCAGCCTGCTGCCGCCGGAAAATGCCACGGGCAACTACGTCAAGGTCGTGCAGCGCATCCCGGTGAAGATCGTCTTCGAGCCCGGCCAGGATCCCAACCACGAACTCCGGCCCGGCATGTCGGTTACGCCCACGGTGTATGTCAGATAACGGGTTCGAGGGTCGGGGTCCCCACGTCAATCCCTGGATCGTCGCGATCGCCGTCATGTTCGCGACGTTCATGGAAGTGCTCGACACGACCGTCGTCAACGTGTCGCTGTCGCACATCGCGGGAAATCTGTCCGCGACGATCGACGAGTCCACGTGGGTGCTGACGTCGTATCTCGTGGCGAACGCGATCGTGCTGCCGCTCACGGGGTGGCTCGCCACGCAGTTCGGGCGCAAGCGGCTGCTCATGACGTCGGTGACCGGCTTCACCATCTCGTCGCTGCTGTGCGGCCTCGCGCCGAACCTGCCGTCGCTCGTCGCGTTCCGGCTGATTCAGGGGGCGACGGGGGGCGCGATGCAGCCGCTGTCGCAGGCGGTGCTGCTCGAGGCGTTTCCGCCGCAGGATCGCGGCAAGGCGATGGGCTTCTGGGGACTCGGGATCGTCGTCGCGCCAATCCTCGGACCCGTGCTCGGCGGCTGGCTGACGGACGTCTACAGCTGGCGCTGGGTGTTCTACATCAACCTGCCCGTGGGGATCGCGTCGCTGATCATGACGAAGCTGTACGTCTTCGATCCGCCGTACCTCCGGCGCGAGACGGAGCGCATCGACTACTGGGGCATCGGTCTGCTGGCGCTCTGGGTCGGCTGCCTGCAGATCGCGCTCGATCTCGGACAGGAGCACGACTGGTTTTCGTCGCGGTTCATCGTTGCGCTGGTCGCGGCGTCGGTCCTCGGCGCGATCGCGTTCATCGTGCGCGAGTGGACCGTGAAGGAGCCCGTGATCGATCTGCGCGTCTTCAAGATCCGGACGTACGCGACCGGCGTCTTCCTGATGACGACGCTCGGGTTCGTGCTGTACGGGAGCCTGGTGCTGCTGCCGATCATGCTGCAGACGCTCTTCGGCTATCCGTCGCTGCAGGCGGGCATCGCGATGGCGCCGCGCGGGCTCGGATCGCTCATCGGCATGCCCCTGATCGGGCTGCTGATCGGTCACATCGATGCGCGGAAGATGGTCGCCGTGGGGCTCGTGGCGGGAGCGGTGACGTTGATCTGGCTCGGCCAGCTCAATCTGAACGCGGGCTACTGGGACATCTTCTGGCCGCAGTTCTTCCAGGGGCTGGGACTCTCGGCGCTGTTCGTGCCGTTGACGACGATCAGCATGGATCCGATTCCGCGCGAGCGGATGGGCAACGCGACGAGCCTGTTCAATCTGATGCGCAACCTCGGCGGCAGCGTCGGGATCGCCGTCACCGGCACGCTGCTCGCGCGCAAGCAGCAGGCTTACATCAACGTCTTCGGCGCGCAGGTGGATCCGTACTCGGGACCGGCGCAGCGCGCCTTCGAGGCCGCGCGTCAGGGATTCATGGCGGCCGGCGCGGACGTCGCCACGGCCACCGAGCGCGCGTACGCGGCGCTCTTCGGCACCGTGCAGCAGCAGGCGGCGATGGTCGCGTTCGTGTCGCTCTTCCGGCTGCTCGGATTCATCTTCCTGTTGCTGCTGCCGCTGGTGCTGCTGATGCGCCGGCCTCGCACGCGCGGCGGGCCGATGGGCGCGCACTGACAATTGATAACGATCGTGCGGTGCTATTGGTGCTAATGGTGCTGGAGGTGCTAATGGTGCTGGTGCTAAGGGTGCTGGGGTGCTAAAGGTGCCGTGCTGGTGCTAATGGTGCACTTGCAGCACCGTTAGCACCTTGCATCTGCACCCTTAGCACCATTAGCACCTCTAGCACCAGCACCGTTAGCACCATCAGCACCTCTAGCACCTTTAGCACCTGCTCTTGCACGTCGGGATCTCACGGCCGTCCGCAACCGCCCGAACGCGGCCCGCTCGGGTTGGGCAGCACGAACACGCGCGCGCCCTGGATGGTCTGGGGCTGGATCCCGACGCACAGCTTTTTACCATTCGTGGCGTCCGCCCTCAGACAGAAGGATCGATAGAGCGTCACCCCTACAAACGCGACGACCCCCGGCTTGAACTTCTTGATCTTGCGCTCGAGGATGCTCCATCCTTTCAGATACTCGGCCGGCTCGAGGTCGTCGATGCCGGGACTCGGACGCGCGATCAGGTTCGTGACGCCGAATCCCCACTCGGGCAGCCGCCCGTCATCGCGATAGCTGATCGGCTCCGGCACGAGGCCGGACTCGTACAGCAGTTTCCAGAAACGGTTGGAGTAGCCCGCAAAGTGATGGCCCGTCTCGGCGGAGCGGAGCCCCGGATTGATGCCGACGAACAACACACGCACGCCGGGCCGGATCCGGTCTTTCAGCCGCAGGTGCGCCCACGGCTTGGTATCATTCGCCATCAGCGTGACATTCAGCATTCAGCATTCAGCATTCTATGAACTGGCTCTTCAAGGAAGAACCGACACACTACAGCTTCGACGACCTCGCGCGTGACGGCAAGACGTCATGGACGGGCGTGAAGAACCCGCTCGCGCAGAAACACCTGCGCGGCGTCAAGAAGGGCGACCAGATCTTCTATTACCACACCGGCGACGAGAAAGCCGTCGTCGCGATCGCGCGCGCCGCCGGGGACGCCTATCCCGATCCGGCCGACAAGAGCGGCAAGCTCTACGCGGTGGACGTGGAGCCGGTGAAGAAGCTCCCGTCGCCGGTCACGCTCGCGGCCGTCAAAGCCGACCGCCGCTTCGCGTCCTTTCCGCTGACGCGCATTCCATAGCTGCGTGGATCGACCAGCAGATGTTCGAACACAACCTCCCCACGCTCCGTTGACCAGATCTTCCTGACCGCGGCGCGCAGGCCCGGCTGCGCCGATCCCACGTACCACGGCGTGTTCGGCTGGCCTGCCTCGATCGGACTCGTCGTGAGATAGACGTCCTGCACGAGGCCCGCGTCCACGAGCGCCGTGGCCGCGCGGCGTCCGCCGACAGCGGAGACGTGACGGATGCCGGCCGTCGCGAGCCGCATCGCCTGCTGCGGGAGCGCCTCGGGCCCGTCGACATCCACGACGCGGACCCACGGACGCGCCGCGATCCTCGGCTCGAGCCGCGCCCGCCCGTGGGAATTCGTCAGCACGTACACCGGGACGTCGGGCACGTTGAACATCACGTAGAGATCCGGGTCCATCGTGCAGTTCAACGAGAGAACGGCCTGCGCGGGGTGACGCGGGAGCCCGAGCGCGCCGCGCAATCGCACGAGCTCGGGCCGCCACACGGAGAAGAACGTCTCAGGCCCGATCGTCGTGGATCCAGCGACGACGGCGTCCGCGAGCACGCGCGACAACCCTTCGTAAATGAGATGCTGATCGGTGGCGCCGGCGCCAAGCGTTTCAGGATCCTCGGCGCCGGTGTTGCCGGAGCGCGACTGCACGAACACGAGGTGGATCGCCGGCAGGCCGTCGCGCGGTGCGCTCGCGAAAAAGGGGCCGTCGAACAGCGGGCACGACCACGCGTCGCCGATCGGCGTCAGGTCGAACTCGCGCGAGCGATCGACGACGGTCGCGAGCGGCGATATCGCCGCCTGCGCCGCCGCGCGGATCTTCCGCGCGCACAGCTCGTCGAACCGCGCTTGCCACGATCGTTCGCTCCGCACGAGTGTCCGATTTCCTGCCTTCTGCCTTCTGCCCTCTGCCTTTCAGCTATTTGGTTTGAGCAGCAGGAAGCCGAGCGGCGGGAGCGTCAGCCGCAGCGACTGCGGGTGGCCGTGCGAGACGATTGGCTCCGTGAACACCAGTCCGCCGTTGCCGGTATTGCTGCCGCCGTACGCGTCGGCATCGCTGTTGAGGAGTTCCGCGTACGCGCCCTCGACGGGCACGCCGATGCGGTAGCCGTCGCGCGGCACCGGCGTGAAGTTCAGCACCGTCGCGAGCACGCCGCGGCCGTCGCGCGAGCGCCGGAGGAACGACACCACCGAGTTGTCGGTGTCGTTGCAGTCGATCCACTGGAAGCCGCCCGGCTCGAAGTCCATTTCGAACAGCGCCGGTTCGGCCGCGTAGACGCGATTGAGGTCCTGAACGAACCGCCGCACTCCCGCGTGGAGCGGCTCCTCGAGCAGGTGCCAGTCGAGGCTCTGGTCGAAGTTCCACTCGCGCCCCTGACCGAACTCGGAGCCCATGAACATCAGCTTCTTGCCGGGATGGCTGTACATGAAGCCGTAGAGCGTGCGCAGCGTCGCGGCCTTCTGCCAGTCGTCGCCGGGGATCTTCCCGAACATCGATCCCTTGCCGTGCACGACTTCGTCGTGCGAGAACGGCAGGATGAAGTTCTCCGTGAACGCGTACAGCAGCGAGAACGTGAGGTGACGGTGGTGGTACCGCCGGTAGACCGGATCCTGGCGGATGTACTCCAGGATGTCGTTCATCCATCCCATGTTCCATTTGTACGTGAAGCCAAGCCCTCCGAGATGCGTCGGGCGGCTCACCGACGGAAACGCCGTGGACTCCTCAGCGACGGTGATCGAGCCTTTCTCCTCGCCGTGCGTCAGCGTGTTGAGCTGCCGGATGAAGTCGATCGCCTCGAGGTTCTCGCGGCCGCCGAAGCGGTTGGGCACCCATTCCCCTTCCTTGCGCGAGTAATCGAGATAGAGCATCGACGCGACGGCGTCCACGCGGAGGCCGTCCACGTGGTACTCGTGCAGCCAGAACAGCGCGTTCGAGAGGAGGAAGTTCCGCACTTCGTTGCGGCCGTAGTTGAAGATCAGCGTGCCCCAGTCGCGATGTTCCCCCTGGCGCGGGTCCGCGTGCTCGTAGAGCGACGTGCCGTCGAACTTCGCGAGCGCGTGCGCGTCCTTCGGGAAGTGTCCCGGGACCCAGTCGAGAATGACGCCGATGCCGTTCTGATGGCAGACGTCGACGAAGTGCATGAAGTCGGTGGGCGAGCCGAAGCGGCTCGTCGGCGCGTAGAAGCCGGTCACCTGGTAGCCCCATGACCCGGAGAACGGGTGTTCCATCACCGGCAGCAGCTCGATGTGGGTGTAGCCCGTCTCCTTGACGTACGGCACGAGCCGATCGGCCAGCTGGCGATACGTCAGGTAGCGATCGTTCTCCTCGGGGATGCGCGCCCACGATCCCAGATGGACTTCGTAGATCGCCATCGCACGGTCGAACCAGCAGTTCATGTGCGCGCGATCGCGCAGCCACCGTTCGTCGCCCCACGTGTAGTCGAGCCGCGTGACCACGGACGCGGAGAGCGGCGGGACCTCGAACGCGAACGCGTAGGGATCGATCTTCAGCAGCAGCTCTCCGTGCGCGCGCGATCGGATCTCGAACTTGTAGCGCTGCCCTTCCCGTACGCCGGGGATGAAGATCTCCCACACGCCGCTCGGGCCGAGCGAGCGCATCGGATGCACGCGGCCGTCCCAGCCGTTGAAGTCGCCGACGATGCTGACGCGTTCGGCGTTGGGAGCCCAGATGCCGAAGTGGGTGCCGTCGCTCTCGCCGACGCGCATCAGGTGCGCGCCGAGCTTGTCGTAGATACGCCGATGCTGCCCTTCGCCGAACAGGTACAGGTCGTAGTCGGTCAGCATGCGTCCGTAGCGATACGGGTCGTCGATCTCCGCCGAGTAGCCGCCGGGATACACGACGCGCAGGCGGTAGTCGAAGATTTCCCTGACGCCGTCGAAGACCGCCTCGTAGATGCCGGAGGGATGCCGGCGCGTCATCTCCGTGCCGCGCCCGCCGGCGATCACGAACACTCGTTCGGCAGCCGGCTGGAACGTGCGGATCACGAGGCCGGAGTCGGTGCGGTGCGGTCCGAGCAGCGAGAAGGGATCCGAGTGCCGCGCGCCGGCGAGCGCGTCGAGGCTCACCTCGCTCACGGGGATCATCGCGGGCGCTCCACGGCCAGCGTCAGCACCGTCGTCCACTCGCGGCGATGCGCTTCGGCGGGATGATCGCCGGGGCCGTCGAGCGATGTCAGCCCCGCGGCCGAGTACGCGGGACACCATCCGCTGACGCCCGTCAACGCGACCGCGCCCGCGAGAAGGCTCATCGGCCACCGGAGCAACGCGGGCGCGCGGCTTGCGAGCAGCACGCCGAACGCGCCGACGCCCAGCCGCACCGCGCGCTCGAGGTCGCCGACGTTCTGGACCGCCATTCGCTCGCGCGCCCGATCGGCGGTGATCGTGCCCTGTTCGATGAGCGCCTCCGTCAGGACGACGTTCGATGGCTCGACGAGCGTCCGCCCGCCGAGCTCGATCGTCGGCGTCCGCCGCCGTCCGTGGTTGAGCGCTTTCGCGCGCTCGAGCGCGTCGAGATCTTCGTCAACGTTCAGATAGCGATAGGGCACGCTCAACCGGCGCAGGTGCCGCATCGATCGCTGCGTGTCCTCGCACCAGTCGGCGCCGTAGAGGGTGACCATAATAATTGGTGAATCGGTGAATTGGATCACAGCGCAACGAGCAGGCTCGCGCCGCTCAACCCGATCGCGGTCAAAAGCAACCATGGGGCCAGCCGTTCGACAAGTGAAGGGTTGACGCGGGAAGGTTCCGTCCAGTCCCGGTCCGCGGCCGCCGCGATCTCCTGCCACGCGGCGAACGCGCAGCCGAGCGTCGCGAGG
>QHWR01000163.1:0-11547 GCA_003223835.1 Acidobacteriota bacterium | reverse complement strand
CGCATGCCGGGCAGCAGCACGGCCAGCGCGGCCGACAGCATCCACACGCCGATCGCCATCACGGCCACCATCCGCATCTGCCCGAGCGCGCGCTCCGCGGCCTGACCGCGCAGCTCGGCGCGGAGCGCTTCCTCGGCGCGCTGACGCTCCGCTTCGAGATGCGCGCGCTCGAGGTCCATCCGCGCGCGGTCGCGATCGAACGCTTCTTTCAGCGCCGCGACGACGACGCCCGCGAGCCGCGTTTCGAGCTGGCCCAGGACGCCGGGGGCGGGCGTCAACGGGAGGTCCGCGTCGGGACGCCGCTGAAACCGCCCGCTGAACTGCGCCAGGTTCGTCAGCGTGTCGAACACCCGCATCCACTGCGAGAAGCCCATCGACTCAGCTTATGGATTAGCAGAGACCGGAGCAAGCTGGAGAGTCCGCCTGCGTTCTCAGCGCTCGCGCGACCACGTGTCCATTCTCGAACTCGTGCCGCGCTGTTCTGCCTGCTGCGCCCGGCGTGCTGGCTTCTCTGTCGACAGGACACCGGCCTGCTTCAGGCTGGCGAGTAGCGCATCCCCCATCACCCGATGTCCGTGCGCACACAGGCGAATGGTGCCTGGCAGGCAGACCGAGCGGGAGTCGGTGACGGCCATGCGATCGACAAACAGCAGTCGATGGGCATCGGCGAGCCGTCTCGTCATCGCGTTGACGGCACGATAGATCTGCTGCGTGTCGGGCGCGTAGCGGCGGTCCACCTCGTCGTCGTTGAACATGCCCGGACCTTGGAGGACGATCGTCAGCTTGCGGTTCCGCCGCGCCGCGCGGATTCCGTCGGTCAAGAGGGCTTCGTACTCCCGCAGCGTCGGCGCCGGATACCGCTGCAACAGCGGACGCAGAGCGCCGTCGGCGAGCGCTACGCCTGTCGTCTCGATCCGCCGCACGAGCCCTGCCGTCGCCGGATAGGTCTGGAGCAGCCCTTTTGCGACCGCCCGCAGGTGCCGGACACGTTCGTACGCGTGACGGATTGCGCGCGGAAGACGGCTGAGATCGACCGCGCCCACGTCGCGCGCCGCGAAGTAACCGGCCACGTCGACGATGACGACATCGGCCGCCCGCCGTTCGGCGACCCCGGCGATTCGCGACGGCAGCTCGGACGGATGGTAGTAGCTGTCCGCGCTGACGACAGGGGTGAGGCCGGGCCAATCCGCGAGCAGACGCCGGCGAAGGATTTCAGGGAACGTCTCATCCCGATCGACGCCGGGATAGCCATGGACGAGACACTGGCCGAGGAAGGCGATTCGCAGCGTCGCCATGAGGACACGGTTATATACCGCGCGGCCGGTCGTCGACAAAACGGCCGCGGCCGCTTATCCGGCTGGCCGGCGCAGGGGGCCGCCGTTGGCCATGAGCGCGTCCACGTACGCGTTCACGAGCCCCGGCAGATCGTCGAGCGGACCGTTCAACGTGAAGACTTTGCGGAAACGCGGACCGGTGATGGCGAGGTCCCACCCTTCTCCGGACTGCGATCGAAAGAGCGTGAGCCGCCAGCTCTCGAATCCCGGGCGCCACCGGCGGATGGCGGAGCGCACCGCTTCGAAGATCTGCGATCGCATCGTCGCGTCACGCACCTGCGGGCAGACGAGGGTGACGGGCATGTCGGAGCGGAGCGTCCTCACCCCAAACGGTACGGGCGGACACGGCCCGATTTCAAGGTGAGCCGTATGCGTCCGCTACAGTTCGACGGTTGGACTGTCTGAGTTCAGTTCGCGCAGCGGCGCGCGACGCACGTGGTGCTCGAAACGCGCGCACGAAGGTGCTAGGGTTCCCCGCGTGAGCAGCGTGGAACGATGGCGTGTCTGGGTGCAGCGATGCGCCGACGTGCGCGCGCTCGCCAGCACGCTCGGAGACGGCGGTCGTCCGGCCGACGCTCAATTGCGCGTGCTTCGCGACAAGCTGCCGTCGCTGCTCGATACGCTGGTCGAGGAGGTGCGATCGTTCGAGCACCGGATCGACCTCCTTCAGAAGATGCTCGACGAGCAGATCGTGCGGCGCGATGATCTGCTGCGGACCGTGCCCGTGGCGTGCGTCCTCACCGATGCGCAAGGCCAGATCACGAACGCGAACCGGGAAGCGACGCTGCTCCTCAACCGCAGCGTGCGATCGCTCGTGACGCGGCCGCTCGAACGCTACGTGCTCGACCGCACCGACATCGAACGCGCGACGGCGCGGCTCGAGGACCTGACGGGACGGCTTCACTTGAAAGTGGTCGTGAAGCCGCGCGAGAAACCGCCAGTGCCCGCGTCGGTCACGATTCAACGCGTCGCTGACGGCCCGACGCCGGTGTGGCGCTGGTTCTTCCTCCCGCAGCGCGCCGTTCACTCCACGCTGGAGTGAATTACCTTCGTGACGAGGCCATCGACTCCCTCCGTCACCTCGACAATCTGATTCGCCGGCACGCCCGTGAATCGCTGCGTGATGCCGCTTCGCGGCCAACGCACGATCAGTTCGTCCGCGCGATCGCGGTCCCCCAGCCCGAAGTACTGACGCAGAGAGCTCTGCGAGGCGTACCCGTCGCCGAGCGTCACCTCGCGCGTCTGTCGCAAGGCGCCGGCGCGAACGGTCACGCGCGCGCCGACGGCATCGCGGTTGGTGCGCGTGCCCGCAAGCTCGACGGCCAGCCAGTGACGGCCCGTGCCGACCTCGTTCCTCAGCAGCGCGTGCCGTTCGTTCGACGCCGCGACCGCGATGTCGAGCACGCCGCGGTTCCAGAAATCGGCGACCGCGACGCCGCGGCTGTTGAGCAGCAGATCGGTGCCCGCCGCGGTGCCGATCTCGAGAAACGTCCCGTCGCCGTTGTTGCGCAGCTGACGGTTGCGCTCCCACCCGTGCCACGACTGCCGTTCGAGGTACTGCGGCGCGAAGTAGACGCCTTTCTGCAACCCGGCCGGATCCGTGACGACGTGATGGAGGAAATCCAGCTCGACGTCCGTGTCGCGCGCTCTTTTGATCCAGCCGTCCGCGGCGTAGAGGTCCTGCCAGCCGTCGTTGTCGAAGTCGGCGAACACCGCGCCCCAGAACCAGCCGATCGGGTTGGTCCCCGATCGCCAGGTGACGTCGTCGAACGTGCCGTCGCCGCGGTTGCGGAGCAGGTTGTTGCCGCCGGCCATCTGTTGGAACACGCCGACGAAATGGAGACCCGACTGCCGGAACACGTCGACGAACGACGGCATCTGCGCGCGCCACGCGCCCGTGCGCCACGATCGCGCCGCCAGTTGGCCGAGCGTCGGCTTCGCCGCGTACCAGCGGTGCTCCGATCGGATGTGCGTCACGTAGAGGTCGAGGCGCCCGTCGTTGTCGACGTCGGCGATGTTCGCGCTCATGCCGGCGCCGTACGCCAGCGTCCCTGACGCCACCGTCACGTCCGTGAACGTGCCGTTCCGGTTGTTGTGAAACAGGGTGTTGCGCCCGAAGTCGTTCACGACCCACAGGTCCGGATACCCATCGTCGTCGTAATCTCCCCACGCGGTGCCGAGGCACAGCCCGCGATCGCCGACGCCCGCGCGTTCGGTGACGTTCGTGAAGGTGCCGTCGCCGTTGTTGTGATAGAGCTGGTTCGGCTCACCGTTACGGGAGTAGAACGCGACGGGCACGCGCTCGCGCGCGTCGAGATAGCGCCCTACGTACAAGTCCAGATAGCCGTCGTTGTCGTAGTCCCCCCACGACGCGACGGTGGTGCAGCAGTCTCCGCCGATGCCGGACCGCGCGGTCGCGTCGCGGAACGTGCCGTCGCCGTTGTTGTGGAACAACTGGTTGTGACGGAAGGTCCGGCTGACGAACAGGTCTTTGTGCCCGTCGTTGTCGTAGTCGGCGAACAGCGCGACGCTGACGCCGTCGAGGTGCGAGAGGCCCGCGCGCGCGGTCACGTCCTCGAAGGTGCCGTCGCCGCGATTCCGGAACAGCTTCGACTCGACGCCGTCCGGGATGAAGAGGTCGTACCAGCCGTCGTCGTCGTAGTCCACGGCGGTCATGCCGCCGGGGCCGTGACGGATCATGCCGAACGGCAGCGCCGGATCGAGCGACGGCGGGTACGACTGATTGAGGAAGTCGATGCCCGCGGCGTGCGCGACGTCCACGAATTGCGCGCGGTTGCCCGCGACGCGTTCTCCGTCAACGAGCGATGCCGCTCTGATGCGAACGCGATCGCCGTCACGTGCGAAGCGCATCCGGAATCGTGCGCGATCGATGACCGCCCGCGTGTCGCCTGACGGTACGCCGATGACCTCGAACGACGCGATCGCGACCGGCTCCGCCGCGCTCCAGTCCTCCAGCCGATCGAGATGGACGTCGGCTTGATCGATCGTCGCGAAGCCCTCGGTGTACTTACGCCAGTCCGCGAGCGCGCCCTGCAGATCGATTGGGCCGCCGTCGGACGCCAGGACGTAATGGCTGACGCCGTCTTTCTCGTCGGCCAGCCGCCGCGACCCGAGGCCGAGGCGCGTCCCCTCGAAATCGCGCGCATGAAGCGCTTCGAGGGCAACGATGTCCCTTCCCTGGAGCGCGCGCGCCTCGCGCGCCAGCGTCTCGACGATGCGCGATCCGGTCAGGAAATACGCGTCGCCTCGATGATCCGCCCACGTCGCCGCCGCCCAGACAGCGACGGCGATGATCGCGACCGACGCCGCGACGATCCGCAGGCGCCGCCACACCTTCTTCACTCCGAGCCTTCGACCATGTCGGCGCTCATCGTAAAGGGTTTCAGGAACCCGCGCGCACGGCTGATCATGATTTCGCTTCGGGCGACCCCGATAGCGATGGCCGCCGCGCGGGAGTCCGCAGGGATTCCGTCGAGGAATCCGGGCGCGAACCACTCGAGCAGCGTCAGCGCGTACGCCTGCCCGCGCCGGACGGCCAGCGCGGACTCGTCGGTCCCATCACATCTGGAGTCGAGTATCGCCGGCAGATCGCGGCTGTTCACGTACGCGTGCGCGAAGGCCACACCCTGCGTCCAGGCCACGGCGTCAAGGCTCGGACGCTTCCGCGCCGCCCGAATCGCGGCCGGAGCGTTCGGCGACTTGAAATACGTGAACCGCCCGTATCCATGCGAGAGGAGACGGACACTCTCGGGGTCGAAGGACGCGGCAAACCGTTCGACGTCGGGTCGCTCGAGCGGCACCAGCGGGACGATCCTCACGCGGCCGAGCGCGCGCACCGCCCTGTAAAAGCGATCGCGTTCGTACAACGCGAGCATCGCGCCGACGGACTCGTACGCAAAGCCGATCCATCGTGGCTCGCAGAGCGCCGTCAGCGTCGCGCGGACCTTCACGGCGTCGAAGCCGCACCGCTCGACGACCGCGACGGCGAGTCCCATGTGCGCGATCGGTCCCAGCGCGTCCGGAAAAGACCCCCCGCGATCATCCGGTAACCGCAGGAGTCCCCGCGCGAGCGACGCGGCCAGCGTCTCGACGCGCCAGAGCGCGGCAACCCTCGCCGATGTGCTTGACCGTGCTCTCGCACGCCGCTGAATCGCGGCCGCGTCCGTATCGAACGCCTCGCGCGAGATCGGCACGCGGTGTTTGCGCGAGACAATGAGAAGAGGACCAGCTTTCCTGGCGGCGGCTCTCCAGGAAGGCACCGGATCGACGTCGAGCAGCGCCCGGCCGGAGGGGATCAGAATCCGGGAAACATGCCGCGCTTGCGGCGGCGTTGACGCACGACGATGACGATCGGCTGCGCCGTCGCCGCAATCGTGCCGGCGGACCGGAGTTCCTCGACGCATCCCCGCACGTCGTCCATCAACGGGCCTTCGCCGCGGCGGAGCTGCCGGATTGCCTTGCGCCGGTGCTTGCCCAGATCGACGACGATGGGGGACGTTTTGTCGGTCTTCGGCGTTTCGGTCGTCACACCAGCCACAGCGTGTCGCTCCCTTCCTTGAATCCTTTGCGCGCGGAGCGCACCATGTTGTTCGTCAGGTCCCGTACCCAACCGTCGCGCCGCTTGCGGTTCGAGCGACGGTGCCGGCGGACGTAGGTCCCGGCCAGCGCCTCGCCGGATTTCGCGCACGCGCGCGTGAGCCGCTCGAACGGACGCAGCTCGCGGCTTCCTTTCTTCTTTCCTCCTCGCCGCTCGTACAGCACGAGCGGCGCGACGACGCCGGACGCGTCGGCCTGCAGCAGCGTAATGCTTCGGATGGAGGGCGCGAGCCGTAGTGTGTCCATCGGAATCCTCGGAATCGTGGCGGAACGCGCATCTTATAGCACACGGCGCGAGCGACGGCCAGATCAGCCGCGGCGATGCGGCTCGAGCGGGATGTGCGGTATGCTGCGTCACCCGCCGCGCATGCTGGATCCGGCTCTTTCGCCGACGCGCCTCGTCCACCCGAGCGACCGTCCTCCTGTCGTCATCGCCGCGCCGGAGCGGCCGTCGCGCCTGCGCAACGCGCGTGCGGTCGCGAAGCTCGCCGCGCTGGCGGCGAAACTCCTCCTCCGGAAATGGTTCGGGCGCGGCTCGCCGCGCGCCGCCGGGGTGCTGCTGCGTTCCACGTTCGAGGACCTCGGCGGGTTGTGGATCAAAACGGGACAGCTGCTCTCGCTGCGCATCGACCTCCTTCCGGCGGCCGTCTGCGACGAACTCGCACGATTGCAGGATCGGAACGTCGGCTTTCCGCCGGAAGAGGCGCGCCGCATCGTCGAAGAAGAGCTCGGCGGCCCGATCGATCGCGTGTTCGACGAGTTCGGGACCGTGCCGTTCGCCGTTCAGTCCATTTCGCAGGTCCATCGCGCCCGGCTGCGGCGGGAGCAGTGCTACGTCGCGGTCAAAGTGCAGCAGCCGTACGTCGCCGAGCTGTTCGCGCGGGATCTCGCGCTCATCGGCCGCGTGGTGCGGGCCATTGCGTTCCTGCGCTTCCGGCGTCACATGCGCTGGGATTTCGCGCTCGACGAGCTGCGCGAGGTGACGGCACAGGAGCTGAACTTCCAGTACGAAGCGTCCGCGATCCGGCGGATGCGGCGCCGGCTGCGCGGCCAGAAGATGTACGTGCCGAAGGTCTTCCGCCGGTACGGGACCAAGCGCGTCATCGTCACCGAATTCATCCATGCCGCGCTGATGTCCGACGTCATCATGCTCGCGCGATCGGATCCGGCGCGCGTCACCGGCTGGCTCGCGGCGAACAACATCAGCCCAAGCCTGGTCGCGCGGCGTCTCATCGACTCGATTTTCCGCCAGATCCTGGAGCACAACCTCTATCACGGCGATCTCTCGCCCGCGCACATCGTGCTGCTGCGCGACAGCCGCGTCGCGCTCATCGACTTCACGATGACGACGTTCACGGAGCGCGAGTTTCTGGAGAAGTACCGGCTGTTCGTCAAGGCGCTCGCCGGACGCGATTACGCGAAGGCGGCCGATATGTGTCTGATGTTGTGCGCCAGCCTGCCGAACCTCGACATGGAGGAGGTGAAGGAGCAGCTCGTGCGGTCACTGCGCCAATGGGCGACGCGGACGCTGGTCAAGGAATTGCCGTATCGCGAGAAGTCAATCGACAACGCGACGATCGACGTCGTGGACGTGCTGTCCCGCTACGGCTGTACGATGGACTGGGGATGGCTGCGCATCCGCCGCGCGCTCGTGACGCTCGACCTGTCCCTCGAGCGGCTCTATCCGGACGTCAACTACACGCGGCTGCTGCAGAAGTATTTCGACGAAGCCGAGCGGCGCCGTCTTCGCGCGCTCGTCGGGCCCGCGCTCGTCCAACGGACGATCGGCGGCTACATGACGGCGCTCGACATCCAGGACCGGCTGAACGAATACACGATGTTCCAGGGAACGCTGGTGCGCCGGCACGCGCAGGTGTTTCAAGGGGCGACGAACAAGGTGGCCGCGCTCTTCGTGGCGATGGTCTCGCAACTGACGCTCGCCGCCGTCGTCGTCGGCGCGCTGGCATTCGTCGTCCTGCTGGAGCAGCGGTATCCGGCGCAGATGCGCCCGTTGATGGGCCCGCAGCTCGCGCGCCTCGCCGACAGCGCGCCGCAACTCGACGGGCCGCTCTGGGGACTCGTCTTCGTGGTGCTGGCGTACGTGTACGTCGTGCTCCGCAACCTGACGCGGCGTCTCCGCCAGAAAGACATCCGCCCGCACGAGCGCGTCGCTGCGGTGTAATCACGAAATGCCAAATGCCCAACGCCAAATGCCAAAACTGAGTAGCTTGACGCATTTCGCATTTCGCATTTGGCATTTTGCATTTTTCTGAATTGCGGCGTCATCCTGCGGCGGCCGCGCTGTGACGCGCGAGATCGACGTCGCGTCGGATCAACTCCCGCCGCACGCGGCGCATCGCGAACAGCACCCACACGTCAAGCAACAACACGAGCGCAGCCGGCTGCGGGTCGAGGTGTGGCAGCCGTTCGATCGCCGCCGCCACCTGCGGCCCGACCGCGCGGTCGATCCACGACGGAAACGCGCCGTGGACGGCGAGCGCCGCGACGGCGGCCGTTTGTAGCCAGGCGGCGATCATCGCGAGCTCGAGCAGCGCCGCGGTGGCGCTCGATACTTTTCGCGCGACGCCGCGGAACCGCTGCGCCTGGCGCCGGATCGCCTGCGTCTGGAACGCGGCGTAATCGCGCACGCGCTCCTGGATCTCGGGGACGCGCGCGGCGGCGGCTACCGTGCGGCGCGCAGTCTCGGGGCTCGTCACGAGACGCCGGCGCCGCCGATCGGCCTGCGCCAGATACCGCGCGGTGAGGCCGCGGAAGTCGATGCGCGGATAGAGCTGCACGAGCGAGGCGTCGAGCGTCGACATCGCGCGGTGCAGCCGCAGCCACGCCCATTCCATCGTGCAGCGGAAGCCGAGCAGCGTCCGCATCACGTCGAGCGTGAGGCTGTTGAGCGATCGAACGTGATACGGCAGGGCCCTGACCAGCGCGCGCGCGTGCCACGCGCGAAGGGCGCGCACGAGATGCTCGCGCACCATGGACGTATCGATCACGGGCAGCCGCGCGCACAGCAGCAGCGCGACGTCGGCCGCCTTCGCGTGCTGCTCCGAGGCAATCGCCCGGATGAACACCTCGAACTTGCGCAGATATTCGACGTCGGTGAAGTTCGTCGTGCCGAAGTCGATGAGAGCCACGCGATTCCCCCGCAGCAGGCCGATGTTGCCCGGGTGCAGGTCGCCGTGGAACAGGTTGTCCTCCAGTATCTGCCGTTCGAGCGACCAGGCGAGCCGCCGTCCGACGCGGCGCGGGTCCACGTCGTTCTCGATCAGCCAGCGCTCGAGCCGCGGCGGATCTTCGCGCGCGACGCGGATGTAATCCGCCATGAACACCGCGGGAGCCAGTTCCGTGACGAGCACGCGCGGGGTCGAGTAGCGAGAGAACACTTTCGGGACGTAGACGCGGTGACGCCGCAGGTTCCGGCGCATGCGCCGCATCATCGAGCCCTCGTACCCGAAGTCCAGCTCCTCTTTCACGATCTGCCGCAGCTCGTGCATCCCGGCGTCCCAGTTCATGTGCCGGTACACCTGGAGGACCTTCAGCACGGCGACAGCGCGGCGCACGAGAGCGAGGTCGCGCGCGAACAGCTCGGCCGACGCCGGCTTCTGGATTTTGACCGCGACCCACGTCTGCTCCCGGCGAAGCCGCGCGCGATGCACCTGCCCGATCGAGGCGGCGGCAATCGGCGCTTCGTCCCAGCGATCGAAGACGACGTCGAGCGGGGCGCCCAGCTCGCGCTCGACGATCTCTCGCGCACGCGCCGGTGGAAAGCCGAGCGCCTGCGTCTGCAGCTTCGCGAGCTCTTCGCAGAGCTCGACCGGCAACAGATCGACCCGCAGCGACACGAGCTGGCCGGCCTTGATCCACAGCCCGCCCACCCGCTCGACGGCGCGTCGCACCCGAACCGCAAACGCGCGGCGGTCGAACCGCCGCGTCAGCCAACGGCCGAGAAACACGATCGCGAGCGACATCGCGGTACCCAGAACGAGCCACGTGCGCCATGCGCCGGGCGGCCGGACGGGCGCGATGAGCACCGGGGGCTGCTCGCTTGCGGCGACGAGCGGCGTCGGGATCCACGAGGGCTTCAGCAGGCGCGCCATGAGGTCAGCGCCCGGGCGCGCGCAGCGCGTCGCAGCGCCGGAGGACGCGCGCAAGCTCCGACGCGATGTCCTCGAGCGAGCGCCGCTCGGCGGCGGTGAACGAACCGCCCGCGGTGCGATTGATCAACTCGGCGACGGCGATCACTTCGTCATCGGCGCTGAACACGGGCGCCGTGATCACGGAGTGCGCGCGCAGCGTGCGGAGCGGCTCGACGTCGCCGTAGAGGGCTTCCCCCGGCGGCGGCAGCGCGACGTTCATGGGCTCCCGCGTCGCCGCCGTGCGCCCGGCCGGGCCGACGCCGACGGGCACCGTCACCTCGAGACCGCGTGCACCGTTGTGCCACGCGGCTTTCGAGCGCAGCGTCCGCCGATCCGCGTCCATGAGATACACGCTCGTCCGTTCCACGCGGAAGACTTGCCGAAGCTTGCGCGCGATCGTGTCGACCGTATCGTCTACCAGGAGGCCTGCGACCTCGTCGCGCGCGCTGTCGAGCGTGCGGGTGAGCTGCTCGAATTCCGAGGAGAACCCGTCGAGCAGGCGCACGAACTCCGGCGGCGGCAGCATCGCCGCCTGACGCTGCAGCTCGCCGCGCCGCTGCAGCGCGTTAAGCACGTACTCGGTGTGGGTGGCCAGGCCGGAGCTGGCGGAGGTGAGACGGCCGTCCTCGAGGGTGAGAATCCGATCGGCGATGTCGACGATCCGGCTGTCGTGCGTCACGAGCAGGATCGCGCAGGCGCGTTCCTGCGCGAGCGTGTGCAGCAGGTCGACGACTTCCCGCCCGGCGTGCTTGTCGAGGGCGGCCGTCGGCTCGTCGGCGAGGATCAGCCGCGGGTTCCGCACGAGCGCGCGCGCCACGGCGACGCGCTGCCGCTGTCCGCCGGAAAGCTGCCGCGGGTACGCGTCGGCGTAGCCCGCGAGCCCGACGGCGTCGAGCATCTCGACCGCTCGCCGGCGCAGATCCGTGCCGGCATGAGCGGCGCTCACCTGCAGCGCCATCTCGACGTTCTGTCTTGCGGTCAACGCCTGAAGCAGGTTGTGGGCCTGGAAGATGAATCCGATCTGTTCGCGCAGGCGGATCAAGGCCGCGTGGTCCGCGCCCGCCAGTTCGTGCCCGAGCACGCCGATGCTTCCCTCCTGCAGCGAGCGCAACCCGCCGACCAGCGTCAGCAGCGTGGTCTTGCCCGATCCGGACGGGCCCGTGATGATGACGATCTCGCCCGGCAGGACGTCCGCGCACACGTCGTCGAGCACCTGCCGGCGCGTCGCCCCCTCGCCGAACGCGTGATTCACGCCGCGGAGCGAGACGATCGGGTCCATGCGTCAGAAGATCTCCGCGGGATCCGCGGACGTGAGCTTTCGCATCGCGATCGACCCCGACGCGACGCACATGAACACCGTCAACCCGAATACCCCGAGCGCGCGGGCGAGCGTCATCTCGACGGGCACGTGCGCGTTGTGCCGCGCCACGAGGTAGAGGACTTCT
>QHWR01000331.1 GCA_003223835.1 Acidobacteriota bacterium | reverse complement strand
TCGTGATCACGAACGGCTCGCGGATCTCACGCGCCAGATCACGAGCAGCCCTGAAGGGCTGCGCTACGACGACCGAGCGCTGAATGCCGAGTGTGAATTGTTCGTAGCGCAGGGCTTCAGCCCTGCTCGTGATCACGAACGGCTCGCGGATCTCACGCGCCAGATCACGAGCAGCCCTGTGAAGGGCTGCGCTACGACGAGCGAGCGCTGAATGCCGAATGCGAATTGTTCGTAGCGCAGGGCTTCAGCCCTGCTCGTGATCACGAGCAGCCCCGAAGGGCTGCGCTACGACGACCGAGCGTCTTCAGAGAGCTTTGTCTCATGACTAACGATTTCATCCGCGCGGCGATCGAAGAAGCCCAGCAGGGACTGCGCGAGGGCGGGATTCCGATTGGATCCGTGCTCGTGCACGACGGGCGCATCATCGGTCGCGGCCACAACCGCCGGATCCAGCGCGGGAGCGCGATTCTGCACGGCGAGATGGACGCGCTCGAGAATGCCGGACGCCAACCCGCGTCCGTCTACCGCGCGTCGGTGCTCTACACGACCCTCTCGCCGTGCGCGATGTGCAGCGGCGCAATCCTGCTGTACGGCATCCCGCACGTGATCGCCGGCGAGAACCGCACGTTCACGGGCGAGGAAGCGCACCTGCGTTCGCGCGGCGTCGCCGTCGAGGTCCTGCAGGATCCCGCGTGCATCGGGATGATGACGCGTTTCATCGCCGAGCACCCTCAGCTCTGGCACGAGGACATCGGCGTCTGACCCGTCCTCGGCTGCCGTCGTTGCGGGCGGCGCCCTCATCGCGTACATTCTTCGTGAGCGGCGCCACCGCTCGCGACCTGAACATGGAACCGGCGATCATCCCGTTGCCCGCGGCGCGACGGGGACACTTCCGCCTCGAATCGGGGCATCACGGTGAGGTGTGGCTCGACCTCGAGACGCTCTGTCTCGACCCCGGGCCGATTCGGCAGCTCGCCGAACAGCTCGCCGCGCGGCTGCGCGCGCACGGGCCGGAACTGATCTGCGGGCCGCTCGTCGAAGGCGCGTTCGTGGCGCTGATGGTGGCGTCGACGCTCGGGCTGCCGTTCGCGTACGCGGAGCGCTTCGAGAACGCCGGACGTGGCGGACTCTTTCCGGTCGAGTACCGGATCCCCGGCGCGCTCCGCGCGGCTGTTCGGGGACGCCGCGTCGCGATCGTCAACGACGTCATCGGCGCGGGCTCCGCGGTGCGCGGCACGATCGTGGATCTCGCCGCCTGCGGCGCGTGGACGGTCGCGATTGGATCGCTCGCGGTCATGGGACCGTCCGCGGCCGCGCTCGCGGCGGATCGCGGCGTGGCGCTCGAATGCCTCTCGTCGCTGCCCAACACGATCTGGATTCCCTCCGAGTGCCCGCTCTGCGCCCGGAACATCCCGCTCAGCTCCGTGACCTCGTGACTCCCGCCCTCAGCTTCGTCATCCCGTTGTACAACAGCGCCGAGACGATCGCGCCGCTGGTGCACCGGATCGAACAGATGGCCGTCGAGGGAGGACACGAAATCGTGCTCGTGAACGACGGCAGCGGCGACGCCACCGCCGACGTCTGCCGCGACCTCGTGCGCTCCGCACGCGTGCCGATCGCGTACGTCGAACACGCACGCAATTTCGGCGAGCACAACGCGGTCCTCACCGGCTGGCGATACGCGCGCGGCGCGCACATCGTCAACCTCGACGACGATGGGCAGAACCCGCCGGACGAAGCGGTCCGGCTGTGGCAGCACGCGAAGAGTACGGGCCTCGACGTCGTGTTCGGCCACTACGACGTCAAGCAGCATTCCGCGTGGCGCAACCTCGGGAGCTGGTTCACGAATCGCATGACGGACTGGGCGCTCGACAAACCGCCCGGCTTTTATCTCTCCAGTTTCCGGTGCGTGAGCGGATTCGTCGCGCGCCAGGTGAGCGAATACGCCGGGCCGTATCCGTACATCGACGGCCTGCTGCTGCAGGTCACGCAGCGCATCGGCTCGATCACGGTGCGCCACGACGAACGGCAGGCCGGCGTCAGCGGTTACACGCTGCGGCGGCTGATCCGGCTCTGGCTCAGCGCCTGGCTCAATTTCTCGCTGCTGCCGCTCCGCGTCGCGACGATGCTGGGATTCGTGACCGCGACGGTCGGTCTCGTCGCGTTTGGTCTGGTCGTGTGGCTGTGGCTGCTCAATCGCGGTCCCGCGTACGGGTGGGGCTGGCTGATGGCCGCGCTGCTCGTCTTCTCGGGTACTCAGCTCGTCATGCTGGGCCTCATCGGCGAGTATCTCGGCCGCATGTTCCTGACCGTGAATCAGCGGCCGCAGGCGGTCGTGAGAGAGGTCGTCGCGACAGAGGACGCCGCCGCGCCGGGTGTCGGCGCGGCGTCCGGGCGCGCGCCGGTGTCGCGATGACGGCCGCGGCGTTTCGCGCGCTCGCGCTCACGCTTCCGGACATACAATAACCGGCGATGAAATGGATTCTGCGCGGCGTGCTGACGCTCGCCGTCGTGTACGCGATCGTCGCGGGGGGCGTCCTGCTCGCGATGATGCAGCCGCCCGAGCGGTTCGGCCAGATCATCAAGCACGTGCCCGCTCCCATCGTGTGGGGCGCGCTGCCCGCGAAGCGGATGTGGCTCTGGGCGCGGACGGGCGGTCTGTCGGCCGGCGACCCGGCGCCGGATTTCACGCTGCCCACGCACGACCACCGCGAACGCGTGACGCTGTCGTCCTTCCGCGGAAGCTCGCCCGTCGTCCTCGTGTTCGGCCGCTACACCTGACCGCCGTTCCGGCGGGCGGTGCCCGCCCTCAACAAGCTCTATCGCGAGTATCGCGGTC
>QHWR01000330.1 GCA_003223835.1 Acidobacteriota bacterium | reverse complement strand
TCCCGGCTCCGGTCACCCGCGTGACCATTTCCGAACAGCACGAGAAAATTCTGTTGCGACCCGCTTGCAAACCCGGCGCGCGCGCAATCCGTCTAAGCCTTCGTTAGCCCGATGCTTCAGATGCTCTCGTCCGCAGTCTTCCCGCTGGTGATGGCGGTCAACGCGGCTGCGCCCCCGAGCGCGCCGCATGTCGTCGCGGTGCCCGTCCCTGAAGCGATCGCGCTGAAACTCGACGGTGAATTCTCCGAGGCGGTCTGGGAACACGCCCCCGCGATCACCGACTTCCGGCAGCGCGACCCGAAGGAAGGGGCACAGCCGAGTTTCGCCACCGACGTGCGCGTCGCGTACGACTCGACGTCGCTCTACGTCGCCGTCGCCGCCCACGACTCCGACCCGGCCCACATCGTCGGCCTCCGCACGCGCCGCGACACGTCGTCGCCGTCGGATTGGATCCGCGTGATGATCGATTCGTTCCACGATCGCCGCAGCGCCTTCGAGTTCGCCGTCAACCCCGCCGGCGTGAAAATGGATCGCTACTGGTTCAACGACGGCAACGACGACGTAGGGTGGGACGCCGTGTGGGACGTCGCCGTATCGCGCGACGCGACCGGCTGGCGCGCCGAGTTCCGGATTCCCTTTTCGCAGTTGCGCTTCCGTCCCGACACGACGACGTTCGGGTTCGCCGTGATCCGCGAGATCGGACGCCTGAACGAGACCGACACCTGGCCGCTGCTCGCGAAGAGCGCGAACGGGTTCGTCTCGTCGTTCGGCGACCTGACGAACCTGCGCGTGAGCGGCTCGCCGAAACGGCTCGAGGTCGTTCCCTACGTGGTGGGGCAGGTGACGACGAATCCGCCGGCTGGGGCGAATCCGCTGATCGACCACACGGATCCGCAGGGCAGCGTGGGCGTCGATCTGAAGTATGCGGTGCGCCCGGGGATGACGCTGACCGCGACGGTCAATCCCGACTTCGGTCAGGTCGAGGCGGACCCCGCCGTCGTGAACCTGAGCGCCTTCGAAACGTTCTTCTCCGAGCGCCGCCCGTTCTTCGTCGAAGGCAGCGGCATGTTCCAGTTCGACGTGGACTGCAACGACGGCCAGTGCAGCGGCCTGTTCTACCCGCGGCGGATCGGCCGCGCGCCGCGCGGCGAGCCCGCGCTGCCAGACGGCGCCTACGCATCAGTGCCCGGCCAGACGACGATTCTGGGGGCCGCGAAGCTCACGGGACGCGCGGGCAAATTCTCGATCGGCGCGATGAACGCGTGGACCGCCGACGAGAACGCGACCATCGCGCTCGGAACGTCCCGGACGACGCAGTCCGTGGAGCCGCTGACGAGCTATTCGGTCGTGCGCGCGCGCCGCGAGTTCGAGAATCAGTCCACGCTCGGCTTCATCGCGACGTCCACGAACCGCCGCCTCGCGGCCGACACGTCGTTCCTTCCGGGCAATGCGTATACCGGCGGCGTCGACTGGGATTGGCGTCTGTGGAAACGGTACGCGATCCAGGGGTACTGGGCGGGAAGCTCGGTGCAGGGCAGCGCGGCGGCGATTGACGATCTGCAGCAGAGCACCGTCCACAGCTTCCAGCGTCCGGACGCCGACAACCTCCATTACGACCCGGCGCGCACGTCGCTCGACGGGTACGGCGCGATGCTGGCGCTCTCGAAGATCGGCGGCGAGCGCGTGCGCTTCAACACCAACGTCGGCGTGAAGAGTCCCGGCTTCGACATCAACGACGTCGGCTTCATGCAGCGCGCCGACCAGCGGACGATGGGCAACTGGCTGCAGTGGCGGAACGACCGGCCGTCGAAGCGCGTGCGGAGCTTCCGCTTCAACCTGAATCAGTGGGCGGGATGGAACTTCAGCGGCGATCGCAACTTTGCCGGCTTCAACGTCAACGCCCACTGGATGTTCGCCAACAACTGGAGCACGGGGGCCGGGGCGAACTACAACCCGCGCGGATTCGACGATCGCGCGACGCGCGGCGGCCCCGGAGCGTTCGGGAACCGCATGGAAAGCCTCTGGCACTATTTCAACTCCGACGAGCGGCATCCGGTCTCAGCGGGCTACTTCGTCAGTTGGGGAGGCGATCGGAAGGGCACGCACTGGTTGAGCCTCAATCCCAACGTGACCTGGCGCGCCTCGACGTTCCTCTCGGCGAGCGGCGGGTTCCGGTGGCAGCACGACGTCAACGACGCGCAGTGGGTGGAGCACACGGCCGACGGACGCTACGTCTTCGGTCATCTCGATCAGACGACCGTCGCGCTGACCGCGCGCGTCAACTACACGGTGACGCCGCAGTTGTCGATTCAGGTCTACGCCGAACCGTTCGTGTCGGCGGGGGACTACACGGCGTTCAAGGCGCTCGTGAACGGACGCGCCGCACGCTACGGGGATCGCTATGCGGCCACCGACTACGCGTCGAATCCCGACTTCGACTACCGCTCGTTCCGCACGACGAACGTGCTCCGCTGGGAGTACAAGCCTGGATCCGCGCTCTTCGTCGTCTGGCAGCAGGGGCGGGAGGACACGCTCGACACCGGGCGCTTCGCCTTCAGCCGCGACTTCGGCGGCATCTTCTCTGCCCCGTCGCGCAACGTGTTTCTCGTCAAGTGGAGCTACTGGTTGAATCCCTAGTCCCTGATCGCGCATCCCGGATCCCGCATCCGGATCTGGTATTCACTACTCGAGCGTGGCGTAGACGGAGCGCGCGCGTTCGAGTTCGTCGCGGATCTGGGCGGCGAGCGCCTCGGGCGCGAGGACTCTGGCGAGCGGGCCGAAGCTCAGGATCCAGCTTCGCAGCGCCCAGTCGTTACAGACATCGAGAGACATCACGACGGCGCCGTCGGCGCGGTCGCCAATCTGCTGCGACGCGTGCCAGCGGCGTCCGCGCACGTACGGCGCGATGCGCGGCTCGAAGGCGATCTCGATGTGTTCGGGTGGTCCCTCGTTCACCCCCAGCGAGTGCGCGAACGCGTCCCCGGCAAGCTCCGCCGGCGTGAAGCGCTCCTCCGATACCGAGATCGACCGGATCCGATCCACCGCAAACGTGCGCAGTTCACCGTACTCGGGGACGCGCGCGAGCAGGTACAGCCCGCCGGGCGCGAAGAGC
>QHWR01000130.1 GCA_003223835.1 Acidobacteriota bacterium | reverse complement strand
CGTCGATCGCGCCTGGCTCGTCGACGGCGACGCCGTCGTCGATCAGCTGCCGGTAGCGGCGCGCGGGCGGATCACGTAGAATGGCGGTTCCATGGCGAAAGACCTGCCCGGCGAAGCGCTCGGCCTCGTGGAAACACGCGGGCTCGTCGGGATGATCGAGGCGGCCGACGCCATGGTGAAAGCGGCGAACGTCGTCTTCGTCGGCTGGCAAAAAGTTGATGCCGGCCTCGTCACCGCGATCGTGCGCGGCGACGTGGCGTCGGTGAAGGCGGCAACGGACGCCGGCGCCGCGGCCGCGCGGCGCGTCGGCGAGCTGATCGGCGTCCACGTCATTCCGCGTCCGGCCGAAGGTTTGGAGAAGGTTTTCCCGATCGGCTAGCCTTCCGCCTGCGCCTGCCTTTCGCGCGCGCGCTCAATTCCCTCAACCGTCCGGCGCTTCCGATCTCGAGCAGCGGCTGCATCGGATTTCGCAGCAGGTTGAAGACGTCTCCGGCGCGCGTGCGGCCGTAGACGTCGCGGCCGTCGGTCAAGAGCGTGAGCGGGCCGCCGCCCCCAATCGTCTCGAACAGGCGCACGCCGAACCGCGTCTTCAGCGTGTCGAGCAGACGGCGCAGCTCGCCGACGGACACACCCTGCCGTCTCAGCTCCGCGAGGACCATCAGCTCGAGGAGATCGACCGGCGTGTAGCGGCGCTCGGTGTAGCCGCCCGCGGCGGTGCGGCGCGGCGCGATGTGCGACGCGAAGAGGCGGCGCGCGTCCCACCATTGGAGCTGCCGCGCGGTCAACCCCGTCATCGCGGCGACTTCGCGGGCGCTGTACGTGTTCTTCAGCTCCGTCACGTGCGCGCCATCGCGGCGGCGATGGCGTCGGCGGCGCGGGCGCCGTCGAAGTCCTTCGCCGTCAGGCCTCCCTCGCTGTGCGTGCTGTAGGTCAACGTCACGCGCTTGTAGTTGATGAGGATGTCGGGATGATGATCGGCCGCCTCGGCGTCGAAAGCGAGCCGGCAGACGAACGCGACAGCGTCCGGAAAGGATCGGAATGTGAACTGCCGTTTGATCGCGTCGCCGTCGAGCGTCCAGGCTTTCAGTTCCGCGACCCGCCGCTGCGCTTCAGCCTGTTCCAGTTTCGCCATGCGGTCAGTTTAATCGCGGCTGCCGCCGAGCAGCGAACCGTATTCAGCACAGCTGTTCGGCAGACAAGCTAACTCACACGAAGGCAATCACTTGGGCACTGCGCGCAATCACGATCCGGTTGTCGCTGCGCCGACGCTGCCATTTGCGCTACTCTCGATCCTCATCACCCGGCAGTCGTTGAACATTTCAGGGAGACAGGCATGGATCGTGATCCGGCGATTCTTCAGGCGAGCCGCGACCGTCTGCGGCCCATTCTCATGACCACGTTCGCGTCCGTCGCGGGCATGATTCCGACCGCGGCGACGGGCCTCGCGGTCCTGTTGTTCGCCGGCCGCGCCGGCGCGCAGACGACACAGGCGGCGCCCGCCCCTCAGACGACCGCGAGCGCCATCCTCAAGATGACGGCGACGGAAGCCGCTCAAATGGCGGTGAACAACAACCCGGATCTCGCCGCCGTGCGGTATCAGACGGGCATCAGCGACACCCGCGTCTCGCAGGCGCGCGCGGCGTTTCTGCCGTCGCTCCAGTCGGCGATTCAGAGAAACAGCCAGAGCTCGCCGCCGAGCAGCCTGCTGCTCGGAGCGCAGGGCGTGCAAATGGACGTCTGGTCCGGCAGCGTCGGCCTCGGGCAGCGGTTGCCCTGGGGCGGGTCCTACAGCTTCGGGTGGAATTCGAACCGGACGTTCGCCACGAGCACGATCTCGAACTTCAACCCCGCGGTGACCTCGCAGCTCCAGGGCGTTTTCTCGCAGCCGCTCCTGCGCGACCTGAAGATCGATCCGTTCCGCGCGCAGGTGATCACGGCCAAGGTGGACCGCGAGATCACCGACACGCAGGTGCAGGAGACGCTGGTCACCGTGTCTTCTGGTGCGGAACGCGCTTATTGGGCGCTCGTGCTGGCCAACGCGTCGGTCGACGTGCAGCAGCGCGCGCTCGACCTCGCGCTCGAGCTGGAGCGCACGAACAAGGCGCGCGTGGACGTCGGACAGTCGCCGCCGCTCGACCTGGTCTCGGCAAGAGCCGAGGCCGCGCAGCGTCGTGAGAATCTGATCGTGGCGCAAACGCAGGCGCGTCAGGCGGAAGACCAGCTCCGCGTGCTCATCATCGATCCGAAGAACGCGGACTTCTGGACGGTGAGGATCCAGCCGGTGGATCTCGTACCCCCGGTGGGCCCGCCGCCCGACGTGGACACCGCGGTCCGCTCGGCGCTCGGCGGCCGAACGGATCTCGTGTGACGCGCGCAAAGAGCTCCGTGCTGCCGGATCTTCGGCTGGAGGCGACGTATCTGACGAGTGGGCTCGGGGGAACGCAGCTCGTTCGGGAGCCCGGCACGTTCTTCGGCCCGATCATCGGTCAGTCGCAGACACCCTTCGGCGACGTGCTCCGTCAGGTGTTTGCCGCGAATTACCCGGCGTGGACGGTCGGGTTCACGCTCAGTTATCCGCTCGGCGCGAGCGCGGAACAGGCGGCGCTCGCGCGCAGCGAGCTGCAACAGCAGGAAGACGCGACGCGGCTGCGCAGCTCCGAGATCAAGGCGGTGCGCGACGTCCGCCAGGCGGCAATGAACCTCGAGCAGAACCGCCAGCGGATCGAAACGACGCGGCTGGCGCGTGAATTCTCGGAGCAGCGGCTGGACGCGGAGCAGAAGCGCTTCGACGTCGGCATGTCCACCAATTTCAACGTGATTCAGGCGCAGCGCGACCTCGCGGTCGCGCGCAACAACGAGCTGCAGGCGCAGCTCGACTATCAACTCGCGCTGATCAATTTCCAGACAGTACAGAAGATCGGGACGGCGACGTTGCCCTCGGTGAGCATCCCGGCGACGTCCTCGACGACGTCGCCAACGGGCGCGTCGATCAGCACGGGCGGCGCGGCGGCGGCTGGCGGTCCAGGCGGCGTGTAGCGGCATGTCGGTGCCGCGATCGACGCCGCGTCACGTACGACTTGCGAATCGGCCCGGCGCAAGCATCTCCAGCGCCGGGTCGCGTTTCCCCTCGACGATCAGATCGGCGACGAGACGCGCCGTCAGCGGTGCGAGCAGCACGCCGTTTCGATAGTGCCCCGTTGCGTAGACGAGACCCTCCGTCTCTCCCTCTCCGACGAGCGGCAGATCGTCGGGCGTCGCCGGGCGAAGTCCCACCCGCACATTCATGAACGTCGCGCCCCACCCCTGCGGCAGCAGCTCGCACGCGGCGTCGAGCAGGTCGCGCACGCCGGCGGCCGTCGCGCGCTCGTCGAATCCAACGTCTTCGACGGTGGCGCCGACGAGCAGCGATCCGTCGGCGCGCGGCACGATGTAACACTCGGGGCCCCAGAGAATGCGCGTCACGGGCGGGCCCTGCCAGCCGAGCTGCAGCAGCTGGCCGCGCACGGGTCTGACGGGCGCCGCCGCCCTGCGGTCCCCCGCGAGGGCACCGGTCCAACTGCCCGCGGCAAGGACGACGCGGTCGGCGTCGATCGCGCCGCTCGCGGTGACGACGCGCAGGTGCGACGAGACGCGTTCGATGCGCTCGGCGCGGCTGCGACGGAACGTCGCGCCGTGGTGCTCGGCGGCGCGTGCCAGCGCCGCGGTCAGCTCCGGCGCCGCGACGTAACCGTGGGCAGTGACGAAGAGGGCGCCTTCGATCGAGCCGAGCGCGGGTTCGAGCGCGCAAGTCGCGTCGCGGTCCAGCCACTGGGGATTGCCGCCTGACGTCGCCCGCCGGAGGTCGGCCGCGTGGTCGGCGTCGAGCGCGATTTCGAGGGTGCCGGGGCGGCGGTATTCGATGGGGACGCCGGCGTCGCCGCTGACCGCGGCGATCCAGTCGTCGTAGAGCGCGAGGCTGCGGACGCCGAGATCCAGCAGGAGGCCGCGGTCATGGGCTTCGATGTACGGCGCGAGGATGCCGGCGGACGCCTGGGTGGCGCCGCCGGCGACGGGACGGTCGTCGATGATCTGCACGTGCACGCCGCGCGCGCTCAGCTCGCGCGCGATCGCGCACCCGATGATGCCGGCGCCGATGACTAGGACGGGGACGGCCACTGAGTCGAGGTGACGGGCGCGGCGGGCGGGACGGTGCCACTGCACCAGGATCGGACTCTGATACCGGCCGTCGGCGATGACGCCGCCGCCGACCCGCAGGTTCACGGACCGCTTCATCCGCAGGAACCGGCCCGCGGGCAGCGCGATCGCCCGCGCGAACAGACGCTCCAGCAGCGACTCGCGCAACCCGGTCGCGTCGAGCACCTGATTGAGGGCGCGCACCATGTCGTACTTCGCGTAGTCGAGCGCCTTCGACGGAATCGCGCGCGGGTGCGCCAGCAGGTGACGTCCCTTCTCGGCGGCGAACCGGAATGGATTGCGCAGCACGTCGGCGAGGTCGTGCCGCATCAGCAGCGTCTCGTACTCGTTGACGGTCAGCCCCGCCTGACGCTCGCCGCGCGGCAGCTCCAGCCGCACGCGCCCGCTCTCGACGTCGTGCCGCCGCGCGAGCTCCACGACCTGCTCGTAAATCCCGAGCCGCGGATCTTTCAGGTTGATCGAATCCACCGGATGATCCGACACCGGCACGTCGAGGCGGACGTGCGCCACTTCCTGCTCACGTGTGAACCCGATGACGCTCGTCAGCCGCCGGCGCGGACGTCCGTCGTAGACGCCGTCGAGATCGACGAAGCAGACCGCTTCGTGCGGCCGGTTCACGTAGCTGACGCAGGTGCTCAACCCCGCCGCCATGAACGCCAGGTGCGAGTCCGCGTTCCGCGGCTCGACCGCGCGCTCCTCGTTCGTCAGCTCCATCCGCCGGTGCAGTTGATCGTGCTCGTACCCCGCGCCCTGCGGGAACATCGTCCGGAAGACTTCGACGTAGGGGGCCACGGCGTCGCGCTCCCGTGTGAGCCGCGCCGCGAGGCTTTGCTCGAGGTAGCCGGCGGTCGTGTGCAGCGAGTGATAGAGATGATGCGCATACTGGTCGACCACGCCGCCGTAAGCCGCTCGCAGGCGCTCGCGGACGTCAATGATGTCGAATCGTGCCCGCGGCGTCAGCTCGAGAGTGATCTCGACCGGAGACATTGGAACGTCAATAGTTTACCCGATTTTCGCTTTGCAATGCAAAGGCCTTTCGCGCCGGCGGCCGATTTCCGGCCCGGCGCCGCCTTCTTCGACCCTCTACCGTCCAGTCGAGTCGGTCGTCTGACGCCGCGACTCCGTCGCGCGACCCGCATCCAGATCGTTCCAGTTCAGAATCGCGTTGAACGCGAGGAAATACGTGCCCTGCGTCTGCCAGCGCCAGAACGGACGGATCGCGAACATGACGACGTGTCCCTGACCGAGCGGGACGTCGACGACCTGCGCGCGGTTCGCGAGCGCCTGGCCACCCGCGAGCGTGCCCGACAGCAGCATGTCGTTCGGATTTGCGGGGAACCGCATGACGACGCGCGGCGGTTCCGTCCCGGCGCCGGCGAAGCCGCCGCCGCCGAATCCGCCACCGCCCCCGCCGCGGCCGCCGCGTCCGCCGCCGCCGCCGAATCCCTGCTGCACAGCCGCGACGCCGGCCTCCGATGGGCGTGCCGGCGCGCTCTCGGCCGGCGGTCCGCCTTCCGGATCGTACGGCGACAGACGCTGCTGTCCTGCGCCAGCCATCGGCGTCACGTTCATGCCGACCCCCGGGATCGTCTGTTCCGGTCCGCCGAATCCGCCGCGCCCGCCGCCCGCCGCAAACACACCGACGTTCAGGACGGGATCCTGATTGAAATACACCGGCAGATCGCTGCCCTGATAGCCGTACGCAATCGGACTCTTCCGGTCAGCGAACGTCCCGCGCAGGATCGATCCGCGGACGAACAGACCGGTGGGGTTCTCCACGGTGACGCCGGCCGCAATCTTGTACTCCGGCAGGATCGTTGACGTTGACCCTTCGGTGATCAGCGTGCCCCCCTGTTGCACGAACTTCACGAGCTCGATCAGTCCGTCGTAGCCCATGCCGCCGCGGATGTCGTCCGACTGATCGTTGGCGCCGAGGCTTGGGTACTGCGCCGATTTCTTGTACGGAAGCGGCTGCGCCGAAGACTTGGGGATCCCGTTGACCTGCGACTCGGCGCTGCCGCCAACGTGCGGAAAGATGATGACGTCGTACTTTGCGCGCAGATTTCCTTCGCGCAGCCTGACGTCGCCGAAATACGTGTAAGGCACGCCGAACGTATCGAGCGCGGCGCGCACCCAGCCTTCGTCCTGCGTCCGCGACCAGCTGTGCACGTAGCCGATCCGCGGCACGTCGAGGTCGTGCGTCTTCACAGATGGCGCGCTCGACACGGCCCACGCCGACAAGCCGAGAGTCCTGAGCGACGGCTCCAGCTTCGCGCGGTCCGCGTTCGGGATGACGAACGCGCCGGCGCGGAACGAGCGTCCGTTCAGCGTGAAGTCGTCCTCCGCCGCCTGCATCCGGACGTCGGCGTGCTTGAACCGGAACAGCATCAGGTTGTTGTCGGTCGTGTGCTCGACAACGAGCACAGGGCCCGTTCCCTCGATCCCGCCGGGGCCCTTGACGTCCGCCGCGATGAGCGTCATCGGCTGTTCCAGAAGCGCCTTGTCCGTGACCGGCTTGACGACGAGATTGCGCATGTACTGGAACGTCCAGCCGGTATCGTCGTAGGGCCGCGGGTTGGCGGGCGCATAGTTCTGCACGGCGAAATACATGTCCGCGATCGTGCGCCACGGCTGATCGCCGCGGACGACGTAGTCGCCGGCCTTGACGTCGACGCCGCCGGCCTTGAACGCCGCGTTGGCGGTGTGCACCTCGAGCCCCTGATGGCGCAGCTCGTTGACGGCGTCCGCCGCCTCCGCCTTCCGGTATTGTCCGGCGGGGATCACCCACCCGTAGCCCGGTCCGTTTTTCCCCTTGTCCACCGCACGCCTGTTCTTCAGCCAATAGTTCTCCAGGTACAGCTCGCGGTTGACCGCGACGTGACGCAGCGCGAACAGCGCCGCCGATTCCTGGATGTTGACGTTGTTGCGCGGACCCCACTTGATCGACGCGAGCGGCGGGTTCGGCCGGAACCATTCGCGGCTCGTCACCGTCGCGCCCGGCGTCACGGTGTACGGATCGGGACCGTAGCTCTGGACCTCGTAGAACCGGCCGATCGCGTTGTGGCCGTGCGCGATGAAGAACATGTAGTTCGGGACCCAGCCGTCATAGAAGCCGTACGTCCAGACGCCGGGAACGCCGCGCTTCGTCATCTCCATCACGTCGTTTTCAGCCAGCATCCACCACTCGTTCACCGTAATCGGATCGATCGCCTCGTTGTACGGTCCCGTCCCCGTTGACGCGTAGAGATACGTCTGCGCCTCGTGCAGGTCGTGCAGCACCGTCGGCTTCCAGTCGATGTTCGCCTTCTCGATGTTCCGCGTCAGCGCGAGGAACTGTCCCATCCCGTCACGGTTGTTGTCGTGCTGCACGTACTTGCCCCAGTACATCAGCGGCAGCGTCTGCTGCCCCTGACGTTCCTTCTTGTTGAAGTAGTACGTGTCCACCATCTTGTCGCGCCCGTCGGTTTCGACCACGGGCGTGATGAGCGTGATGACGTTGCCGCGGATGGACTGGATGAACGGCGTGTCCTCGACGGCGAGGCGGTAGGCCAGCTCCATCAGCATCTCGGGGCCGCCCGTCTCGGGCGAGTGCATGCCGCTGTTGAAGTAGTAGATCGGCTTGGCGGTCTTGATCAGTTGCCGCGCCTGCTCCTCCGTCGTCTTCCGCGGATCGGTGAGCTGCGCGATCATCGCCTTGTACTTGTCGAGCGATTTGATCGTCGCCTCGTCGGCAATCGCGACGAGGATCATGTCGCGTCCTTCCTCGGATTTGCCGATGTTCCACATCATGACGCGGTCGGACGCCTTGTCGAGCGCGGCGAAGTATCGGTTGATGTCGGCCACGTGCGTCAGCTCGCCGGGCGTCCCCGGCATGTGTCCGAGCAGCTTCAACGGCGTGGGCACGGTGGCGGACGCGGGCAGGTGATCGACGAGCTCCGTCGAGATCCGCGGGTCCTGCAAGTACTCCTTGATCTTCGCGGTGTACTCCGCGTCGTTTGGCTGCGCGTTCTGCGCGGGGCGGGACTGCGCGGCGGGACGGCCAGCCGCGGCGGCGGCGAGCATCAGCGCGACGGCCAGCCCCGCGACGTGCTTCGGGCGGGTCATAAGATCCTCCTCTACCGTCCGGCGTCCGCCGGATCTGGGGTGGGCGGACGAACGGTACACCAAAACGGGTGGGGTTGCAGTTCTGGCCTGTCCCGTTCTCCGGGAACGCTGGCAGCCACCGTTGGGCTGTGGACGGCGGGTGATTTGCTTTCAGGCCCGCCATGCTGGGATACCTGCACGTTCCACTGAGTTGGACCGCCGTCCTGAAACGCACGGGCAGCGAGGCGCTGCAAGACAATATCTTCGACCTGGCAGCTCAGCAGGCGTACTATTTCTTCTTCGCGCTCTTCCCGGCGCTCCTCTTCCTCATCTCGGTCGCGACCTTCTTTCCGCTGCACACGCTGATTCCGGACGTCATTGCCATGCTCGGCCGCGTGGCGCCGCGGGACGCCATCGAATTCATCAGCAAGCAGCTGATCGATTTGTCCGGCCGCAACAGTGGCGGCATCCTGACGCTGGCGTTTCTCTTCACCCTCTGGAGCACGTCAGGCGCAATGGTCTCGATTATCACGACGCTCAATGCGGCATACGACATCACGGAATCCCGGCCATGGTGGAAGGTTCGCCTGACGGCAAACCTGCTGACGGTCGCCATCTCCGTGTTCATCCTCGCGTCGATGTTCCTGGTGCTCGCCGGCCCGAGCGTCGCGCAGCACCTCGCGGATCGGTTCTATCTCGGACCGGTCTTCAAGTACACCTGGCTCGTGCTGCAGTGGCCGCTCGTCTTTGCGCTGGTGGCGACCGGTTTCGCGCTCATCTACTACTTCGCGCCGGATGCTGAGCAGGAGTGGGTCTGGATCACGCCGGGGTCGGTGCTCGCGACGCTGCTCTGGCTCGTAGTTTCGCTCGGGTTGAAGCTGTATTACACGCTGGCGCCGAACGCGAACGCGACCTACGGCGCGATTGGCGGCGTGATGGTCCTGATGCTCTGGTTCTACTGGTCGGGCCTGGCGATGCTGCTCGGCGCGGAGCTGAACGCGGAAATCGAGCACGCCTCCCCGTACGGAAAAAATCCGGGCGAGCGCGTGCCGGGTGAAAAGAGTGTCATCGGAGCGCGCGCGAAACGGCTCTACGAGAAAAAGCGCGAGATGGGTGAAGTACCGGTGAAGCCGATCCCCGCGCACGTGAACTGCGACGTCGACCGCGCACCCGTCGAAGAGCCGCCGCTCCGGCCGAGCGACCTGTTGATCGGCACCATCGCGCTCGTGCCCGTCGCCCTGACCGTCGGCCTCAAGGTGAAAGAGGACTTGAAGAAAACAGCCTGAGCCTACCGGCAGTCCATCGCCGTGCAGAGCCGCGGCGTTCCGATGAGAAGGATCGGCGCGCCCGTCGGCACGATCGGCGCGCCCGTCGGGACAATCGGCGCACCTGACGTGATCTGCTGCGTCTGGGCGTTGAAGGTGTGCGCTCGGAGGCGCCGGCCCGTCGGAAAGAACACGGGCACCGCCACCGGCACCGCGACCTGTTCCACGTCGTGATGCTCGATGACGACGACGGTCGGCGGCGGCGCTTGCATCGCAGGTTCGGGCTGCGAGACGGGCACCGGCTCTTCAGGCACGGCAGGCGTGCGTCCTTTGCGAATCATCGCGCTGATCACCGCGTCGGTGACGCCAGCCCGTTTGAGTTCCTTGATCGTGGCGACGTCGATCGGATAGATCCCGCGATCGACCTCGATGAGCGCCAGCAGCACTTCCTCGCCGGCACCGGCCTTGGTCAACTCGATGATGTCGCGGACGGAGAGCGCGTCGGCGCGCGCGGCGCTGAGGGGGAGCAGCACACACAGCAGAGCAAGGACGCGGCGCATTGAGAACCTCCCGGCCGACCCGCGGGCACGCGGGTTGTCAGGAGCATACTGCAACGCCAGTACCTGTGGGGACCGCGCGAAATCCGGCGCCGGCCGAGCCGATAGAGGATGGGGGTCTCTCGGTGAGGACAGCAACTGTCCCCGGCCCGTGGCGCACCACGCTCCGGAAGGGCAAAACGGCCGGAATTCACACGATCCAGCGGGCCTGCTCAGGGCACGGCAATTGCTCGAACAGACGGCACATCAGGAGTGATTCATGTTCTCCAAACCGCTGGCGTTCGGGCTGCTGGCGCTGAGCTGTGTAACAGCCGCGGCGGGCGGGGCCTATCTGGCCACGCGGCATAACGCCGCGGACGCCGTCGTAACGCCTCCCCACGTCGCCACCGCGCCCGCGAATGCGGCGCCGGCCGCGCCGGCGCAGCCCGTGGCCGAGACCGAAGCGCCCGTTGGGACGGGCGCGCCGGCGGCAACGTCCGCAAAGCCCGCCGAAGCCGAGGCGAAGCCGGCGGCGTCTCCCGCTCCCCAGGCCGTTGAACCCGCGCGCGCGCCATCGACGCCGCGCCGCACGGCGCCGGCGCGGGAAACCGTGACGGCGCGTCATGCGGACCGCGGTGCCCGGACGGCGTCCGCGCCGGCACATCGCACGCTGCCGCCGGTCGAAAAGTCGTGGCCGACGCGCGACGGCGCCGCCGGCGCACCGCCGCAGACGGGCGAGGCCCCGGCGACGGCCGCTCCCGCACCCGCGGCGTCCGGCGCGACGGCCGCCGAGGCGCCCCATCAGCCCGAGCCTGCGGTCGAGACGCCGAGAGCGCCACAGTTCGAGGACCTCGTCCTTCCGGCGTCGTCCGTGATCGGATTGCAGATTCAGACGCCGCTGTCGAGCGAGCGCGCGCGCGTCGAGGATCGCGTGGACGCGCGGGTCACGCGCGACGTGCTCGTGGACGGCCACGTCGCCATCCCCGCCGGCTCGCGCGTGATGGGATCCGTGATGTTCGTGAACCGCGGCGGAAAGATCAAAGACACCGCGCGGCTCGGGATCCGCTTCCACACGCTCGTCCTCGCCGACGGCAGCGAGGTCCGGCTCAATACCGAGCCGATCTGGCGCGAGGGCGAATCGCCGTCGGGCGACAGCGCCAAGAAGATTGGCGGCGGCGCCGTCGCGGGCATGATCCTCGGCGGGATCCTCGGTGGCGGCAAAGGCGCCGTGATCGGCGGGATCACCGGCGCGGGCGGCGGCACGGCGGCCGTGATGGCCGGCGATCGCAATGCCGCGACGCTGCCGTCCGGAACGATCGTGACGGCGCGTCTCTCGTCGCCGGCGACGATCCAGGTCGAAAAGCGTTAAATTCGAAGGGTGTCGTCCTTCGACTCCTTCGACTTCCGGAAGGAAGCCCACCGCGTCGCCGACTGGATCGCCGACTACTTCGAGCAGGTGGAACGCTTTTCCGTGCTGGCGCGCGTCGCGCCCGGCGACATCCGCCGGGCGCTGCCCGAGTCCGCTCCCGAGAACGGCGAGTCCTTCGACGCGATCTTCCGCGACTTCGAACACCTCATCCTTCCCGGCATCACCCACTGGAACCATCCCGGATTCTTCGCGTACTTCGCGATCACGGCGAGCGCTCCCGGCGTATTGGCGGAGTTTCTGTCGGCCGCGCTCAATCAGCAGGCGATGCTCTGGCGCACGTCGCCGGCGGCGACCGAGCTCGAAGAAGTCGCGCTCGCGTGGCTGCGGCGATTGATCGGCCTGCCGGACCCATTCGAAGGAGTGATCTACGACACGGCGTCGATCTCGACGCTGCACGCGCTCGCGGCGGCGCGCGAAGCGGCGATCGACGGCGTCAGGGCGCGCGGGCTCGCGGGCCGATCCGATCTCCGGCCGCCGCGCGTGTACTGCTCGGAGCACGCGCATTCGTCGGTGGACAAGGCGGTGATCCTGCTCGGTCTCGGTCACGAGGCGCTGCGCCGCGTTCCCGCCGACTCCGAGTTCCGCATGCGCGCGGACGCGCTGGCAGATGCCATCGACGACGACCGCCGCGCCGGCCGGCAGCCGATCGCCGTGGTCGCGACGGTGGGCACGACGTCAACGACGAGCGTCGATCCGATCGAAGCGATCGCCGGCGTCTGTGCGCGCGAAAGGCTGTGGCTGCACGTGGACGCGGCGTACGCGGGCGTCGCGGCGATGGTGCCCGGACACGAATGGATCCTGCGCGGTGCGGACCGCGCGGATTCGCTCGTGGTGAACCCGCACAAGTGGCAGGCGTTCTCGCTCGTCCCCGAGTACTTGAAGACGACGGAGGCGGACGAGGTGAAGAACCTGATGGACACCGGCATCCAGCTCGGGCGCCGCTTCCGAGCGCTGAAGCTGTGGATCGTGCTGCGGCATTTCGGCGCCGGCGGCGTCCGCGCGCATCTCGCCGAGCACATGCGCCTCGCGCGGTTGTTCGCGTCGTGGGTCGACGCGAGCGCGCGCTTCGAACGCGTCGCGCCGGTCCCATTCAGCGTCGTCTGTTTTCGTCTTCGCGCGGATGACGATGCCAACGCGCGCGTGCTGGAACGCGTGAACGCGTCCGGAGACGTGTTCATCTCGCACACGAAGCTTGACGGCCGCTACGTGTTGCGCCTGGCGATTGGAAATCTCGCGACGACAGAGCGCCACGTCGCGCGCGCGTGGGAATTGCTGAACCAGGCCGCCGAGGCGTGATAGCGCACCGCGACAGAACCGTCATCTCAGCCACGGAGTTCGTCGGGGTTCCTGGACCTGCGACCTGCGGCCGTGAGCGAACATCTGTGAAAACTCTTCAGAAACGGCCCCGCTGTCTGGATACGGACATCTCGGCTTCGACGCGCAGGGCATACCGCTTGCACTCTGAGAGGTGGTCGATCCGCGCGGCGGATGAGCCCGCTTGCGCGCTCTACTTTCTTGAAGGAGCGAAAAAGCAATGCAGGTACGCAAACTACTCATGACGGCGGCGATTGCCGCGATCGCACTGGCCGCCGCGCCGTCGAAGGCGTCCGCTGACTGGCTGCTGACGCCGTTCATCGGCGCGAACTTCGGCGGATCCGCGGACGTGAACGACGCGGTCGCCGGGGTCAGTCTCGGCAACAAGTTCGAGCACAAGCTCGATTACGGCGCCTCGCTCGCGTGGATGGGCGCCGGCATCGTCGGCTGGGAACTCGATTTCGGGTACTCGCCGAATTTCTTCGAGACGGGCACCGCGTCGAACAACGCGTTCGACTTCACGAACGACAGCAACGTGACGACGTTCACGGGCAACGTGATCGTGGGCGCGCCGATCGGCGGGCACGGCGCGTCGGTCCGGCCGTATGCGGTCGGCGGCGTCGGCTTGATCCGCACCAACGTGCAGGATGCGTCGGGCTTCTTCAACAAGGTGGGAACGAACGACTTCGGGTTTGACGTCGGCGCGGGCGTCGGCGGCTTCTTCACCCAGAACGTCGGGATCAGGGGGGACATCCGTTACTTCCGCTCGCTGCAGGACAACAACCCCGGCGGCGGGACGGACATCGGCCTGAGCAACTTCCACTTCTGGCGCGGCACGGTCGGCGTCACGTTCAAGTTCTAGCGAGCCAGTCGCGCATCTCGTCGAGCGCCGCAGCGACCGCCCTCGGGTTGGTCGACTGCGGCGTCTGTTTTCGTTCGACGGACGCCGCCGCGCTGATCGCCGACCGCACGTCGTCGCCGAAGAGCGGCGAGTGTTCGCGCCACTCCTGGACCGACAACGAATCGAACGAACGGTGCTCCTTCAGCAGGCGGCGGACGATCGCGCCGACGATCTCGTGCGCCTCGCGGAACGGGACGCCGCGCGCGACGAGGTAGTCGGCGACGTCGGTCGCGAGCAGCAGCCCAGAGGCCGCGCGCGCCGTCGCCGGCGCGTTCAGCCGCAGTCCTGCGACCACGGACGTCGTCGCCGCGAGGCACGCGACCCACGTGTCCTCCGCATCGAAGAGCGCCTCTTTGTCTTCCTGCAGATCCTTGCTGTAACCGGCGGGCAGCCCTTTCATCGCCGCGAGCCAGCCCGTGAGGTGTCCGATGACGCGGCCGGTCTTGCCGCGGACGAGCTCGAGCGGATCGGGATTCTTCTTCTGCGGCATCAGGCTGCTGCCGGTGGCCGCCGAGTCCGCCAACTCGAAGAACGCAAATTCCTCCGATGTGAAGAGGATGAAATCCTCCGCGATCCGGCTGAGATGCACCATGCCGAGCGCGGCCGCGTGCAGGAAGGAGGAGACGAAGTCGCGGTCGCCGCTCGCGTCGATGCTGTTGCGCGCCACGCGCGTGAAGCCGAGGTCCGCCGCGAGCGCGCGCACGTCGATCGCGTAGCTCGTGCCCGCGATCGCGCCGGAGCCCAGCGGCAGCTCGTCGATCTCGACCTCGAGGGCGTCCAGCCGGCCGTGGTCGCGGCGCAGCGCCGACGCATGCGACAGGAGGAAATGCGCGACGAGCACGGGCTGCGCGCGCCGCATGTGCGTGTACGACGGCATCAGCACGTCGCCGGCCAGCCCCGCGAGGTCGGCGAGACGGCCCACCAGCGCGGCGACCGCGCGTCGCGCGACGGGGATCCGGCCCTTCAAGTACAGACGAAGATCGAGCGCGACCTGCTCGTTGCGGGACCGCCCGGTGTGGAGTCGCCGTCCCGCGTCGCCGACGCGCGCGACCAGCTCGCGCTCGACGAACGCGTGCACATCTTCGTCACCATGACGGGCGGGGTCGGTGAACGCGGGGTCGGCCGCGGCGCCGTCGAGGATCTCCCGGAGTCCGCGATCGATCGCGCCCGCGTCCTCCTGATCGAGCACGCCCGCGCGCGCGAGCGCGGCGGCCCATGCGCGGCTGCCCCGCACGTCCGCCTCGAACAGACGGCGGTCGAACCGGAACGACGCGCCGAATTCGAAGAGCGCCGCGTCGGGGTCCCCCTCGAACCGTCCGGACCACAAGTGGGCCATGCCGTCAGCGTCCCACCGGCTGCTCGGCCTTCGCTTTCCGTTCCTGGCGCGCCTGCGTTTCGATCGGCAGTCCCCAGATCTTGATGAACCCCTGCGCGGCGCTGTGATCGAACGCGTCACCGGTGTCGTAGGTGGCGAGGCCGTGGTCGTAGAGACCGAACGGCGACTTGCGGCCGACGATGTGGCAGTCGCCTTTGAAGAGTTTCAACCGAACGGAACCAGTCACGCGCGGTTGAATGGCGGCGACGAATCCATCGATCGCTTCGCGCGTCGGCGAAAACCAGAGGCCGTTGTAAACGAGGTCCGCGTAGAACCGGCCGAGGTCCCGCTTGAGACGCTCGAGATCCCGCGGGATCACGAGCTTCTCCAGCTCGCGATGTGCGGCGTGGAGGACGACGGCCGCCGGCGCCTCGTAGATCTCGCGCGACTTGATGCCGACCAGGCGGTTCTCGACCACGTCGATCCGGCCGACGCCGTGGGCGCCGGCGATCGTTTCGAGGCTCTCGATGAGCTCGACGAGCGGCATGTCGATGCCGTTGGCGCGGACGGGAACACCGCGCTCGAACTCGATCTCGACGTACGCCGGATCGTTCGGCCCTCCCTGTGGCGCGCGCGTCAACGCGAAGATTTCCTCCGGCGGCTCAACCCACGGGTCTTCGAGCGCGCCGCACTCGATCGATCGTCCCCAGAGGTTTGCGTCCGTGCTGTACGGGCTTTCGATCGTCGCCGGGACCGGAATCGCGCGGCTCCTCGCGTATTCGATTTCGTCGCGCCGCGTCATGCCCCAGAGGCGCGCCGGGGCGATCACTTCGATGTCCGGCTCGAGGGCGCGCGCCGACACGTCGAGGCGCACCTGGTCGTTGCCTTTGCCGGTGCAGCCGTGCGCAACCGCGTCCGCCCCCTCCATGCGCGCGATCTCGACGAGCTTCTTCGCGATGAGCGGGCGGCCCAGCGCGGTCGCGAGCGGATACGAGTCTTCGTACACGGCGCCGGCCTGAAGCGCCGGCAGGATGTATTCGCGCGCGAACTCGTCGCGGACGTCGAGGACGTGCGCGCGCAGGGCGCCCACGGTCAGGGCGCGCTCGCGGATGTCGGTCAGCTCGCGCCCCTGCCCGAGGTCGAGCGTGACGGCGATCACCTCGGCGCCGAACCGCTCCGCCAGCCACGGAATGGCGACGGACGTGTCGAGGCCGCCGGAGTACGCGAGCACGATTCGTTTCGTCATGTCCTGACCCACTCCTCGATTTGCCGCCTGAACGTCTGCGCCTCGCGCTCCCCGCGGCAGATGACGAGGATCGTGTCGTCGCCGCTGATCGTGCCCGCGACGTCCGCGAGCCGCGCGCGATCGATCGCGATGGCGAGCGGCTGCGCCTGTCCCGGGTCGGTGCGGAGCACGACGAGCGTCTGGACCGCCTCGATGCCGCGCAGGATTTCCGCCACGGCGCGCCGCAGGACCGGCAGGGGATCGCCCGCGGCCTCTTCGACGCCCGGGCGCCGGTACGCGCCGTCGCTCGCGCGCTTGACGAGCCCAAGGTCGCGGATGTCGCGGGACAGCGTCGCCTGGGTCACGTCGATCCCCCGCCCCTTCAGCCGTTCCCTCAGCTGTTCCTGGCTGGTGATGGGCTCCTGATCGACTAGCTCGAGGACCAGCGACTGCCGATAGGATTTCATAAATATTCAGGATTGTGAAGCAGTATACACAAAATGCATACCCTGAAGGCCTCTAAATTGTTGACGGTCGAAGCCAGCAGGTGTATAGATAGTCATCTGGATGAATAGTTATTCTGAGCCCATCAGGGTCGGGGTCGCGGGCGCGACCGGGTATACAGGGGTGGAGCTCCTGCGGCTCCTCGCCCGCCATCCCGCCGTCCGCCTGACGGCCGCGATGGGGGGCCCCGGCGCCCCCGCGCGACGCGTCCCCGCGCTCGCGCGCGTCTGGGACGACGTGGTCGAAGGGCTCGACATTGATGTGCTGTCGGAACGTGCGGATGCCATCTTTCTCGCGCTGCCCGACACCGCCGCGGCCGAGGTCGCGCCCGCGCTCCTGACGCGCGGACGCCGCGTGTTCGATCTCTCGGGCGCGTTCCGCCTGCGCGACCCGGAACTGCGTCGCCGCTGGTATCCCGACACGCCGGAGATGCCCGCCGCGCCGGTGTACGGCCTGACGGAACGGTATCGCGGAGCGCTCGGCGGCTCGTCGTTCGTCGCGTGCGCCGGCTGTTATCCGACGGCGGCGATTCTGGCGCTGCAGCCGCTCGTCTGCGGGCGGCTCATCGCGTCGCCGATCATCATCGACGCGAAGTCGGGCGTGTCCGGGGCGGGTAAAACGCCGAGCGAGCGCACCCATTTCAGCGAGTGCCACGGCAGCATGTCGGCCTACGGCGTCTTCGCGCATCGCCATGCCGCGGAAATCGAGCAGGAGCTCGGCGTACCGGTGACGTTCGTGCCGCACCTGGTGCCGCTCGATCGCGGCATCTTCGAAACGATTTACGCGACCGTCGCGCCCGGCGCGAACGAGGCGGCGATTGCGGCCGCATTCGAATCGGCGTATGGCGATTCGCCGTTCGTGCGGCTGCGCGGATCGGAACTGCCCGAGATCAAACACGTCGCGCACACGAACTTCTGCGATATCGGCTGGCGGGTCGATCCGAGCGGACGTCAGCTCGTGCTCGTCGTGTGCATCGACAACCTCGTCAAGGGAGCGGCGGGACAGGCGGTGCAGAACTTCAACGTCGCGTTCGGATTCGACGAGCGGCTGGGGCTGAACTGATGCTGACGGTGCTCAAGCTGGGCGGCGAGCTGCTCGAAGATGCCGGCGCGATGGCGACCGCGGCGGCATCGGTCGCGCGTCTCGCCTCGGCGGGCCCGATCGCGGTCGTGCACGGCGGCGGCCGCGCGATCGACGCGGATCTGCGCGCGCGCGGCGTCAGCCCGCGTTTTGCTGACGGCCTGCGCATTACCGACGCCGACACGCTCGCCACGGTCGTGGGCGTGCTCGCGGGGCGGATCAACACGGCGTTCGTCGCGGCGTTGAATGCGGCGGGCGTCAGAGCGGTCGGGCTGACGGGCGCCGACGCCGGCGTCGCCGCCGCCCACGTCGCCCCGCCGTTTCGCTCGGCAAACGGAACGCACGTCGATCTCGGGCTCGTCGGCGCGCTCGATACCGCGTCGTCTCCGGCCTTGCTGCGCGATCTGATCGCGTTCGGCTACGTCCCCGTCGTCGCGTCCGTCGGCGCGACGGGCGAGGGGACGCTGCTCAACGTGAACGCCGATACGCTCGCGTCGCATCTCGCCGCGGGCCTGGGCGCGCAGCGGCTGATCATCGCCGGCTCGACGCCGGGGGTGCTGGCGCCGGATGGCGCGACATACGCCCTGCTGACCGAGTCGGACGCGCGCGCGTTGACCACCGCGGGCACCGCGACCGACGGCATGATCGCCAAGCTCCGCGCGTGTGTGAGCGCGCTCGAACGCGGCGTCGCGGAAATCCGCATCGTCTCGGGGCGAAGCGGCGACTACGCCACCGCGGCCGGCACGAACCTCGTCGCCGAGCGCGCGACGATTCATGGGCTCACGAATTCACTGATTCACTAATTCACTAATTCACCGATTCGCCCATGACCGCCACCGTCACCGATACGATCGCGCTCGACGCGCAGCACGTGCTGCAGACGTACCGTCGCGCCCCCGTTGTCTTCGACACGGGGCGCGGGTGCTCGCTGTACACGCGCGAAGGACGCCGCTACGTCGATCTGATCTCCGGCATCGGCGTCGCGGCGCTGGGCCATGCGCACGCGAAGCTCGCCCAGGCGCTCGGCGAACAGGCGTCGGCGCTGATCCACACGTCCAACCTCTTTCATCATCCGTTGCAGGCGGAACTGGCCGCGCGGCTGGCGTCGCTTTCCGGGCTGCCGCGGGCGTTCTTCTGCAACAGCGGCGCGGAAGCGGTCGAGGCGGCCCTGAAGTTCGCGCGCCGTTACTGGGGCGCGCAGGGACAGCCGCAGCGCACCGGCTACGTCGCGCTCACCCATTCGTTACACGGAAGGACGATGGGAGCGTTGTCGGTGACGTGGTACGAGCACTACCGCGCCCCGTTCGGGCCGCTCGTGCCGGGCGTCACGTTCGTCGAGGCCGGCGACGCCGCGGCGCTTCGCGCGGCCGTGACGCCGAATACCGCGGCCATCATCGTGGAACCGATTCAGGGTGAAGGGGGCGTGCGGCCGCTGTCGCGCGACTTCGCCGCCGCGATCTCCGCGACGTGCCGCGCGACCGGTACGCTTCTGATTTGCGACGAGGTCCAGTGCGGTCTCGGACGGACGGGACGGCCGTTTTACTCCGCGGTCCTCGGGCTCGAGCCCGACCTGATGGCGCTCGGCAAAGCGCTCGGCGCGGGCGTGCCCATCGGCGCGGCGCTCTTCTCCGACCGCGTCGCCGCCGCGGCGCAGTTTGGCGATCACGGCAGCACGTACGGCGGCAATCTGCTCGCGTGCCGCGCCGCCCTCATCTTCCTCTCCGAGCTGATCGATGGCGGCGTGATCGCTCACGTCGTGGATGCAGGACGCCGGATGGAAGCCGGGTTGCGTGCCATCGCGGCGCGACAGCCCGCCATCAAGGACGTGCGCGGCGCCGGCCTCATGTGGGGCATCGAGCTGGATCGCCCTGCCGCGGGCGTCGTGCAGGCTGCGCTGGAACTCGGGCTCCTGGTCAACCGGACGTCCGACACCGTCGTCCGGCTGCTGCCGGCCTACATCATCACCGAACGCGAGATCGACGAAGCGCTGCCGCTCCTCGAGCGGGCCATCGCCAGCGCAGTGGAGGCGCCCCGCTCATGAACGTGCATCTTCGCCAGGGGACCGCCGACGATGCGGCCGCCATTCACGCGCTGATTTCAGCGAATGTCGCCGCGGGCCATCTGCTCCCGCGGACGATGGACGACGTGCACGCGCATGCGGAGCGGTTCCTCGTCGCCGTCCACGATGGACGATTGATTGGGTGTGCCGAGCTGGCGCCGCTGAGCCCTGCGGTCGCCGAAGTGCGATCGCTCGTCGTTGACGAGGCGGCGCGCGGACACCGCACGGGCGTCCGACTCGTTGACGCGCTCGCCGAACGGGCTCGCACGTCGGGGTTCGTAACGCTGTGCGCGTTCACGCATCAGCCCTCGCACTTCCTCCGCCTCGGGTTCTCGATCGTGCCTCACGTCTGGGTGCCGGAAAAGATCGCGCACGACTGCGTGTCGTGCACCCAGTTCCGGCGCTGCGCGCAATACGCCGTCTCGCTCGGGCTTCGCCCCGGCGCCGGATTGCGGCTGAGCGAAGGCTTCACGCAGCCGCCGCGCGCCGCCGCCCCGCCGCGCGCGAGCGTCGAGCGGCTGCGCCTCATTCCGTTGCAGGTCGAAGCGGCCGAACGCGCGCGGGTTCCCGCGTGAAGGTGGCGGACCTGACCATCGCACCGATCGGCGGCGCCGTGACGGCGCCCGCCGGCTTTCGCGCCACGGGCGTGGCCTGCGGCATCAAGAAGAGCGGCCTCGACCTTGCGCTGATTGTCAGCGACCGCGACGCGTCCGCGGCCGCCGTCTTCACGACCAATCGTGCGCAGGCGGCGCCGGTCATCGTGTCGAAGGCGCAGCTCGCGGCGTCGGCCGGACGCGCGCGTGCCATCGTGATCAACAGCGGCTGTGCAAACGCGTGCACGGGCGACGCCGGCGCCGACACCGCGCGGGCGATGGTCGAAGCGACGGCCCGTCATGCGCACTGCGCGAACGTGGAGGTGCTCGTCGCATCGACAGGCGTCATCGGGGTCGAGCTGGATTGCGACGTCGTCACGAGCGGCATCGCCTCGGCCGCGGCGGCGCTGGACCGCGACGGGGGGCCCTCGGCCGCCCGCGCCATCATGACGACGGACCCGTTTCCGAAGGAGGCGGCGGTCGAAGTCACCGCCGCGACGGGCGCGTACCGCATCGGCGGGATCGCGAAAGGCTCCGGCATGATCGAACCCATGATGGCCACGATGCTCGGGGTCGTCACGACGGATGCGGCGGTCGCGCCGGCGTTGCTGCAGCGCGCCCTGACGGCCGCCGTGGACGTCACGTTCAACGCGATCAGCGTGGACGGCGAATGCTCGACGAACGACTGCGTGTTCGCGCTGGCGGGGGGCGCGAGCGGCGTGCAGATCGGCGATGCGGAGCTGCCGACGTTCATCGAGGCGCTCCGCCGGGTGTGCGAAGCGCTCGCGATTGGCATCGTGCGCGGCGGCGAGGGGGCGACGAAACTCGTCACCGTCCGCGTGACGGGCGCGCGGTCGGACGAAGACGCGAAGCGGGCGGCGCGCGCGATCGCGAACTCGCCGCTCGTGAAGACGGCGGTACACGGTGCCGATCCGAACTGGGGCCGGCTCGTCGCCGTCGCGGGACGGGCGGGCGTCGAGTTTCAGCTCGAGCGTTGTGCGATCGCGATTGGCGACGTCGAGCTGTTCGCGCACGGCCGTCCGTACGACGATCGCGCGCCGGAGGCGTCGCGGCATCTTCAGGGAACCGACGTCGAGCTGCACGTCGATCTCGGCACGGGCGGTCGCGGGCGCGCACGGATGTGGACGTGCGATCTGAGCGCCGACTACGTGCGCATCAACGCGGAGTATCGAACATGAGCGTGACGGTGCGGAAGCCCGTGGCCCTCGGGCAGACCGAATGGACCGCGACCCGCTTCCTCTCCATCCTCGATCTGAGTCCCGCCGAGTTGGAGACATGCCTCGACCTGGCCGCGAGGTTCAAGGCCGATCGCGCGGCAGGGAGGCCGCACGCGCGGCCGCTCACCGGCCGTCACGTGGCGCTGCTGTTCGAGAAGCCGTCGCTGCGCACGCGGTCGACGTTCCAGATCGCGGTGCGCGAGCTCGGAGGCGACACGATCGAGCCGCCCGCCGACGTCGCCCTCGGCGGCCGCGAGACGGTCGAGGACGTCGCGCGCAATCTGGAGCGCTGGGTGCACGGCGCCGTCGTGCGCACGTATGCGCACGCGTGTGTCGAACGGATGGCGTCCGCCGCGCCGCGGCTGCGCGTCGTGAACGCGCTCACCGACCAGGAACACCCGTGTCAGGCGCTCGCGGATTGTTTGACGCTGACGGAGCGCTGGGGCCGCCTGCGCGGGCGCACCCTCGCGTTCGTCGGCGACGGCAACAACGTCGCGACCTCGCTCGCGCAGGCCGCCGTCATGCTCGGCGCGCACGTCGTCATCGCCTCGCCGCGAGGATTCGAGTTGCGCGACGACGTGTGCGCGGACGTTCGTCGCTCGGCGCGGACGGGCGGAACGCTGCGGCTGACGACCGATCCCGTCGATGCCGTGCGGCGCGCGGACGCCGTCTACACGGACGTGTGGGCGTCGATGGGCCAGGAGGAGGAGACGGCGGCGCGACGCCGCGTCTTCGCGCCGTATCAGGTCAATGGCGCGCTGATGGCGCACGCGCCGTCCGGCGCGTTGTTCATGCATTGCCTGCCGGCGCATCGGGGGGACGAGGTGACCGACGAGGTCATCGATGCGCCGTCATCGGTGGTGTTCGACCAGTCGGAGAACCGCCTGCACACGCAGAAGGCTCTGCTGGCGCTGCTGGCGTAACCCGGACCGGTGGCGGCCACCGATTGTCGCGAACGGTGGCGGCCACCGGTGTGCTACCCTCCCCGCCCATGCGGCAGGTCGTCATTCCGCGCCATGGACCGCCTGACGTCTTCGAGGTGCGCGAGGCCCCTGACCCCATTCCGGCCGACGGCGAGATCCGCATCCGCGTCCGCGCCGCCGGGATCAACTTCGCCGACATTCTCGCCCGGCTCGGCATTTACCCGGACGCTCCCAAGCCCCCCGTCGTCGTCGGCTACGAGGTCGCGGGCGTCATCGACGCCGCCGGACCGGGCGTCAGCTCGCCGCACGTCGGCGACCGCGTCGTCGCGTTGACGCGCTTCGGCGGCTACGCCGACACCGTCGTCGTCCCCGCCGTGCAAGCCTACAGGTTCCCCGACGAGTTGAGCGACGCCGAGGCGGCGGCCGTCCCCGTCAATTACCTGACGGCCGCGATCGCGCTCTACAAACTCGCCGCGGTCACCGCCGGGGAGACCGTGCTCGTCCACAACGCCGGCGGCGGCGTTGGCATCGCCGCCACGCAGCTCGCGCGGCTGCGGCGCGCCACGGTGATCGGCACGGCGTCGGCCAACAAGCACGACGCGCTGCGCCGCTTCGGCGTCGACCACACGATCGATTACCGTCATGCGAACGTCGAGCACGAAGTGAAACAGCTCACGCGCGGGCGCGGCGTGGACGTGATCCTGGATCCGATCGCGGGCCGCAGCTTCGCCGTCAGCTACCGCCTGCTCGCGCCGCTCGGCAGGCTCGTCATGCTCGGCATGTCGTCGATGGCGACCGGCGAGCGCCGCCGCCTTACGAGCATCCTGCGCGCGTGGTGGACGATGCCGACGTTCAAGCCCCTCTCATTGATTAATCGCAATCGCGGCGTGTTCGGGTTGAACGTCGGCCACTTGTGGGACGAACGGCGTCAACTCCAGCCGCTCATGGACATGCTGATGACGGAGCTGCGCGCGGGCCGGCTGACGCCGATCGTCGCGAAGACGTTCCCCCTCGATCGCGCCGCGGACGCCCATCGCTTCATCCAGAACCGCCTCAACATCGGCAAGGTCGTCCTGACCACGTGACGCGCCGTCCCGTTCTCCTGGCGACAGCCGCGTATCTGCTGCTGACGCTCGCGTACACCTGGCCGCTTCCTGTCCGGCTCCTGCACGGCGTACCGCACGACCTCGGCGATCCGTTGCTGAACGCGTGGATCATGTGGTGGTCCACGCAGGCCGTGCCGTTGTCGGCGCACTGGTGGAATGCGCCGATCTTCCATCCGGCCGCGGGCACGCTCGCGTTCTCGGAGCACCTTCTCGGTCTTGCGCCGATCGCGGCGCCGTTGATCGCGCTCTCGCACGAGCCGCTCCTGAGCGCGCTCGGCGCGCACTTCCTCGCTTATACGCTGACGCGCCGTCACGACGTCGCGTTCGTTGCCGGCCTTGCGTACGCGTTCGCGCCGTATCGTCTTGCGCAGATCCCTCACGTCCAGGTCCTTGCGAGCTACTGGACACCCGTGTGTCTCGCCGCGTTGCATCGGTACGGAGACGACGGGCGCTGGAAGTGGGCGTCGATCGGTGCGATCGCGTGGCTGATGCAGGCGCTGTCGTGCGGGTACTATTTCTTTTTTCTGTCCACGCTGCTCGCGTTGTGGCTCGTCTGGTTCGCTGTGGGCCGATGGCCCGCACGCCGGGTGCTGACGCTCACAATCGTGTGGATCGTCGCTGCGCTTCCCCTCGTCCCCGTCCTCCGCGGATACCAGACGATTCTGCGCGACACGTATGGATTCAGCCGCGGCCTCGAGGAAGTGGGCCTTTACGGCGCCGACCTCGCAGGCCTGCTGCACGCGCCCGGCGATTCACTGCTCTGGCGCTGGCTGCACGTGACCACGCGCGGCGAGTCCGAAATTTTCCCGGGCCTGACGGTAATGATCCTGACGCTCCTCGCGATCTGGATGGCGGGACCGTTCGCCGAGCGACAGGACGCGCCCCGGGCTCGCACGGTGCGGCGGATATTTGCCGGGCTCTTCGTCGTGCTCGTGGGCATCTGGATCATTCCGATCGTGCACGGCCCGTGGCGTCTGACCGTGGCCGGGGTCCGTTTGTTCTCCGTCGCGCGGCCGGACAAGCCGCTGATGCTCGCGGTGCTCGCCGCGTTCGGGTATCTGGCCACGTTGCCGCGGATGCGGAGCGCGGTGCGCGGCCGTTCGCCGCTCACCTTTTACTTGATTGCCGCGTTCCTGATGTGGTTCCTCGCGCTCGGACCCGATCCGTCGCTCCTGAACATGCGCGTGTTGTATCAGGCGCCGTATGGATGGCTGATGCGGTTACCGGGCTTCGACGGGCTGCGCGTGCCGGCACGCTTCTGGATGATGACGATCGTATGCCTGAGCGCCATCGCCGCGCTCGGTCTCGATCAATTCCGGGGGCGCGCGCGACGCACGGCCGTGTCGCTCGCAACCCTGGGGCTGCTGCTCGACGGTTGGCCTGGAGTGTTCAATGTCCTGCCGCGGCCGGATCTCCGCCCGTCGCCGCCGGGAGTCGCCGTCCGTCTCAACTTGCCGATCACGGACGACGAGGACGCGCTGTCGCTCTATCAGCAACCGTTCGATCCCGTGCCGGTCTACAACGGGTTCAGCGGATACGCCGCGCCGCACTACCCGGCCATGCGCGAGATGTTGAAGCTGCACGACGCGCGCATCCTGCAGGCGATGAGCGCGAACGGCCCGCTCGGCATCGTCATCGATCACGACGCGGATGCCGACGGCACGATGCGGCAGTTCGTGCTCGGGTTCCCGGGAGTCGTTCGCGAGCAGGCACATCCGGCGTGGAGCAGCTACCGGCTGCCAGCGAGCGGAATCGCGCCTCCGGCTGATGAAGCCGGCCGGCCGCTCGCGATGAAGGCGCTGACGGCATTTCCCAGCCAACCGCACGCCGCGCGCGCGGTTGACGGCAACCGGACGACGCGATGGAGCGGCGGCGTGCAGACGCAGCAGGCGGATTTCACGATCGAGCTGGAACAACCGACGTATGTCGGCCAGGTGGTCATCGAGCTCGGCCCGTTTCTCACCGACTACGCCCAGCGCCTCCGGATTGAAATCTCCGCGGACGGTTCGTCCTGGGAAACCATCTTCCTCGGCGACACGAGACTGCAGGCGTACTACGCCGCGGTGCGGCATCCGAAGGAGATTCCTGTCGTGTTCCCGATCGGCAGAGACAACGTGCGCTTCGTCCGACTGCAGCAGACCGGCTGGGGCACCCACGACTGGAGCATCGCCGAGATTAGAGTCACAGGGCGATGAGCCACGGCGGTATCTCGCGTCGACGCGCTTCTTCATGAGACACTCGCGCACATTCGTGCCCGTCAGCGTGACGGGCATGACCGGCGCGGCGTCCGGCGCGGCATCGTAGACGGTCAGCGGGGCCGGTTCGAGCATCCGCGCGACGAGCGCCCACGGCAGCGGCGCATCGGGCGGCAGGTCCAATCGCCGCCGGACGTCCGCGGCCTCCCAGTCCTCGATCACCGCATACGGGTGATACCCGGCCGCCTGCAGATCCCGTCCCGCGCGCGCGAGCCACGGCGCGTCGAGCCAGTCGTAGCGGACCGTCAAGCGCCCCGCGTAGAACCGCAGCGCGCCGCTGTGCTGCATGCACAGAATCGCGGCGTTCGGCGGCAACGTGGCGTCTACGTACCTGGCGATATCGATGTAACGGTGCTCGAGCTCGCGCAGGCGCCCAAACGTCGCGGTGTCGCGCGCGAACGACAACTCGGACGCGAGCACCGCGAGCAGAATCGTTCCGAGCACGAGCGTGTTCCATGGCGGCGCGAGCAAGGCGGCCAGACGGCTCGCCGCGATCGCGGCCAGCAGCAGCATCAGCGGAAGCGCGGGCAGAAGAAAGCGCACGTACCACCAATCCGAAAACGGAATGTAAAAGAGGTAGGACAACCAGACCCCGGCGATTGCCGATCCAAGCAGGGCGCGTGCGGACCTGGTGTCGGGCTGGAGGGGCATCGTGACGCCGATGAGCGCGAGCGGAAACAAGAAGATGAACGCGGTGTGCGTCTGCCAGAGATCGGTGACGTATGCCGTCACGTTCGGCCGGAGCCTCGACGCGCTGTAAAGATAGTCGAAACCGCCGTAGCCGGACGCCCACGGCCCGCCGTACCAGTAATCGTTCAGCGCGGCGACAACGATCGACGCGACGCCGAGCGGGAGCGCGAATCCGATCAACCGCGCCACGCCGTTGCCTCGGGCCCGCGGCACCTGCCAGAGCAACCACAGGCCCAACGCCGCGGGGACCAGCAACAGATTCGGGCGAACCAGCAGCGCCATCGCCGCAATGATGCCGGCGCCAACCGCGGATGCCCTGGACCGCCCGAGGAGAAGTGCGACCACCATCGTCCACAGCGCGGCGACCGGAACATCGCTCATCGGCCACATCGATTGGAACAGCACGATGGGGCTCGCGGCGGTCAGGATCGCCGCGATTGCTCCGGCCCCCGTGACGCCGAGGCGACGTCCGGTCGCGTACGCCGACCAGACGAGCAGTCCCGCGCAGATTGGCACCACGACGAACGGTCCGCACGCGCCGGCGAGTCGCAGCGCGAGGGCCATCAGGATCGGCAAGCCCGGCGCGTAGGTCGGCACGATCGCATGACCCTGGCTCGCCGCTTTGTAGCCGAGCGGCGCGAGGCTCGAGTCGGCGGATGGCCAGGGCAGCCGGGCGGCGATCGGCTGGTCGATGCGCAACCGACCCTCGGCCCAGAGATACGCCTGGCTGACGTAGCCGTACGAATCGGCCCCGCTCGCCGCGAACGTCCCCCAGTGAATCGCCGCGGCCACGACGGCGACGGCGGCCGCCGCCGTCGCGAACGGCGCGATGCGTCGCGCGACGCGGACGAGCGCGTCCGTCTCGCGGATCAGAGCCTCGCGGAACAGGAATCCGTACACGATGAGCAGGACCGCCGCCGCCGTCAACGGCCGGAAGGAATCGCGGGATCTGATCAGGACGCCGGCGAAGTGGAATTGAACGCCACCGGTCAACGCAACGGCCGCGGTCCAGAGGATGCAAAGAAGGATGAGGACGAGGAGGACGGCGCGGGCCGCGGGCCTGGACATCGAGCGATTGTAGCCGCGGCGCTTCACCGGACGAACAGCGGACGCGGCGCGCTGCAGTCGCGATCCGTAGCGGGCTCGATCGTCGTCGGCGGGTCGACGGCCGCCTGTCCATCCCCTGACGGATCGTAGACGGACACGCCGTCCGGCGGATTGCGGCGTGCGAGCAGACGCCACGTCGCCGGCCGGCGTCCCGGCAGCTCCCAGTCGTCCAGCACGACGAAGGGACGATAGCCGTGCGCGCGCAGCCATGTGAACGCGGACGCCAGACCTCGATCGTCGAACTGGTCGGTCCGCACCGTCAGCCGCCCCGAGTAATAGCGAATGCTGCCGCCATGCTGCAGGCAGAACACGACCGCGTTGCGCGGCAGCGCGCGATCGACGTAGCGGCCGACGTCGACGTAGCGATGTTCCTGAATCCGGCTGCCGCCGACGCTCGCGACGCCGCGGTTGAATGCGGATTGATGCCCGAGCATGAAGAGGACGGGCGCCGGCATCAGCGCGGCGCGCCACGGCATCGGCAGAACGCGTCGTCGCACGCGCGAATCGTGCTACAGTTCCCCACTTCTGTCACCTTGTTCTCGCGTCTGGAGGCCGATCGTGACTCGCCGATTTGTCGCCTTCTGGTCCGTT
>QHWR01000129.1:4734-17543 GCA_003223835.1 Acidobacteriota bacterium | reverse complement strand
ACGCGAAGGTTGACAAGGGCTTCGCGTCCGTCGACGAGCGTTTCGGAAAGTTGGAGAAAGCCGTCCAGGATGGCGACGAGAAGACGCGAGCGCTCCTGGGCGTCAGAATCGACGGCGTGTCACATGAGGTGAAGCTGATCTTCGAGAGAATCGACGCCATCGATCAGCGTCATGCCGAAGACGCAAAGAAACGTGCCGAAGTGGATCACAAGCTCGAGAACCATGACCTCAGGATCCTGGCGCTCGAAAAGCGCGCCGAGCCGCGTTAGGATGATGGATGGTCAGGAGCCGCGTGTGACCGTTCGTTTCTTTCGCTTTACCCTGCTCGCCGCGGTCGCGGCGACGATCGCACTCGCCGGCTGCACGTCGACCGCAACGTCCCCGACACCTGTGGTGACCTACAGCCAGGCCGATCTGCGCATCGGCACCGGCACCGAGGCGGCGTCCGGCAACACGATCACGGTGAACTACACAGGTTGGCTATACGACGCGACGAAGGCCGACAAGAAGGGGCTGCAGGTGGACTCGTCGATCGGCCGCACGCCCTTCCAGTTCGTGCTCGGCTCGGCACAGGTGATCCCCGGCTGGGATCAGGGGATCCCCGGCATGAAAGTCGGCGGCGTACGTCAGCTCGTGATCCCGCCGTCGCTCGCGTACGGCGATATCAGGAACGGCCCGATCCCGGCGAACGTCGCGCTCGTCTTCGACATCGAGCTGCTCGACGTCCAGTAACGGCGCGCGCCCAAGCGCGCCGCGTGCGTCTACTTCGGCCCTATTCGGAATCGCACGCCCGCGAGGACGAGCGTCGCGCGATCGTTGAGCTGTCCTTCGCCGGCGCCGACGGCGGATCCCTTCAGCGCCGCCGACCCCGCCTCGCCATAGATCGCGAACGACGGCTTGATCCACGCTTCGAGGCCGCCGCCGAACAGCCACCCCCACCCTCTCGTCTCGGTCTCGAACGTCTGCGTGCCGCCTTTGAACGTCTGCGGGACGTCGTTCACCGTCACCGTGACGTCGTCTATCGTCTCCGTCGTCGCGGAGGTCGCGTGATGGTGGCTCCAGCCGACTTTGCCGTAGATTCTCACCGGGCCGGCCGGGACCCCGACCGCGGCCGCGACCGTGACGAGCTCGGCGTCGAGCGCGCTGTTGAAGCGGTACCCCGTCCCGCTGCCGGAGGCGGTCACCTTCGCCGGCTTGATGTAGCTGACGTCGGCGCCGAGATACCGTGTGATCCAGTACGTCGCACCCGCGGCGGCTGAAATCCGCGTGCCCTTGCCGCTGCAACTGGTGACGGTGCCGCACGAGACCGTGACGGCGTCGCGCAGGCTCGCCATCCCCGGCGCGCCGTAGACGACCATGCCGGTCGGCGCCAGCCGCCACGTGTGCGCTTCGCCTCCCTCGGGTGTCGGTCTGGGGGGCGTGTAGTGGCCTTTGATCAGCAGGAGCTTCGGCGTCACGCCGCCGACGTCCACGACGAGGGTGTTCACGGGCCGCACCCAGTACAACCCGGAGATCTGCGCGCGCTCGCAGCCCGATCCCGCCGGCCCCGGCGCGCGGCCGGCGTCGACGATCAGCACGCGCCGCGTCTTGTCGCAGGTCTCGACGTAGACGTTCGCGTCCATCTCGTCCTTCCCGGTCTGCGCCTGCAGGCTGAACGCGACCGTCGCGTCGCCGCCGGCGTCGGCCGTCCCGGCCCCCGCCTTCGTCCCGTTGACCACCACTTCGACCGGCGTCCCGGGGCCCGCGTTCCGCACGAAGAGCGTCTGCGCCGCCGCCGCCGCGCCCAGACCGGCCGTCACGTGGAGTGCGGCCGTCAACGCGAGCGGCCGCCAGCATCTCGTCATCGTCGCTCCATGCAAAGCTTTGATTATGGTTCAGAATCCAGCGCGGACGTGAAGTCAACCGCGCGATCGGTCGTATCCGACGTTGAGCCGCTTCGCGACAGCGCGAAGCGACTTGTCGTCGGTCCATAAGGCATGTCGATCGAGCGCAGCACTACACAGCAGATGGGCATCGATCCATCCGATGCCGCTTGAATGCAGGCGGTGACGCTCGACGAAGGTCATGACTTCATCGTGAGTCGGTTCCGTGGCGGCCGGAAGCTGGGCGAGCAGCGCGAGCAGGGCGGGTCGATGACGCATGGTGCCGAGCGCAAGCTCGCCGATGATGAACGGATGGCAGGCGACGTCGCCGTTCTCGAGCCGTCCCGCGAGTTCGGCGTCGCCCCGACGAAGGTGGTCGATCCAAACGGACGTATCCACGAGGATCATCGCGGCGGCGCATGCCGGCGGCGCCTGACGGCGCGGGCGCGCGGATCGGATCCGCCGAGACGCGCGAGCCGCCGGGCGCTCTCGCGCGCGATCAGCGCGCGAAGGCCGGCGTGCACGACGGCCGTCTTTTCCGCGAGGCCGGACAAGCGCCGCGCTTTCTCGAGCAGCGCGTCGTCGAGGATCAGCGTCGTGCGCATATGCATAAGTATGCCTGTTTCGTATGCATGACGTCAAACACGGCGCGAGCTCGGCGCCGGTGTGGATTCGCCGCTTGACGTTTGCGCTTCGTCCGGCCCGCCGCCGCGCCGCCGGGCTTTTTCGTGCGGCCGGTCTTCTTCGCCGGCGCCTGGAAGGTGTACTGCTGCCCCGGGATCCGCGGCGTGGCGCCCCACATGCCGCGACGGAACGTCTGCGCTTCCGCTTCGGCGCGCTGCAGCTCCGGGAGCCGCGCGAGCGGGAGGCGCGCCGACACCCGTGCGAGCCCCTCGCGCAGCAGCATCGCGTTGACGAACTGTCCGTCTTCCGTCATCGCATACGCGAGATGACGGTTGTACGCATCGTCGCGCGGACCGTCGGGCTCGAGCCGGATCCATCGGTGCAGCACGAGCGCCGCGAGTCGTTCCTTCGCTTCATGCGCGAACGGCGCCGGCGTATCGAAGCCGCGGCCGATCTCCGGCGCGTCGATGCCGAGCAGCCGCACACGTCCGACCGCGGCGACCTGGATCGTGTCGCCGTCGATGACGGCGGTCACGAGCACCGGCCCGGACCGCGGCGGCGATTGAACGAGTGCAAATGCTGCCGCAGCGGCAAGCGTGAAAGTACGCAGAAACTCCATACGCGATCTCTCCTCTGAGTGGGTTACAGCGATCGCGCGGGAGAAGTGCAATGAAGGGTCCGGCTCGGTCCTGCGACCATCGGCACCTCGTCATTTCAGATCTTGACGCCGGCGCGATTCGGTCCCATATTCATCGCAGCACGCCTCACTGCTAAGGAGGCACCGTGGAGGTCCCACCGGGCAAGACAGTGGGCCCACGGAGTGCAGCCGCAACCATGCCGCGCGTCTCCGGGAACTAATCCGGACACGCGGTCCCACTCAAGCGCGGCCGCACTTCGCGGGCCCTTCGTTTTTGTGTTCCGGCAAATGCCCCACATTTCAAATAGACCAGATATCGATCGCGCGCGCGTGACCCCTGCCGTAAACATCCACGGGGCCGCGCGCTCTTCGCGCGCGCCGGCTTCGACCCGACGCGCATCGTTCCGACGAAGTCGCCGCTCAGCGTCATCGAAGCGCGCCCCGCACGCCGCTAATCACGAGCCGTCGGCATTCAACAGCCTGGACCCAGCGCGCGCCGGTGAGCGTCACACGACAGAGGAGGGCGCGTGTCCATACGAGCCGTCAAGCGACTGATTCAGGCCACGCCGACGATCGAGGGGGCGGGTGTGCGGCTGCACCGCGGGTTCGGGTTCGGCGACACGGAGGAATTCGATCCGTTCCTGCTGTTCGACGATTTCCGCAACGATCGCCCGGCGGATTACCTCAAGGGATTTCCGTGGCATCCGCACCGCGGGATCGAAACGATCACGTATGTGCTCTCCGGCACCGTGGAGCACGGCGACAGCCTCGGCAACCGGGGCGCGCTCGGCGCGGGCGACATCCAGTGGATGACCGCCGGCAGTGGCATCATTCATCAGGAGATGCCCAAAGGTGACGCGCAGGGCCGCATGCACGGCTTCCAGCTCTGGGCGAATCTCCCGGCGTCGCTGAAGATGACCGCGCCGCGCTACCAGGACGTCTCCGCGCGCGACATCCCGTCGATCGCCGATGACGATGGGACCGCGGTGCGCGTGGTGTGCGGCGAGTTCTGGGGCAAGCGCGGGCCCGTGGACGGCATCGCGGCGGACCCGTCGTACCTCGACGTCTCGGTCCCGCCGAACACGCGCAAGACGCTGCCCGTCGAGGTCACGCGCCACGCGTTCGCGTACGTGTTCGCGGGGTCGGGATCGTTCCGGAACGCGTCCGGCCCGCGGCCGGTGCTGACCGACAACACCGGCAGCACCGACGACAACGCCGTGTACAACGACGCGCGCGACCGGTCGCTGATCGTGTTCGATCGCGGTGACGAGGTCACCGTGCAGGCGGGCGACCAGGGGATCCGGTTCCTGCTCGTCTCCGGCAAGCCGCTCCAGGAGCCGGTGGCGTGGTACGGACCGATCGTGATGAACACGGAAGCGCAGCTCCGTCAGGCATTCGACGAGTTCAGGAACGGCACGTTCATCAAGCAGGGGCGATAGGGAAATGCTGATTGCTGAATGCTGAACCGTCATCTCGCGCTTTTGGCATTTGGCATTTAGCATTTAGCGTTAGCTGCCTGCACTCGTCCGATGGACCCGACTCTCCTGCAGATCTTGTCCCAACAGCAGGCGGTTCGCTTCGCGGGATTCTCCGGGAGCGAAATCAACTCGACGATCCGGATCGCCGATCCGCTGCTGAATCAGCTCATCGCGGCGCAGTTGCCGCCGGGCGGACCGTTGCGGAGCGTCACGGTCCGCTCGCACGCTGGGAATCGTCTCGGGGTCACGCTGACGCTCGCCAGGCCCGCGTTCCTTCCGCCGATCACGCTTACGCTCGCGATCGAGCGGCAGGCGACGCTGGCGAACGAGGGACCCCTCGTCTGCCGCGTGACCGGGGCGGTGGGAGGATTGATGCACCTCGCCGCGCCGTTCATCGCGAAGTTGAATCTGCCTCCCGGCATCCGCCTCGACGCCGAACACGTCCACGTCGACGTGCGTGAGCTGCTGCGTCAGCGTGGTCTGGAGGATCTGCTCGAGCACGTGAAACACCTGACCGTGACGACGGAGGACAGGCGGACCGCGGTGACCATCGTCGCGCACGTCGCCTGAGTGCTCGAATGTCAGATTCCAAGGGGGAGAGTCTCCACGCGCTACAATAGCCCGCCTATGGAACGCAAAACCTCGCATGACTTCGACCAGGAACTGTTGAACCTCTTCGATCAATACGTGCACGGCGGCATCGACCGCCGGGCATTTCTTGATCGCGCCGCGAAGTTCGCCGTCGGCGGCATGACGGCGTCCATGCTGCTCGACGCGCTCAACCCGACGTTCGCGGAAGCGCAGCAGGTCAAGCCGGACGACGGCCGGATCAAGACGGAGTGGGTCGAATATCCGTCGCCGCAGGGCAACAGCAAGACGAAGGGGTATCTCGTCCGCCCCGCGAATGCGTCCGGCAAGCTGCCGGGCGTGCTCGTCGTCCACGAGAACCGCGGGCTCAACCCGCACATCGAGGACATGGCGCGCCGGCTCGCGCTCGACAACTTTCTCGCGTTCGCGCCCGACGCGCTCGCGCCGCTCGGCGGCTATCCGGGCGACGAGGACAAGGCGCGCGCGCTCTTCATGCAGCTCGATCAGGCGAAGACGCGCGAGGACTTCGTCGCCGCGGCGAACTGGCTCAAGGCCCGTCCCGAGTGCACCGGGAAGATCGGCGCCGTCGGCTTCTGCTACGGCGGCGGGATCGTCAACATGCTCGCCACGCGGCTGCCCGACCTGGCTGCCGCGGTGCCGTTCTACGGGAGCCAGCCGTCAGCGGAGGATGCGGCGAAGATCAAGGCGCCGCTGCTGATTCATTATGCGGAGAACGACGACCGGATCAACGCCGGCTGGCCCGCGTACGAGGCGGCGCTGAAGGCGCACAACGTGTCGTACGCGATGTTCAAGTATCCCGGGACGCAGCACGGGTTCAACAACGACACGACGCCGCGGTACGACGCGGAGGCCGCGAAGCTGGCGTGGACGCGGACGGTGGAGTTCTTCAACAAGCATCTGCGATAGCCGCAGCACGACACTGTCGTCGTCTATCTTCCCTGACGGCCGTGGAGTGTAACCGGAAGGATGGCGGCGACCCGCGAAAAGTCGGCGTCGTTCGTCAGGATTGGCAGCTTCCGGCGCTCCGCGACCGCGCAGATCAGAAAATCCGTATTCGAGCCCTGCACGCCTCGCGCCCGACACGTGTTGAAGTGCTCCGCGGCGCGCTCGAAGTCCGCGGTGTCGAGAGGCTCGTCGGCACACGGTGGCAGTGCTGCCATCGCCACCGAGATGGCCAGCCTACGCCAAAGACGAGAGGCGGCGCCGCGCATCCAGAATGACGCGACAGCAGAAGTCGATCCGGCGGCGGCATCGCGGACTACAGAGGGTCCGTTAGATGAACGAGCCGGACGTCGGACTGGCCGCCGCGCGCGGCGAGCGCCGCGCGAAACTCGTCCAGTCACGCCCGCGATCGTGGCGGGCGGCGGTGGACCGGAAAGGTCCGGATTCCTCAGAAGCGCGCCGGGTATCTCACCGACGCCGGATCTTGCCCGGTCATGTTGAAGTCCGTGAACGGCGCGATCTTCACGCGCTCGTCACGAGCCAGCTCCCGATCATGGTGCCGACGGCGAACGTCCGCGTGTCGCTCGCGGTGGCACCCTTGCTGTCGGTGACGGTTAAACGCGCCGTGCCATTGCCGCCGCTCGAGAACGTGATCGTGCCGCTGCTCCCGGTGAACGCGTTGCCGGCGACGTCCCACGCGTAGCTGATCGCGTCACCGTCGGGATCCGCTGCCGAGGCGCTGAACGAGAACAGTGTCTGCCCCACGATGCCGAACGCCGGACTGAAGGTCAGCCCGGGACCGCCAGGCACGCGCCGGCACACACAACGAAGAATCTCCTGAACATCGTCCCTCCTCGGTCGCGGCGGAGTGTAAGGAGGGGCGGTGGACAGGGACGGTCACGAAAAGTGACCGAGTGCGCTCGACAACCATGCAGGCAGCGCCGGGCGAGACAGCCGCGCTGTCAGCGGCCGTGCCGCCGTTCGAAGATTACGATGTCACTCGCTCTCGAGCCCTCGGACGAACGGGGCGGAGGCGTGTCCCGCACGTCTAACGGCGGCGGCGCGCGGCGTCCACCCGCGCACGATCCGGCGCGACCTCGACGCGCTCTCGCGCGCGGGGTTCCCGCTCTACGACGAGCGCGTCAACGGGACGACGATGTGGAAGCTGCGGGCGAAGCCGTTCCGGAGCCTGGAAGAGACCGGCCTGAGCCTGACCGAGCTGTGCGCGCTGTCTTTCAGCCGGAGCCTGCTCGCGGCGATGGCGGGGGCGCCATTGATAGAAGACGCCGAGCGCGCGCTCGCGAAGCTCGAACGCGCGCTGCCGCCGGCGTGCCGCAAATATCTTGACGGTCTGCCCGCGATGCTGAAGGCGAAGAGCAACGGACGCAAGAGGCAGGACGAGCGGCGGACGCGCGAGATCCTCACCCGCGTGGCGGACGCGGCGCTGACGCACCGTCGCGTCGAGATGCGCTACGACTCGTCGTCTTCACGGCGGACGAAGGATTACGTGATCGAGCCGCTGCGGCTGTCGTGCGCGGACGGCGGCATCTACGTGACGGCATGGGTCCTCGAATACGGCGAGAGCCGCACGTTCGCGGTCGAGCGCATCCGCGCGCTCGCGATGCTCGACGAGCATTTCGATCCGCATCCGCTGCCGCCGGAGCCCTTCGCGCATTCGCTCGGCGTTCACACCGGCACGCCCGAGGCGATCGAGATCGAATTCGACGCGCGCGCCGCCGCGTACGTGAAGGAACGCGAATGGCACCCGTCGCAGCAGATCGCGGAGCGCGAGGACGGAACGGTCGTCGTCCGACTCTCCGTCTGCGACGACCGCCCGCTCCGCCGCTGGATCCATGGCTTCGGCCCGCTCGCGCGCGTCGTCGCGCCGAAGCGGCTCGCGCAGGAGATCCTCGCCGACATCGACGACGCGCGCGAACGCTACGTGCCGCGCCTCACGTTCGAGATGGCGAAGATGAGCCTGGAGTCCGACCAGCAGCGGCTGCCACTCTCGGCCCGCAGCCGGCGCGCGTCGTAGCGAATCCCAGGTCCATATCGGTACTCCAACAATGCCGCTCTCGGCGCGGAGCGTCATCATTGAGGCTCGCCCGCGAAGTGGAATAATCGAGTTCGTGGAGGACTGCACGAATGAAGCTGACTGAACTGTTCCTGACCGAGTTGGACCGCGAGGCGCCGCGCACGCGGCGCGCGCTCGAGAGAGTCCCGGAAGGGCGCGACGACTGGAAGCCCCACGACAAGTCGATGCCGCTCGGCCGCCTCGCGGCGCTCGTCGCGATGATGCCGTCCTGGGTCGCGATGATCGTCGACAAGAACGAGCTGGACCTCAACCCGCCCGGCGGGTCCACGTCGCCGTACAGCCGTCAGCTCCGCACGAACAAGGAATTGCTGGAGGAGCTGGAGAAAGGAACGGCGGCGGCGCGCGGCGCGCTGCAGCGCACGAACGACGTTCACCTGATGAAGCCGTGGCGGCTGCTGGTCGCGACCAACGTGGTCGCGGAAGACCCGCGCCACGTCGTCCTGCGCGACGCCATCAATCACCTCTCGCACCACCGCGGACAGCTCACGGTCTATCTGCGGCTGAACAACGTTCCGGTGCCGGCGATTTACGGGCCGTCGGCAGACGATCAGCGGTTTCTCTGAGTCGGGGTTTATGCCGGCGCGCTCAGGCTCGAAATGCCGAATGGCATTGATAGCCGAATGGCATTGATCAAGGAGAAGCGAATGTCGAAGACCCGCGTTACGGCCGCCGTGCTCGCAGCCGCCGTCGCCCTCGCCGCCGGCACGGCGCTGCGCGCGCAGGGCACGGCCCGGAAAACCAAGCCCGCCGCGCCGGCGCCGAAACACGTCATGGTCACGGCCGACGAACTGAAATGGGGTCCCGCGCCGCCCGGGCTGCCGCCAGGCGCGCAGGCCGCGATCCTCTACGGGGATCCCGGGAAGGCCGGTCCCTTCGTCGTCCGCGCGAAGTTCCCCGACGGCTACCGCGTGCCGCCGCACTGGCATCCGACCGACGAGAACGTCAGCGTGCTCTCCGGAACGCTCGCCATGGGGATGGGCGACAAGGTCGACGAAGCGTCGATGAAGGCGCTCGGCGCGCACGGCTTCGCGCACACGACGAAGCTGACCCATCACTACGTGATCGCGAAGGGCGCGACCGAGATCCAGATCCACGGGACGGGACCGTTCGCGATCACCTACGTGAATCCCAACGACGACCCGCGCAAGAAGTCGCAGAATCCCTAATCCCTGATCGCGCATCCCGCATCACCGCAGATGACGTGCTGGGGGCTGGGTGATGGGAGGGAGTGCTGGGCGAGATGTGTGCTCTGTGCGCGGGGCACGCAGCACGTCCTTCCGCAGCACTCCCTCTCAGCACCCCGCCCTCAGCACGTTCGGCGTGCTGGCGTTGCGTGATCGGAGCGGGTGCTCGGGGCTGCGTGATGGGAGGGGGTGCTGGGCAAGATGTGTGCTGTGTGCGCGGTGCACGCAGCACATCCTTCCGCCGCACTCCCTCTCAGCACCCCGCCCTCAGCACTTCGTCGTGCTGGCGTTGCGTGATCGGAGCGGGTGCTGGGGCTGCGTGATGGGAGGGAGTGCTGGGCGAGATGTGTGCTCTGTGCGCGGGGCACGCAGCACGTCCTTCCGCAGCACTCCCGCTCAGCACCCCCTCAGCACCGCGTCATCCCGATTATTTGACCACCGTCGCCAGCGTGTCGTGGTGCAGCGCGATGAGCGAGCGCAGATACGGAGAGATGGCGTCCACGTTGGCGAAGCCCGCCTTCTTCGCGGCGGCGTCGTTCACGTCCTGAGGGATCGTCTCCGACTCCGCGTAGTGCCGCCAGTTCCGGAAGGCGTCGAGCGTGATCACGTCCCACGCGGCCCCCTGCTCGTGGGTGAAGAGCAGCGCCTCGGGGCGCGAGCGCTCGCGGTTGAAACGGCTCTCCATCCTCCTCTCTTCTATCAGGAGGTCGCGCTTACCGGCGAGTGCCTGGAACATCTCCAGGTGCACGAGCCCCGCATCCTTGAGGTAGTCGCGGAACGCGGCCAGCGGCGGCCCCTCGACGTAGACGTCCTCGTGCCACGAGACGAGGTCGTAGAACTGCCGCGCGAACTGCTCCCCCGTCACGCCCGATGCACTCGCGGCGCTCTCGCGCCGGCGCATGCGCTCGGCGCTGTAGTACTCCGTGAAACTCCCCGACGGGTAGATGACGAGGAGGTCCCATCGATCTCCCTGCGCGTGGCGGACGATGAACGGCAGCTCGTCGCCGCCCGCGGCCATCACGGGCAGCCGCTTGCGATAGAGGTCGATCAGCTCGAGCAGCCGCCCCGGCGCCGCCTGAATGAGGACGAAGCGATAGAGCTCAGGGCGGGCCGGAGTAGCCTGAGAATCCGCGGCGAGCAACGTCAGCGCGAGAAAGAGGGTCGGCATGAAAATGCACTATAACTCCGCTATCTCTGTTGTCTCTGTGGTGATCCCATCCAGACCATATGCACATTGACGAAGCGACGCGAGAGTACGAACGCTGGCTCGCCGCGCGAACGCCCGTCGTCGCTGGCGACCTCCAGCGCAAGCACCGCGACATGCGGAAGGATCCCTTCCGATTCCTGCGCGCGACGTTCTACCGTTGGGTGCAGGTGACGGAAGCGCTGGCGAAGCAGCTGCCGGCGTCGCCGCGCATCCTGGCGATCGGCGATCTCCACGTCGAGAACTTCGGCACGTGGCGCGACGCGGAGGGGCGTCTCGTGTGGGGCATCAACGATTTCGACGAGGCCGACGAGTGGCCGTTCACGTACGACCTGATTCGCCTCGCCGCAAGCGCCATCCTCGCGCGCCGCATCGGGCGGATACGCCTCAAGGCCGCGGACATCTGCGAAGCGCTGCTCCTCGGTTACGACGAGAGCCTGGCCGAGGGAGGACAACCGTTCGTGCTCGCGGAGGAACATCACTGGCTCCGCGACACCGCGCTGAACGATCTGCGCGACCCGGTCGTGTTCTGGCGAAAACTTCTGAAACGAGCGCGCGGCGAAGGGAACGTGCCGCGACCCATCCGCACGCTGCTCGGCTCGGCGCTGCCGGCGTCGGCGTCGGCGTCCTCATCGTCGCCGCGCTTCGTCCGCCGGACGGCGGGCCTGGGGAGCCTCATCTCGGCCTCCTGCAATCGAACGGCGGGTGGATCGCCCGCGAGGCGAAAGCGGCGGTGCCATCGGCGCTCGCGTGGACGACCGGCAAGACGCGCAAGATTCGCTACAGGGATCTGCTGAAATCGGCGGTGCGGACGCCGGATCCGTTCGTGGAGATTCGCGAGGGCTGGTTGATCCGGCGTCTCGCGCCCGACTGCTCGCGCATCGAGCTCGAAACGCTGCCGCGCCGCTACGACGAATACCGCTTGATGCACGCGATGGGGTGGGAAACCGCCAACGTCCATCTCGGGAGCGCGCCGGCGCGCGATCTTCGGCGGCACGTGCGCGCGCTCGGCCGCGACTGGCTGCCGTCCGCCGTCGCGGTCATGCTGGACGCGCTGCACGACGACTGGAGCCGCTATCGGCGTCACGGGTAGGATCACGAGCGGCGGCTAGAGGCGCTCGAGAAGCCTGCCTGACCTGTCGGCGAGTCGCATTATATTGTCGCGTCGTGCCGGTCGCGCAACGTGACGAAGCCGAGGTCGAAGCGCGCAGCGCCCTGCTGCGGAAGGATCTCGGCCTCGTCGATCTCACGCTCACGCAGGTCCTCTTCATCGTCGGCCTGCCGTGGGTCGGCGTCGCGGCGAAGCAGGGGCCGGCGCACGTCGTCCTCTGGCTCGCCGCGATCGTCCTCTTCTATCTCCCGTCGGCGGCGGTCGTCGTCCACCTGAACCGCGCGATGCCGCTCGAGGGCGGCCTCTATCAATGGGCGAAGCTCGGGTTCAACGAGCTGACCGGGTTCATGGTCGCGTGGAACCTCTGGCTGTTCGCGATCCTGAACACGTCGGAGACGGGGCTGCAGGTCACGCAGTATCTGCGCTACGTGCTCGGCGCGGACGGCGAGTGGCTGACGTCGAATCCCTGGTTCGTCACGGCGGTGAGCGCGGCGATCGTCACCGCGCTCGTGCTCGTGACGGTGCGCGGGCTCAGCCTCGGCAAATGGGTCCATAGCGCGGGCGGCGCGCTGATGCTGACGACGTTCGCGATGCTGATGGCGCTGCCGTGGCTGAACCTGGCGCATGGGACGCTGCGCGAGTTCCATCCGCTGGCGACGGCGGTTCCGGTCGTCTCGATCCTCACGCTCAACATCGCGGCGAAGATGGGCTTCGGCGCGCTGGGCGGATTCGAATACGTGGCAATCCACGCCGGCGAGTGTCGCAACCCGGCGCGCACCATCGCGGGGTCGGTGGCGATCGCGGCGCCGATCATCGCCGTCATGTTCATCTTCGGCACCAGCTCCGTGCTGGCGCTCGTGCCGATCGACCGGATCGATCTGATCGCGCCGATCCCGCAGGTCCTGAGCGAAGGCTTCGGCGCGCTCGGTCCGGCCGCCGCCGTCGCGCCGGTCACGATCGCCGTCCTGCTCTGCATCCGCGTGGCGCAGGCGAGCGTGATGTTCGCCGGGAACACGCGGCTGCCGCTCGTCGCCGGGTGGGACGGCCTGCTGCCGGCGTGGTT